>NZ_CEEDEW010000003.1:6610000-6977929 GCF_979254035.1 Duganella sp. AC237 | reverse complement strand
GCATAGGTTGTTGTTATCAGATGAAATTGGAGAGGTACTGAGTTAAAGATCCATCAACAAATCACGTAAAGTGTCTGAATAAAGCAGTTGGATACATTTGTTACGCCAGAAGAATACAATTTAGCAAATGCATTATCGAATAAGACCAAAAATTATAATGGTCTTGAATTAGAATTTGATTTTGACATCACGCCGGATGCCGAGTTGAAGTAATCCTGACAGGAATTCCGGTCACGGGATGAAAGGAAAGGATACGGTAATTTATTATTTAAAATTAATACGCTGGGTAAATTTAATATGTGGGACATTTCCAGGATATGAAGGAACCTATAATTTCAAATACGGTGGTTTAATTGATAAAAAATTTGCCGTTAAAAGGTGGTTCATCATTTGGGAAGGAAAACCCGATGAAGCGCAGCTCAATCTGGAAGTGATTTACAGAACCTCTGCAATTCCTGAGTTTTATTACAATACTTCGTCATTCAATAAAAAAGTTCCTGTAGAAGTTGTGATCGGTTTAAGAGGAGATTTAACCAGTCCTGTAACCTAATTTTGATATTCAGTTTCCATCTGTTAGTATGTTCTTAAATCTGAGATACAATATAAGTTATACGATAAAGACATATGTTAATAAACACAAGCATTGGAGTTATTGTTAACTGGTATCCTTTATGAGAGATATGGATTTAGTCAGGATTTATCAGGGACATTACAGACACAGCGTCCCAGTTTATTAGGAGGGTATTATAAAATTGGATAATGATAAGGTTAATATCACTTAAATTATATTACTGCAGATAAAAATATTAGGGCAGGAAACTCATGGTCAGTTTGTGGCGACATATCGTCTCAGATAAATGAAAAGATTACAATCAATGGCAAGTCTGGAATTCCGGTTTGAGGGTGTAATCTACTGCAATTGTGGGTGATATTGAGATATTATATCGTGTAAACGATGACGGATCGATGAACCTTCGTTTGTTTAATAAAGAAAATGATATCAATTATAGGGCAGGGAGTTGGTTATACACAAGGAGTTGGTATTGTAATTAAGTAGATTTTGAGACTTTCAGTGAGCTGGTAAACAAGCTATTCAAAGATCATAAATTAGAAAGAGCAATAAAAAAATCGACGATGATTTACAGATTTTAATCTAAAATCCGAGTTTTGTCAACTTTACAACTAAAAAGAGGCTGATAAAAATAAAAAGAAAGAGGATAAAAAAGAGAGAAAAAAAACCCGCCACCACAAAATAATAATGAAGGTTTAATTCCGCATAACTAACTTTTAAACAATTTGGTTAAAATATGATTTTAATAAAACCATTATTCTCATACCGGTTTTTTTTAATGCCAAATTTAGCGGTTAATTATTTTTTAGTGAAAATGAGAAAGCTTTAAAATTTTATAACACTTCATTTATGTATTGTTAATTTTAAGGATTTAATTAAAATAAGTGGCTTTTATTATTTTAATTAATTTTTTACTATCGAAAAACTTATTAAAACCGAGATGTTTGAATTTACATATTTATTAATTTATTATAAACATAACCCTAAAAGTGGCTAATGTTTGCTACTTTAGACTTCAAAGCATGAAATAATGCCAAAACAATAAAAAGAAGGTTCCAAACTTCAGGAGGAGACTACTGGTAATGAATGCCGCATATGATCAGTTGTTCAACATGCGCTTATCATAATAGAGAACGCATAGGAATTTATAGAGGGTATCAGGGAATTATCGAAGGAGATTTCAAAGAAATGGGTCCTCGAAGTGTAATATTGTAACAAAGGGCTGGGAACTAATCCTCAAAATCGGCTCGTTTGTTGAGTTCAGAACCCCGGAGGCAGAAAAAAGCCACGAGAATCTTTTAAATACAAGTTGATGCTCTGTCGTTATTGGAGGAGACGGAAGTTTTACCGGAGGATTAATTTTGCATTCAGAATATGATTTCCCGGTAAATGGGATTCCCGTAATTCGATAATGATATTTTGGCAATAAGCCATACTTTAGGGTATGATACTGCCTTAAATACTGTTGTAGATTGTATTTGATAAATGGAGATACTGCAAGTTCACATAACCCATTATTTTTTGTAGAGGTTATGGGTAGAGACGCAGGGCATTGCTTGTGACGCCGGAATTGGAGCTGGCGCCCTAGAAGAAATCCTTATTCCTGAAGAAGATTTAGGTTTAGAAAGATTACTGATACTTTCAAAAAAGTAAAGCTTCAGGAAAATCATCAAGTATAGTGGTAATTGCTGAAGGCGATAAAATTGGTAAAAATGTATTTGATTTTAAAAGATTACGTTGAAGCTAATTTACCTGAGTATGACGATAAAAATTTTGGTTTTTAGGACATGCAGCGTGGTGGTTCCCCCACTGCTTCTACTGGGTTTACAGCGTCTAGTAAAGCAGTCCCAAATCTTTAATCCAAGGCACATCAACTACACGGTCGGTTCACGTGACAGAGAGCTTTAACCCCCGTTAATACAGGGGATTAAGGGCAAATCTCAAAATCATATAGAATTATTAGAGTGTTCTACATCTCAATGTCCACATAACAAATAAATAAAACTTTAAAAGGAAAGAACTTTATTGTGGCTAAAATTACAACTTTATAGTAGGTAAATAAAAACAAAGCAAAAATTAAGTAAAATGTCAAAAGTAAAATTAGGAATAAACGGATTTAACCAAATCGGAAGAATTGTTTTTCAGATAGTCTTTCAATAGAGATAATGTAGAGTAGTAGCAATCAACGATTCATTAGATGTACAATCACTTGGCTTACTTATTAAATTATTCAGTTCACGGTCGTTTCAACGGTACTGTTGAAGTTAAAGAAGGAAAACTTTATGTAAACGGAAGAAATATCCTGAATCGCACTGCAGAAAGAATCGGCTGACTCAAAATCGGAACGAAGTTGATGTTGACGTAGTTGCAGAATGAATCGGTATTCTTCACAACCATTGAAACTGCAAATTAGGTACACACATCAAGGTGGTGCTAGTAATTATTTCGTCTCTGTCTGGATATGTTCCAATGTTTGTAATGGGAGTAGAAATCACTACTGGCGAAAGCTTCTGACTTAGTTGTTTGAACGCTTTGTATGACAAATCTGTTTAGCTCCTTTAGCTGAGTTATTTACTGACAACTTCTGGAATTGAAGAACCTTATGACAACCTGTTCACGCCAAGACTCCACTAAACTACTGCGGCTGATGGAACCTTCCAGAAAAGACTGGAGAGGTGGGACGTGCAGCTTTATTATATTATCTCCTTCTTGACAGGAGCTGCAGAGCTGTTGGAAAGTAATTCCTTCTTTCTAATGGAAAATTAACTGGAAATGTCTTTCCGTGTTCCTACTGCTCAACGTTTCTGTAGTAGATTTAAAATGCAAGTATCAAAGAAACTTCATACTAAGAAATCCTGGAGTTTTGGAAACAGCTTCAGAAACTACAATCAAAAGGTATCTTAGGATATACTGAAGATGCTGTTGTTTCTAGGTATTTTATTTCTGATAAAAGAACTTCAATTGTTGATGTACTGGCAGGAATTGGTTTAAATTCAACTTTAATTTGTATCCGGGTATGATAATGATAATGATACTCTAGTAATTAATTGATTTGTCTGTTCATATCAGGTTTAAATAATATTATATATTTTCAAATCCCGTTATCTCAAGTAACGGGACTTTATTTTGTTACTTCTTTAATTAATGTAAACACACTCTTCATTTAGCTAAAGAAACTAAATCCAAATGAAATAAAATGAAATTAATAGTTGATAGTGGATCTACTAAAGCCGATTGGATTTGGATTGATGATAATGGAAAATAATTATATTCACCACACAAACTTTAGGATTAATTCAAACTTGATGGACCTAAATCGTTACCCGATTAAATGACCGTTTTGATATACTACAAAACAAAATGCTTCACATTTGTTCTTTTACGGAGCAGGTTGTGGAACTTGAGAGAATGAAACTGTTAAAGAAATCTTTCAGGTCATTTTCCCATGCAATGTTGATGTTCAGGAGAAACTACTGAGGAGTCCTAATGACTCCAAAGGAGAAGAAGCAATTGTGAGCATCTTATAATAGGTTCCAACTGCAGCTATTTTGATGGAAAAATATTGGCATCAAAAAGTTCAGTCATTAGGTTAGATTGCCATGGATGATTGCAGTGGAAATGTTTTTGGAAAGGAATTAATCAGAAAAAACCTTATTTCAATAAAATGCCTAAGGAATTGGCAGTTGAATTCAAATAGATGATTTAGATCCTGATTTCATCAAAAATAAATTATACAAAGAGCCAAATCCAAATGCGTATCTGGCACTTTTGCTAAGTTTTTAATCAACATAATACACGCAATTTGTGGATAATCATTCAAGGCAATGAAATCCTTCGTTAAAAACTATATCAAACAAATTGATAACTGTAAAGAGTTTTGGTTTATTTTGTAGGTTCAATTGCTTTCGATTTAAACATGAATTACAGGAAACATTTGAGAAATATGAACTTCAATTAGGAATGTTTAGAAGGCCTTATTGATGGACTTATTGCTTACCATGTTGCTAATCAGTAATTAAATTTATGGAAATAGCTATAATAGCCCACGACTGGAAGAAGGGCAGATATGGTTCAGTTTTTACAAAAACAAAACACTTCTACTTCAGGAAAATATTAAACTGATCGCAACTGGAACTACCGGAAGCAAAGCTGTAAATGCTGGTTTTAAGGTAAAAAGAAAAGTTTTAGGACCAATGGTGGTGAATGGCAATTGGCAGCACGTGTAGCAGAAGGCAAAATGCAATGAGTTTTTAAGGATCCTCTTGCAAGTCATGCTCATGAGCTTGATATTATATGTCAATCGTGTTTGCGATGCACTGTGCCGTTGGCAACAAATGAGCTTTGACATAATTGTTACTAATGCCATCGCATTGCAATTATAGAGATAGCTGCTAAGTTTTTTAAAAGATATACAAGCTGTTTCATCCTAAAGTGGTTTTTTATGGAATATAATTCAAAATCCTGTTCTGTTTTTTGAAAGTTTTTCTGTTAAGATTTGATGTTCAATGGTTTTAAAAGTAAGATATTTTTATTTACTTAGCTTTGATATTAACTGTATTGTTAATTTATGAAAGACGTATAACAATTGCAATTATCGCCCATGATAAAAGTAAATACACTGTTCAAGTCTTTAATTAAAATAGAACTGTTTTAGAAAATGAAGAGTTAACTTATTGCGAGAGGATCATTGGGAAAAATGCTGAAAATCAGGCTTTAAGGTGGTTAATTTGGCTGGTTTGAGGAGGAGATGCTCAGATAGCTGCGAAAGTGGCAGAAGGGTAGATTAAGGTACTTTTCTTTTTTAAAGACCCACTAGCAAACCATGTCTATGGAAGTAGATATTAATATGCTGCTTCGGTATAAGTGATGTGCATAATGTGCCGCTGGCCACGTATGAAGCAACGGCACAATTATTATTAATGTTATTGCACAGCAATTATAGAAATCTCAACATTTGCATTTTTTGGCAAACAAACAACCGTTGGTGTTTTGCTGCGTCGGAGCTGGTTTTTGTCAAAAACAAGTACCGTAAAATCGCATTAATTGCAGCAAAATTATTCATATCCATAGAGAAAATAGTTGCTTTAATGATGTTTTAAAGTCATATCTGCAGTTCAGAATAGCAGCAATGTTTGCATAACTGGTTGTTTCTCATCATCATGTTTTAATAGTTTTCCGTTAGCAGGATTTATAGCAATTTGCCCGGAACCATAAAGTGTGTTTCCACAATACAGCTCCACTATATGAGCCAATTGGAGCAGGCGCTTTTTCAGTAAAGACTGATTTTTTATACCAAATTATTTTTTATTTCGAGTTATTTATCTATTTAGAAGTATCTTTGTTTTATTTAATATCGCTAACATTTGCATTATTTTGATAAAGAATTTCAAGTTCCAGTTTTACGAAGCGGTAGAACTAGTTAAAGCCATTCTCCAGCTCAACAAATCTCTTTCAAAACCAAATTGGGTAAAGTAACGCCCTTTGTACAAAAAAATCGAAACCGGTAGAAACCCCGCCTTTCATTTTGGAGTATATCCAGATCAGCAAATACCACTATTGAGTTTCCGCTTATTCGATTTTCACGATTTAGATTGCTATAGGTTAAGAGTAAGCCAATGTCATGTCCCATGGAGTTTTGCTTTAAAAAATTCGGTAATAACATCATCTTCATCATCTTTTTATTTGCAATGTACTGTTTCCGGTTGTTTATTTGAAGTCCGCATTCGTTTCAAAATAAATGACCCGACGACCACCATTCTGCTCGCTTTGCTTGTTTTCTTCTTTTCCGCTTCCTTTATTAGAAATGAATAATTTAAGATAAACATTAGCACTTGTGATTCTAAAAATACTTCTGCCATTATCAATATTAAACATATCGATTTTTTTGCCTGAAATTGTCAAGTAGCATAAGGATTGATGTTTCGCGCCAAAATTCATGTTCATTTTGTTGTCAAATCGTGTTCCTCCACTTACAAGAACGGGCTGCCAGGCTAAAGTTTCTTTGCCATTTGCATTAAAAATCATAAAGCTTGCGTAACCAAAGTTTTAAGTTGTTTAGCAGCATTATCTTTCTTCGTCTCTGTTTTGTGCTTGTCTTTGTCTCTTACTTTGGCTTCAAAGATATTGCTCAGGGCAAGTTACAATGTTATAATTTGTCTTTTCCCGGTGCTCCAAAAATTCCGTTTGCAATGCCTATATTCAGTAAAGGTTCTTCCCTGAAGCATCTACTGCGTAAGTATCGTAAATATTCCAAACTCGTGTATAAGCGTAGGTAACAGTTGGACGCATAACGTGACGAATAGACTGTATTTTTTTGATCATCTCCAAAATTAAAAAGTACCATATATAGAGTTGTTCCCAGTCTGCGTGAAAATTGTAGGTTCTAAAAGCATCAAAACCATTTCAACTTTATCAATAACCTTATTTTGATTCTACATCATAATTTTTTTCAATGGTTTGATTAACCGAGGTTTCCTGATATTGGTACATGCCGCGCACTAAAATATTTAAATACTTTAAAATTGGAACGAATCGGTATTGTATGCTGCATACCTATTTGGCGTCTCGTGAACATTTGTGGTTTAAAGAACAAAGAATCAGTAGTATTAAAATGGTTTATTGTTAAACGATATTGGAGGTCCATGTTTTTATAAGACCTTTTAATGCCATCTTTTCCAACAAAAGGATACACGGCCAACATCAGCTGTAAAGCCGGCAACGTCATCGGCATCGCTTCCTGTTGTGTATTTTGTTCATGTAAATGATAGCGATATACCAGCTCTGTGAACTGTATTAAACGTTTTAATTATAAGACAGAAGAACTTAATGTATTATTTTAGTTAGATCCTAATGTTGGCCTGATTAAGAGATCGCTTTAAAGAATTTCTACTGCTACCCATATTCACGGGAAGCAGAAAACTTGAATTAGGATCTATTTAGTGTCTTTTGAATGTGTCCACTGAAGCTGATGAGTAAATACCTTGTTTGGTATACCAGGATAACCTCGTCCACTTGTTTATTGATATTTCAAAACGAATGTTGACATTCCCCAATACTCAATATTTGTGGCATAATGCAGATTCAATTTATGGTAACTACCATTGGTATATAATCTCCTAAAACAGTTAAATGTATAAATCATCGCTTAAAGCAAAATAATATCCCATATTCTGCAAAGACAAGCCTTCTTGTATTCGAATCATTATAACTAGGATAATAATACCGGAATGCTTTTTTCCTGACTTATTGGGAAATAGGCAAATGCAATGCCAAGCGGAGTAGGAACGTTGGGATAAACCATATTGGTTAAACCGGTAATGGCTCCTTTTGCAATAAATTTCTAATTTATCGTTGAAAGTAGTATTCAGGGATCATCCACATCAGCTGCTGTTGTAAAAACCAATGGATCTTTGAAAATAAACCCAAATTTATTTTCTTTTAGAATAGCAGCTTCTACTTAACTTACCTCGTCTCTGTCCTGCAATTGTAAATTAAAGCTTTTTCTAGTTTTGAAATTAAAACGAATATAATCCGGCTTACTTCGCGGCTCTTTGTTTAAGTTTTGGATATTGTGATAAAACCCGCATAATTTTTATCATCGCATAAACCTGTCTTTTTATAGTCTTCAGGACGATAATACCAGATTTTAATTCCAACATCTTTATAGTAAAGTTCGGCTTCATCATATAAAGTAATGAACTTTTTCTTTATCAATCTTGGCATAATCCTTCGCTCTGTACTTTACTTTTCCGTCAAAGAAAAGTCTTTTTAGTACTTGACAGTATCGAATTTTATATAGTGTCAATAACTACAGTTGGAGGTTGATCTGTTTGTTTACAGTTGATAAAGGCTTTTTTTGTTTTTATCTCTTGTGAATACACTGTAGCGATTTCCGATGGTTACAGGAAAATTGATAATAAAACGATATTAAATAAGTTTGTATGCAAAGGATTAAATGACTATTTTGTAAAAATATGGCTTGTTTTTTGAATATGCCAAACTTACATATAATTTTTTGTCAAAAATAATCAATTGGAAAAATTATAGCAGTTGCGTTTCATTAAAATTAACTTTTAGATTCATGAATAGATTTACAAAATTAAAGGTAATATTTAAATTTTTTTTTTGAACGATATGTTTTTTTGCTTACAATTAATCAACTGTTTCTAAGGTTACTTGATGCTGGGGCATGGAGATACGACGTACTTTGGAGCTGTTTATAGCGGAAGAATTGAAGAAAAATATCGCTTCAAGGATTTGTTTAAAAGTTGGAAAAATTTAGAGAGCACTCCAAATATCGAGTGCTACTGATACTCGTAAAACAGATGTTTTTAATCGATTTGGTCGAAAAGAGCCAACATTGCAAACTGCTGCGAATTCTAATATTTTTGTTTTATACTGAATGCGAATAAATATCGCCGCTTGACGGGAGCTCTGAAACTTATGTAATGGGTTTGAGCAAACCGCATCGAATCTTGAAGCTGCGAAAAAGAGAACTCGGTAAATTGGCACATTACAAACAATTAGGTAACCTAAATACGAAGGTTTTTGATCCAAGTTGCCAGAAGAATTAATTGGAATGACATCATGCAGGTGAAGTGTGATGAAAATGCGAAAGCGTTTCACGATAAATGCGAAAACCGAGGAGGTTCACTGGGTAGTGCCTAATATCGGCTCTATAACAACTGAGCCAATAAAGGATGACATAACATAACCCCACCAAGTAATTAACATAACATAACCCGTGATCGTGCGCGGCAATCCGCTGGAGGACCTGAAGGCCGTGGCCGCTGTTGAGTACGTGGTGAAGAACGGCGTGAGCACTACCGTCGGCGAGAATCCTCGCGCTGCTCCCACGCCGGCTGCCCTGGAGCGCGAGCGCAGGAAGGCGGTGGTCGCGCACCGAAGAGCCTGCGCCGCGCTCGACCGCACGACCGCCAGGGACACCACCACGCCGATCGAACGCGGCGGCGCGCCGGCGTGACCCCACAACGGCAGGTCACCAGTCTGAAGTCCGGATCTTCGGGAACCACTTCACGGCGAAGCCGATGCGCGCACCAGCTTGAGCACTACCGGGTCGTCGGCGAGCATGAGCCCGTCGACTTCCGCTACATGCTGCGGTCGGCGCGCGACGTCGACGACGCTTCGAGCAGCCCGCGAGCCGATGCCCTCGCCGCTGAGCTCGTCGGCCACCACCAGCGATACTCGCAGCTGGTCTGGTCTCGGGGGTCGGCGGTACGCAGCGCGACACGCCCCGACCACGCGCCCGCTGTCCAGGACGGCGCCGTCGGGCGCGTCGCCGGCGCT
This sequence comes from Duganella sp. AC237, assembly GCF_979254035.1. NCBI lineage: Bacteria > Pseudomonadati > Pseudomonadota > Betaproteobacteria > Burkholderiales > Oxalobacteraceae > Duganella > Duganella sp. AC237. Next base: position 6,968,052 of record NZ_CEEDEW010000003.1, on the reverse strand, counting down.
GCATCACCACGGCCACCAGCGCCATCTCCGGTCGTAGTCGATCAGCGTGGCAGCGCGAGAAGCATCGAGGGCGGCAGTTCGTGGAAGCGCGAGACGAGCGAACTCACCGGCTTCGGGCGAGTAGACCCTGCACCAGCGCCTGCAGCATCTGCGCGTTGTTTGGATGCACCGGCCGCACGGTGAAGATGTTGCTGCCGTGCCGGGAAGTGGCCGATCGTGCCGGGTAGCGCGGTGGGTTGGGATGATGGCCAGGTGCCGGAGAAGCCGCTGCCCACGTGGCTCGCCACCGCCGAGGGCTGCTGTCCACCACGATGCGCGCATCTCCACCGACACCGCGCCTGGGCCGTCGACGATGATGGTCGATGTCCATCTCGGCGCACCGGCAGCTCGCACACCATTTCCGACACGCGCAGCAACACGTCTTCGAGCGCCTCCATGTTCACCGGATGGGCGCCGCGCTATTCGCCCAGCGTCTGGGCTCAGCGCCAGCGTTCGATGAGGCGGTGCGAGAAACTGGTTGAGCGGCAGCTCCATCGCGCGGTCGTTCATGAGCTCGATCATGGTGCCGCCCGCGCCGAACACGACGACCTGGGCCGAAGGGCTCGTCGGTCACCAGGCCGACGCAGATCTCGCGGCCGCGCTGCGCCTTCACCATCTTCTGCACGGTCACGCTATTGATGCGCGCCTCGGGCGCGAGGCGGGCCACGCGTCCACGATTTCCACGTAAGCGTCGCGCGCGCTGGTGCCGTTGAGCACGTCGCAGCGCCACGCCTTCGACGTCGGACTTGTGGTCGATGTCGGGCGAATCGATTCAGCGCCACCGCAAAGCCCAAGCTGCGTGGCGATCATCATGGCCTCGTTGGCGCTGCGAGCAGGGTGCGCGTGATCGGAATGTGGAAGCACGACAGCAGCGGTTTTGATTTTATTTCCGTCAGGACCTTGCCCGCCGCCTGGGCGAGCACGCTTTGATGATCAGGCGCGGCGCCGTCCACGTCCGGGCTTGGCCAGCGCGGAGAGCGGCGGCGTCTGCCGCAGCAACCGCCGCGTTTTGAGAAGGCCGCGACGTTGCCGATGATCCCACGGCCGCCTCTTGCTGGTGTGCGAAAGCTCGGGGATGGTGGCTTCGGCCAGCACGCTGCGGCGCGGTCGACGGCGGCGACCGCCGCACCAGCGCCGGCTGAAGCGGCGCACGAAAAACGCGAAAGCGTTTCACGATAAATGCGAAAACACGGAACTCGGTTCGTTCCATGAATGCTGTTAAATAATCGGCTGTTGCATAACCTGGAACCAGTAACCAACATAACATACACATGACCCAACCAATAGGTGCTAACATAACATGACATCCCCAAACGAAGTAGCACCACATAACATGCCTCCCGACTTGTGCTGAGTGCAGGCGATTCAGAAGTGGATCGAAGGCAGCCCCGATTCATGGGAGGGCATTTCGTCGGCGCAGGTGGGGCTGTTGTTCCTGTTGACGTCGAAGGATGAGGCCTCGGTCGGCGAAATCGCCGAAGCCTTGCGGGTGGCGCCGGCGGCGGTCACCAACCTGTCCAAGCGCATGCAGGGCGCCGGCTTGATCGAGCGCGTCGCCGATGCCGCCGACGGCCGGCTGACACGTTTGCGTTTGACCTCTGCCGGAAAAGCCGCGAGTACGCAGTCGAGTATGGTCTTACAAGGCCTGAACGGTCAATTGACGAGCGGATTCTCGCAGGAGGAATTGGTCGTCGTCGCGCGCTGGCTGGATCACGCCGCGAAATTGTCCGGGGACGACTCGCCGGGCGTTTGAGCTGTCACAACGCCATTGCGGTCGCCGTGGCTAAAGTTGAAGTTCGATCAGAGTGCGGGGTTTTAGCTGACTGAGTGCTACAAGTAATTCGGGTACGAGCTGTTGGAAGGAGGGAAGCAGACCATCCGGTGTGATAAGTACCACTACGGCCACTGGCAGCTTTTTTAAATTCTGCTGATATTTTATGTTTCGGTCAGCAGTCACCATGACATCGAAACTAGCGGCAGCTAAGGCCAGCAGCTTTCCATTACTAATGCCTTCCCAGCCACACTCGACAACAGTTTGAACCACATGCCCCGCCAACATCGGCCTGATGGGATTTGGCATGGACTCGTCAAGCAAAATGCGCATCTTCGGTGACCAATTGCTCAGCTACCTTCAAGGCTGAAATCGCAACGCTTTTGGAAACGGAAGGGAAATGTTCAATGAACGTATCCAACGACTCCCCGGCTCGCAAATAGTCAAACATGAAGGACAGTGGCACCCTGGTACCCACAAAAACCGGTATGCCGCCCATGATCTCGGCGTCCCTGTGTATCGCTTTCTGTTCCATATGGCCTCCTCAAGAAGAACTTGCCCTGATTGTTCCTATGGTACTCCCGCAGAACATACTCTGGTCGCGCATCAGCGATCGCGCGGAAAGCGCACGGTGAACACCGTCCCGTCGGTCTCGTTCGACGTCACGCTGATCGTGCCGCCGTGCGCGGCGGTGATTTCCTGCGCGATGAACAAGCCCAGACCGAGGCTGGTCTTGGGACGCGCATCGGGGCCGCCGGCCGGCTCGAGCTGCACCAGCGGCTGGAAGATCGTTTGCAGCGACTCGGCCGGGATCACCGGTCCGATGTTGGCCACCTTCAACGTAATGGCGTCGGCGTCGCCGTGCGCGGACAACCTCACCGGCGTGCCCTTGTCGCTATGCTGCGCGGCGTTGATCAACAGGTTGGTGACCAGCTGCAGCAGACGAATATCGTCGAACTCGCCTTGCAGGTCGCCGTCCGCATGGAAGACGATATCGGCGTTCGGGAACATGGCTTGCGCATCGGCCACGGCCGTCTTGCAGACCTCGGCGGTTTGCAGCGGCGTGCGCGTGGTCGGCATGCCGGCGGCCATCTGCAGCCGGGCGAATCCCAGCAAGTCCTTCACCATCGCGCTCATCAACATGGCGCTGCGCTTGGTGCGCTCGGCCAAGGTGGCGATTTGTTCCGGCGAGGCGTCCTGCCGTGCGAGCAGCTCGCCCACCAGTGAAATGGTGGCCAGCGGCGCCCGCAGGTCGTGGCCCAGCACGGCCAGGAACAAGTCCCGCGTGCGGTCGGCCCGCTCCGAATAGGTGACGATGGATTCGGCCAGCGCCTGGTCGATCGCCTCGCTGAAGCGCACCATGTCGTTGATGGTCTGGTCCGACATCTGCGTCACCCGCGGCAACCACAGCCGCAGGACCGTCGCCCGCAACGCCCGGAATTCGGAACTGAGCTGAAGCAGCGAGAAGTTGCTGGCGTGGCGCAGCCGTCCGTGGATGGCGGCGGCACTTTCCTCGGGACCCAGATCGATGTCCTCGCCCTGGGATTTGTCGTACTGCTGCTGATCGCTCTGATGCGTGTCGATATCGAGCGCGATTGCGGTCAGGATCTGCTGGGCATGGTCGGTGAGCGCCAGCTTGGTCATCTCGCCCTCGGGCGGCGCGGTCTTCTCCGCGAAGGCGGTCCATTCGGCGAGGATCTCCGTCATGTTGGTGCGTATAAAGGCGGAGATGCTCATATCACGATTGCTTTCCAGGGTGGCGCGAGGCGCGTCGTGCAATGCAGCGCCTCGAAATTTGGACGCGGCATGGCCGCGTGGCTGTGATTAACTTTCAGTGTAACTGAATCCAGGCACCCGGTCTGTTCGCATCGGCGGCGCGCCGCGCTGGGCAGGCGCACCGCCGCGTGCTCAACCGCGCCGGGCTTTCGATCTGGCCTGGGCAGCGCGTTGCATGACTTTCCACTTGGCGACATCGGCGATGCGATCGAGCGGCGTCTGCTGGCCGCGCCGCGCCTCGCGCAACAGCTTGTGATAGTTGCGCAGCCGGTCGGCGTCGATCACGCCCTGCACGGCGCAGCACGGTTCTCCGTTGTGCCGGCAGTCGCGGAACTGGCAATGGGCCGCCAAAGCGTCGATATCCTCGAACGCCGCCGCCAGGCCGGTTTCATCGGTATCGGGTTGCCAGTTGCGCAGCCCGGGCGTGTCGATGACGCAGGCGCCGCCGGCGCACCGGTGCAGCGAGCGCGACGTGGTCGTATGGCGGCCACGTCCGTCGCCCTTGCGCACGCCGCCGGTCGATTGGCCGGCCTGTGCGAGCGTGTTGGTCAACGTGGATTTGCCGGCGCCGGAGGTGCCCAGCATCACCAGCGTCTGTCCCTCACCCAGCCACGGTGCCAGCTGCCGTGCGGCATCGTCGCTGGTGCCGTCGATGGCCAGCAGCGGAATGCCTGTCGGCAGTCGCTGGCGCAATTGCTCCACGCGTTGCGCCACGTCGTCGCCGATGTCGGCCTTGCTTAGCACCACCACCGGCTGCACGCCGGCGGTCTGTACGATCGCCAGGTAGCGTTCCAGCCGGCGCGGGTTGAAGTCGTGGTCGAGTCCCATCACCAGCAGCGCCGTGTCGACGTTGCTGACCAGGCGATGATGGCGGCCATCGTTGCCGCGCCGGCCGATGTGGGTGGTGGGCGGCACCAGCGCGCTCAGCCAGCGCTCGTCATGGTCGCGCGTGATGCTGAGCACCCAGTCGCCGACGGCCAGGTATTCGTCGTGCAGCGCCGGCAGCGCGCGGACGCGAAATTCCTCGTGTCCGTCATGGACGGTGATCCGGTCGCGCTGGATCTCGGTGATACGCGCAAGGTGCGTGTCGTCGGGATATTGGTGAAGTTGGGCCGCGATGGTTTGCGTCAAGCCGATGCGGCGCAGTAAGGCGAAGTCGATCTCTATCATGGTGTTTGTTTTCCGGTAAGCGAGCAGAATCCTGCGCGCGGGCGCGACAGGAACGGATACGGGAAGTCAGCTGCGCGTTGCCGCGCGGATCAACACAATGACAGGGAAGTCCGGGGAATCAGGCAGCCGACAGGAGGGCAAGATCAAAGGTGCGCATGAATTGTCTCCGGTGGGTGAAAAGGGGAATTAATTTTCTCATAACTCCGGGGTCGGGTCCACCATTTCTACACGAGCTCTAGTGTCTGTGGCGGAGCTTGGCGGATTACGCTTCGCTAATCCGCCCTACGTGATTTAGAGGACTTAACGTTCTCAGGCCGTTGGTGCCTTGGAACTGCGGCGGTAGTCGGCTGGCGGTTTGCCCACCAGCTTTTCAAAGTCGGTCGTGAAGTGGGCTTGGTCGTAGTAGCCCAGCGCTTGCGCCAAGGTGGCGAGGTCGATGTCCGTGCCGTTGGCCAACTGGTCGGCCGCGTCGAGCAGGCGGTTGCGGCGGATGACCCACTTCGGACTGGCGCCGACATATTCCTTGAACAGCAGTTGCAGCCGGCGCACACTGATTCCCAGCTGATCGGCAAGTTGCTGTACCTGCGTGATGTCGGGATGATCTTTGATCGTCTGCAATATCGCGCCGATGCGGTCGATTTGCGGATCGTGAGGCGGCAGGGCGCCGCGCAGGATGGCGCTGGCGGCGGCCACCATGCCCGCATCGTCGGGCGCGTCGAGCACTTTGCGTTCTGCCTCGGCGTCATCGCAGCGGAACAGCGACGACAGCGGCAGTTCCTGGTCGGTGATGGATTGCACCGGCCGCCCAAGAAAACCGCGAAACGCCCCCGGCCGGAACCGTGTGCCCAGCACGCGGCCGCTGTCGCGCAGCGTGTATTCGAACGCGCCCGTCATCACGCCGAACACGCCGCTTCGGCCGCTGTCAAACACCACGTGGATGCACGGCGAGGGCAGGGTGCGCTGCACATGGACCACGCCTGGCGGCAACTGCCAGGCTACCAACCAGAAGTACTCGACAAACGGCGCCAGGTCCGGATCCGGCTGATAGCGCTCCAGCCGAAATACCTTGCCCACCGCCGCCGGATGCACCACACCCTTGTAGCGGTCATCGGCCATCAGCTTGTTGATCATCATCGTGTTCGCGTTTTTACAAGACTGCCATGATAGCAGCGGCTATCGTGGCATTTTCCTCACCACCGACAGGAGACGTCCATGGCATCGCAAATCACTTTATATCACTGCCCGCATTCCCGCTCCACCGGCGTCATCACATTGCTGGAGGAACTCAAGGCGCCATACCAATTACATGTCATGAACATGAAGAAGGGCGAGAACCGCGAGGCCGCCTATCTTTCGATCAACCCGATGGGCAAGGTGCCGGCCATCCGCCACGGCGACGCCATCGTCACTGAACAGGTGGCGATCTACCCGTATCTGGCGGACCTGTTCCCCGAGGCGAAACTGGCGCCGCCGATCGGCGATCCACAGCGCGGCCCGTATCTGCGCTGGATGGCGTTCTACGGCAGCTGCTTCGAGCCGGCGCTGGTCGATCGCTGGCTCCAGCGCGAAGTCGAGGACAAGAAGACCACCGGCTACGGCAATTTCGACGACGTTTTCACTACCCTGTTGGGCCAGTTGTCAAAGGGTCCTTATATGCTGGGTGAGCAGTTCACCGCGCTCGATGTGCTCTGGGGCGGGGCGCTGGGATGGATGACCGCTTTCGATCTCCTGCCCAAGCGCCAGGAAATCACCGACTACGTCGCCCGCGTGCAAGGCCGGCCGGCCGCCGTCGGGGTCCAGCGTCGGGATGACGAGATGGCCGCGGCGCAAGCGGTTTAATCTCCCAACAAACTGGAGATTAACAATAAAGCAATGCTGTTGCTAATTTTCAATTTATTTTTCAATTTGAACCGTTTTTCAACTGTTCCCGACGCGCTTTGAGGTATTGTTACTTCAGTTATGCGAGTAGGCAAAATAGCAAAACGGGGGACAGTATATGAAAAAGACATTCTTTTTACTTGGCGTGGCGGCGCTCGCCGGCTGCGCGTCGAATGTTCAGCACCAGTCGCTGACGGCGCAGTCGGTCGCAGGTAACAAGACGGCGACAGTGATACCCACGGACGCCATCTTTCGCGAAGTTCCGCTCAAACCGATGACGGCCAGCCAAAGCGCGGCGAGGATGAACTGATCAGTCGAAGCCCGGCGGCGCTCGCCGCACTGTATTGATGTGGCTGGACGCAGGCGCCAAGGCCTGTTCGATGATGGTGAGCGCTGACTCAGGCTGCGCGCTGCCGCACATAAAGATGTCGGCGGCCGCGAAGCCACACTCCGGCCACGTATGGATCGAGATATGCGACTCGGCCAGCAACACCACCCCGGTTACACCCTGGCCTTCGCCAAATCCGTGAAAATGGCTATGCAGGACATGCGCGTGCGCCGCCTCGGCCGCCGCCCGCAGTAACTTTTCCAGCGCCTCGCAGTTGCTTAATTTTTCAGCATCGATTCCGTTGAGATCGGCCAGCACGTGAATCCCGACCGGTTGGTGAACGGCCGGCGAAGCCACGCCGGCCTCCGGTAGCGTTTCGCGTTTCACTTGTGGCCTCCGCCGCCGGAGCCGCCGCCAAAACTGCCGCCGCCGCCGCCCGTGTGCGAACTCCAGGTGCTGCCACGAGAGGCCGCACCGCCACCGCCGACGAGCCGCCCCCAGCTGTTGCAGGAGGTCAGGACGGTAACAACGACCGCGTAAATGAAAAATTTCGTCATGATTTGTCGTTGCTATCTAAAAATGTCGCCGGCAGATAAATCGCCAGGGCGCCGATCGCGCTCATGAACCAGGTGCCGGAAAAATTCGTCAGCAGCGGTATCGCATTGATTACCAGCATGAATCCGATGAGGTATTTGGCGGCGTTGCGGTAACGGTTTTTGACCGTTAGCGTGCCGCCGGCTGCTTTCGCGGGCATCGCGCTCCCATGAAATTGGGCGCCGAACCAGGCCTTCAGCTGGTCGACCGCGACCGGCGCGGAGCGCGACCACGTCATTTCCTGTTCGCTGGTCTCGCAGGCCAGTCGGATTTGACCGGCCTGGAATTCCTCGACCTGCGTATGGTCGCCAACGGCCACGCGCCAGTTGAAGGCGCCGGCGGCGAAGGTGACTTCCGAACCGTAGGCGTACAGCAGCTGGTACTGCGCTTTTTCCACCACCACGTTTTGCTGTCCCGGCGTGTAGACGACCGGCCACTCCGACATCACCGTCGCGCCAGACCATCCCTCGTCCGTCTCCACCAGCCATGAGAAGCCGGCGCGCGCGCCGTACATCAGGTACTCGGTCCACTCGGTGCCTTCGTCGTCCATGCGCCGCATCATGCCGATGATGGTGAAATCCTGTTTGTTGATGTTGGCCGTGGCGCCCAGATCGAGCGTCGGCCGCGCCGCGGTCACGCGTTCGCCGGCAGCCAGCACCGTCGCCTCGGTGCCCGCCGCGTCGATTTGCGTCTGGCACGCCGGGCACACCAGCGTCGTCGTCACACCAGGCAGATATTTGATGCCGCTGCCGCAGGACGGGCAATCGAGCGCATCGAGCTTGCCGCGATAACGGCCGGCCGAGCGGTGGATGGTCTCGTCGTCGCGCAGCAGCTGCATGCGCAGGCTGTCGAGCGTGACCGCCATGCCGGTGTAGATGATCGGGCGTGGCGAATCCGAGTAATCGAGGGTGATGAACTCCGTGCCGCGCCGGAAGTCGGCGACCTTGCTCTGATAGCCTTCGCCCACCTTGAACGGCAACTCGCCCTGGCCGCCGATGCAATCGGCCAGGCGGATCTCGGCGGCGATATACGGCGCGCCGTTGATGCCATAGCTGGCGCCGGGGCGCAGCTGTTCGAACGCCGGCACGTTGATCTCGTGCGGCGTGATGCCGTTGCCCTTGTATTCTGCGGTGACGGTGTACATGCCGGACGAATCGCCCAGCCACGAGGTGGCGCCGTCGTCGAACAGCAGATACCATTCGTTCCACATGCCGGCCGAATAGCGCAACTGGATGCGGCCGACGACCGTGAATTGCCGCTTACCGAGCACGCCGGAGGCGCCGATCTGGATCGGCGAATAGTCCTCCAGCACGGAGGACATCTTGCCCAGGTCCTTGACCGAGTCGGCGTCTTTGAGCACGCTGGTGCCGCAATATTCGCAGACGGCCATGACCGAGGCGTGCGAGCGGAATTTGACTTCCGCGCCGCAGCTGGGACAGGAAACGATTTGCATGTGTCCTTATCAGCCGATCAGTTTTTTGAGCAGTTCGGCCTTGGTGCTGTCGTAGTCGGCGGCCGAGATCAGGCCTTTGTCGAGCAGTCCCTTGAGCTTTTCCAGGCGGTTTTCGATCGAGTCCTCGGCCGGCGCGGCCGGAGCCGCAGGTGCCGCTTGTGGCGCGGCCGCAGGCGCCGCCGCGCCGGCCATGGCCTGCCCCATCATCTGGCCGACCGTCATGCCGGCGCCCAGGCCGGCGCCGATGCCCGCCAGGCCGCCTTCGTTCGACGCCGCCATCGGGATCGCGCTGGCCACCTGGTAGCGGGTGAAGCCGGCCATTTTGTCGGCGCTCATGCCGCCCTTCATGCCGGCGGAGATGCGCTCGTCCAGCGCGGCCTGCAGTTCCTCCGGCAGGCTGACGCTGGCGACGTTGAATTCATCGAGTCCGATGCCATAACGGCCGAACGCGGTGGACAGGTCGCCCTTGACCTGCTGCGCCATCAGCGCCTGGTTGGCCGCCATGTCGAGGAACGGCACCTGCGCGCTACCCAGGGAGCTGGCCATGGTCGCCATCAGGATGCCGCGCAGCTGCTCCTCCACCTCGTCGCGGGTATAGACCTCGCGCGTGCCGCTGATCTCTTTGAAGAACAGGCGCGGATCGGCCACACGGTACGAATACATGCCGAAGGCGCGCACGCGCACCATGTCGAAGTCCTTGTCGCGGATGGTGATCGGCTGCGGCGTGCCCCATTTACGGCCGGTCTGCACGCGGGTGCTGAAAAAATAGACATCCGACTTGAACGGCGAGTCGAACAGCTTGTCCCAGTTTTTCAGGTTGGTCAGGATCGGCAGGGTTTGCGTGGTCAGCTTGTGGGTTCCGGGGCCGAAGACGTCCGCGACCTGGCCCTCGTTGACGAACACCGCCATCTGCGACTCGCGCACCACCAGCACGCCGCCGTTCTGGATCTCGAAATCCTGCATCGGATAGCGCCAGGCCAGTACGCCGTCGACTTCCTCGTTCCACTGCAGTACGTCGATAAACTGCTTCTTGATAAAGCTGCCGATGCCCATGATGGTCCTCGCTTTGGTTTGGCTAAATTAGGAAATGCAGGCGCCGTTGATGACGCCGATGGAAATGGAGATCGCGCCCAGCAGGCCGCCGAAAGCGGTGTTGTTCGCCTCGATCTGGTCTTTCGACATGTTCAGCACCCGCGTCGTGATCGCATACGCCAGCACCTGCACCAGCATCGCGCCGAAGGCCCAGGCGAAGAACTCCTGGTAATTCGCAGTATGCATCAGCGCCGAACCGACGGTGATTGAAAAACCGATCAACGCGCCGCCCAGCGATAGCGCCGCCGCCTGGTTGCCCTGGCGGATCAGCAGCACCTCGTTGGCCGGCGTCGTGCGCGTGTAGACGACGAAAAAGACGGCCAGCAGCACGGCGGCCAGTAAAAGGTGAATCAGATAGTTTAGGATGGCGGGCACGGCGCGCTCTCAGTGGGGTAAAGTGTTGAACCTGTGGTTAAGTTACTAACGCTGAAGCATATTAGTGCAAAAGAGCCAAATGAACAAAAAGATTCTTATATTGTCGGTGTTTGTGGTCGCTTCCTGCGGCCTGGCGTACGAATTAATCGCTGGCGCGCTGTCCAGCTACCTGCTGGGCGACTCCATCCTGCAGTTCTCCACCGTGATCGGCTGCTACCTGTTCGCGATGGGTGTCGGCGCCCACTTTTCCAAGTATGTGCTTGATGAAGATGTGCTGGCGCGCTTTGTCGATATCGAACTGGCGGTTGGCCTGGTGGGCGGGCTGTCGGCCGCGATCCTGTTCCTGACGTTTTCGTGGATGGCGGCGCCGTTCCGCACCATGCTGTACGTGATGGTGTTCCTGATCGGCGCCTTCGTCGGCATGGAGGTGCCGCTGGTGATGCGCGCGCTGAACGCGCGCCAGACCGGCTTCAGTGAAATCGTCAGCAAGGTGCTGACCTTCGATTACCTGGGCGCGCTGGCGGTGTCGCTGCTGTTCCCGCTGGTGCTGGCGCCGACCCTGGGCCTGGTGCGCACCGGTTTCCTGTTCGGGATGCTCAACGTCGGCGTCGCCCTGTGGACAATTCGCGTGTTCCGCACAGAGCTTAAAAACGTCACCGGCCGCATGCTGCGCGCGTCGGCGGTGATGTTCGTGCTGGTGGCCGGCTTCGCGTCGGCCGACAAGCTCACTTACTGGGGCGAGCATGGCCTGTTCGGCGACGAAATCGTCTTCGCCACCACCACGCCTTATCAGCGACTGGTCGTCACGCGCTGGAAGGACGATCTGCGCCTGTACATCAACGGTAACCTGCAGTTCTCGTCGCGCGACGAGTACCGCTATCACGAGGCGCTGGTGCATCCGGTGCTGCAGCCCTTGCCGTGGGCGAAGCGGGTGCTGGTGCTGGGCGGCGGCGACGGTCTGGCGCTGCGCGAGATCCTGCGCTACAAGAATATCGAGCATGTCACGCTGGTCGACCTGGATCCGGCCATGACCGGGGCCTTCACCAACCGTCCGGAGCTGGTCAAGCTGAATGGCGGCTCGTTCAGCGACAAGCGCGTACGCGTGATCAACGCCGACGCGGCCCTCTGGCTGCGCGAGAACGACGACATGTTCGACGCCATCATCGTCGACTTCCCCGATCCGTCCAGTTTCGCGCTCGGCAAGCTGTACTCCGTGCCCTTCTACGGCATGGTGCGCAAACACCTCGCCGCCAACGGCTTGATGACGGTGCAATCGACGTCGCCGTTCTTCGCCCCGCACGCCTACTGGACCATCGACGCCACCTTGCGCGAAGTCGGCATGAAGACCTATCCTTATCATGCCTATGTGCCGTCGTTCGGCGAATGGGGCTTCATACTCGCCACGCCCCAGGCCCAGTACACGCCGCCCGCCGAATACCGTTTGCCGATGCGCTACCTGAACGCGGACACCACGCGCGAGATGTTCATCTTCCCGCCGGATATGAAGCGGCTGCCGATGGAGCCCAACCGGCTCAATACACAATCGCTGGTGCACGAGTTCGAGCAGGACTGGCGGCGGGTGATACGCTGATGCTGCGCCGATCCTTCCTTGTATGGGCCGGCGCCACCGGCCTGGCGGCGGCGGGTACCGTGGCGGCGTTCCAGCGCTGGCAGGAGATCACGCCCACGCTGCACTATCCTGGCCGCGACGAGGGCCACTTCCTGCGCGACCTGCGTGGCAAGCCGCTGCCGCCGCCGTCGCAGGTGCTGCAAACCGATATCGCCATCCTCGGTTCCGGCATCGCCGGCCTGACCGCCGCGTGGAAGCTCAAAAAGCTCGGCAAGACCGACATGCTGATGGTGGACGGCCCGCAACCGCACGGCAACGCCGCCGGCGGCGCCTTCGGCGAGTACGAGTATCCGACCGGCGCCCACTATCTGCCGCTGCCGTCGCCGGAATCGGTGCACGTGCGCGAGATCCTGGCCGACCTGGGCATCATCCAGAAAGACCCGATGGGCGAAAAGCCCTACTACGACGAGCGCTTCATCCTGCATGCGCCGGAGGAGCGGCTGCTGTACAACGGCCAGTGGCAGGAAGGTTTCATGCCGACCGAGGGCGTGCCGCAATGGGAGATCGACGAGCACACGCGCTTTTTCGCCGAGGTGGAGCGGCTGCGACAAACCCACGGCGCGGACGGCCGGCGCGTGTTCGTGTTCCCGACCGTGATGTCGTCGGAAGACCCGCAGTGGCAGGCGCTGGACCGCATCACCCTCAAGCAGTGGCTGGAGCAAAGCGGCTACCGCTCGCCGACCTTGCACTGGTATCTGAACTACTGCTGCCGCGACGACTACGGCACCCGCTACGACAAGGTTTCGGCCTGGGCCGGCCTGCACTACTACTGCAGCCGCTGGGGACAGGCCGCCAACGCCGGCAACGGCACCTGGCTGACGTGGCCGGGCGGCCTGCAACCGCTGGCCACCGGCATGGAGCGCGCCTCGGGCATCAAGCGCTTGGCCGGCACGGTGGTGTCGCTGAAAAAAACGGCGGACGGCGTCGAAGCATTGTGCTTCAAGCTCGAAAACGGCAAGCCGGCCACTTATCTGGTGCGCGCGCGCAAAGCCATCTGCGCGATGCCGGTGTATGTGGCCGCGCGGGTTGTGGATAACATCGCCGCCTACGGTTTCGATCCGGCCAAACATATCCCGGAATACGCGCCGTGGATGGTGGCCAATTTCCTGCTCAAGCGTTTTCCGGAGGAGTTGCAGGAGGGCGCGCATTCGCCGCCGCTGTCGTGGGACAACGTCGTCTACAGCGAGCCGGGATTGGGTTATGTCGTCTCCACCCACCAGGATATCCGCGTGCGGCCGCCGGAAAAGACCGTTTTCAGCGCGTATATCGCGCTGTCGGACCGCAAGCCGAGCAGCGCCCGGCACTGGATGGCCGCCGCCAAGCCGGAGGAGTTGCTGGCGCTGGCCAGCGCCGACCTTAAAACCGCTTACGGCGCGCAGTTCGCGTCCTGCATCGAGCGGGTCGACATCACCCTGCGCGGCCACGCGATGGCCGCGCCATGGCCCAACTTCCGCGCCAACGCCGGCATGAAGGCCTTGCGCGAGGTGGACGGGCCGATTTTGTTCGCGCACGCCGACCTGTCGGGCTTCTCGGTGTTCGAGGAAGCGGCTTGGTGGGGCTACCGGGCAGCCGGACTGGCGGCGAAATGATATTCTAGCTAAACCATATAAATCGAATCGACCGCCATGACCCATAACGCCCGCCACCGCTTCCGCGCCGCCGACAAACAGAAGCTGCGCGACGAGGACGCCGACGACAGCGCCTTCTCCAGCCGCGCCGCCAATCCAGAGCTGAGCAAGTCCAAGGGCAAAGCGCTCGACATCAAGCGCACCGACGCGCTGATCAAACGGATCGCCGCTTTGCAAAGCATGCTGTACGCGCAGCGCAAACAGAAGGTGCTGCTGGTATTGCAGGGGATGGACACCTCCGGCAAGGACGGCACCGTGCGGGCGATGTTCAGCGGCGTCAGTCCGATGGGCGTGAGCGCGGTGGCCTTCAAGGGGCCGACCGACGAGGAACTGGACCACGACTATCTGTGGCGCGTGCACCAGCACGTGCCGCCCAAGGGCAAGATCGCCATCTTCAACCGCAGTCATTACGAGGATGTGCTGATCACCAAGGTGCAGGGCATGATCGACGGCGGCGAGTGCAAGCGCCGTTACGCGCAGATCCGCGATTTCGAGCGCATGCTGGCTGAAACGGGCACCGTGATCGTCAAGGTGTTCCTGCATATTTCGAAGGAAGAGCAGCGCGAGCGCCTGCAGGAACGTCTCGACGATCCGGACAAGCAGTGGAAGTTCGATCCCAACGATATCGAGCAGCGCAAGAAATGGAACGAGTACCAGCGCGCCTACGAGCAGGCCATCCGAGAGACCGATGAACCGCACGCGCCGTGGTACATCGTGCCGGCCAATTCCAAGACCCACCGCAATCTGGTGATCGCCAGCCTGCTGCTGGAGACGCTGGAGGGCATGGACCTGAGCTATCCGCCGCCGCATCCGGACCTGTCCTCGTTCACCGTAGTGTAAATCACGCTGGCGCACGATGTGGCATAGTCATTCTTTGCATGAGGAGGACTGACCGATGCTGCAACTGAAAGACCCCACACTGCTGCGCCAGCAAGCCTACATCAACGGCGTCTGGGCCGACGCCGACAACGGCGAAACCCATCCGGTAACCAATCCGGCCACCGGCGAGCAAATCGGCACCGTGCCGCGCATGGGCGCTGCCGAAACCCGGCGCGCCATCGACGCCGCGAACGCCGCCTGGCCGGCCTGGCGCAAAAAGACCGCCAAGGAGCGTGCCGCCATTCTGCGCAAGTGGAATGACCTGATCCTGGAGAACACCGACGACCTGGCGCTGCTGATGACGGCCGAGCAGGGCAAGCCGCTGACCGAGTCGCGCGGCGAGGTGGCCTACGGCGCCTCGTTCATCGAGTGGTTTGGCGAGGAAGCCAAGCGCGTGGCCGGCGAGACGCTGGCGTCGCCCTGGCCGGACCGCCGGCTGCTGGTGACCAAGGAGCCGATCGGCGTGTGCGCGGCGATCACGCCCTGGAACTTCCCGATCGCGATGATCACCCGCAAGGCCGGCCCCGCGCTGGCGGCCGGCTGCCCGATGGTGCTGAAACCTGCCGAGTCCACGCCGTATTGCGCGCTGGCGCTGGCCGAACTGGCCGAACGCGCTGGCGTGCCGCCGGGCGTTTTCAGCGTGCTGACCGGCGCTTCCAAGGATATCGGCGGTGAAATGACGTCCAACCCGATCGTGCGCAAGCTGACCTTTACCGGTTCCACCGCCATCGGCCGGCTGCTGATGGAGCAAAGCGCGCCGACGATTAAAAAGCTGTCGCTGGAATTGGGCGGCAACGCGCCGTTCATCGTGTTCGACGACGCCGACCTCGATGCCGCCGTCGAAGGCGCGATCGCCTCCAAGTACCGCAACGCCGGCCAGACCTGCGTGTGCGCCAACCGCCTGTATGTGCAGGACGGGGTGTACGAACAATTCGCCGAAAAACTGGTGGCCGCCGTCGAAAAACTCAAGGTCGGCAACGGCGTCGAGGAGGGCGTGACGCAAGGCCCGCTGATCGACGAGAAGGCCGTCCGGAAGGTCGAGGAGCACATTGCCGACGCGCTGTCCAAAGGCGGCCGCCTGCTCACCGGCGGCAAGCGCCACCCACTGGGCCACAGCTTCTTCCAGCCGACCGTCATCGCCGATGTCGGCAACGACATGCTGGTCGCCGGCGAGGAGACCTTCGGCCCGCTGGCGCCGCTGTTCCGCTTCAAGACCGACGAGGAAGTCATCGCGCTGGCCAACGATACGGAGTTCGGCTTGGCCAGCTATTTCTACTCGCGCGATATCGGCCGGATCTGGCGCGTGGCCGAGGGACTCGAATGCGGCATCGTCGGCGTCAATACGGGCCTGATCTCCACCGAAGTGGCGCCGTTTGGTGGCGTCAAGCAGTCGGGCCTGGGTCGCGAGGGCTCGCAACACGGCATCGACGAGTATCTGGTGGTGAAGTACATTTGCCTGGGCGGCGTTTAGCGCCTGACGGCGCTTGCGATTTTGCATGCTCGTCAGGCAAGTTCCGGCGGATTGGCATAGAATGATTTTTTTACTCTAAGCGACCTCGACCATGTCCAAGACAATTGCCCAGTTGTGCGTAGTTTCCTCGCTGACCTTCTTGGCGGGCGCCCATGCGTTCGCGCAAGCCCCCGCCGTGGCGGCCGGGACAGCCCCTGCGGCGACGGCCGCGCCTGCCAATTGCCCTGCCATCCTCAAGCAAACGTTCAAGCGTTTGCAGGACGAGGCGCCGCAGGACCTGTGCCAGTACTCCGGCAAGGTGATTCTGGTGGTCAATACCGCGTCGTATTGCGGCTTCACCAACCAGTACGAGGGGTTGGAGGCCATGTACGCCAAGTACGGTAGCAAGGGGTTGGTGGTGCTGGGCTTCCCGTCCAACGACTTCGGCCAGCAGGAGCCCGGCAGCAGCAAGGAAATCGCCGATTTCTGCTACAACACTTATGGCGTGAAGTTCCCGATGTTTTCCAAATCGGTGGTGTCGGGCAAGGAGCCGAATCCGCTCTTCGCCAACCTGATCAAGGCGACCGGCAAGGCGCCGGCCTGGAACTTCCACAAATACCTGATCGACCGCAACGGCAAGGTTGTGGATAACTTCGGCAGCAAAGTCAAACCGGACGACAAGCAACTGGTCGGCGCGGTCGAAAAAGCGCTGGCGATGTAATTAATCCTCCTGCGGCGCGCCGGCGGGCGCGGTGGCGAGGGCGAAGCCTTCGTCGAGCCAGCCCGTGATGCCGCCTGGCATCAGTTTGACGGGCCGGCCCAGCTGCGCCAGCCGCACGGCGGCGCGCGCCGCGCCATTGCAGTGCGGGCCGGCGCAATAGACCACGAATAGCGTATCGTCCGGGAATTCGGCGATCTTCGAGCCGATGATCTTGCGATGCGCCAGATCCAAGGCGCCCGGCACGTGGCCGGCGGCGTACTTCTCCGTGCCGCGCACATCCAGCAACACGAAATCCTGCTTGCCGCCGGCGAGCGCGTCGTGCACGTCCCAGCAGTCGGTTTCGTAGCTGAAGCTGGCTTCGAAGTGGGCGAGGGCGGCGGCGCTGGGGGCGGCCGGGATGGCGGTAACGAGGGATTTTGCGGACATGTTATCTCCTTGGTGGATGAGTTCCTGGGATCCACGTAGGGCGGATTAGCGCAGCGTAATCCGCCAAGCTCGGTCGGCGGCTCGTGCATGGTGGATTACGGCGTGCCGCCTAATCCCCCCTACGTGTTTGAACAGTAACGCCATTGTCCACGCGCCTCGCCAATACCATCAGTGGCGCATCCGCCATTCTGCGTTAAGATCGCGCCATGAAAAAACATCTCGTTGTCGCGCTGGCCTACGACCGGTTGTGCACCTTCGAGTTCGGCTGCACGGTCGAACTGTTCGCCCTGGAACGTCCCGAGCTGGACGTCGACTGGTACGACTTCGCCGTCTGCGCCGTCGAGCCGGGGCCGATCCGCGCGGCCGGCGGCATCGTCGTGCAGGCGCCGTACGCGCCCGAGTTGCTGGCGCTGGCCGACACCATCGTCATCCCCGGCTGGCGCGACGCCGA
This sequence comes from Duganella sp. AC237, assembly GCF_979254035.1. Classification (NCBI taxonomy): domain Bacteria; kingdom Pseudomonadati; phylum Pseudomonadota; class Betaproteobacteria; order Burkholderiales; family Oxalobacteraceae; genus Duganella; species Duganella sp. AC237. The sequence continues at coordinate 6,950,391 of NZ_CEEDEW010000003.1, read as the reverse complement.
CGAAGCCCCTCCACCGGCGCTGCTCGAGCTGATCCGCGCCGCGCACCGGCGCGGCGCGCGCCTGTGCTCGATCTGTTCCGGCGTCTTCGTGCTGGCCGCCGCCGGCGTGCTCGACGGCCAGCGCGCCACCACCCACTGGCGCTACGCCGACAAGCTGGCCAAGCGCTATCCGAAGATCGATGTCCAGCCGGACCACCTGTACGTGGACACCGGCCAGGTCATCACCGCCGCCGGCTCGGCCGCCGGGCTCGACATGCTGCTGCACGTGGTGCGGCGCGACCATGGCGTCCGCATCGGCAATCTCGTGGCGCAGCGGCTGGTTGTGGCGCCGCACCGGGAGGGCGGGCAGGCGCAGTTCCTGCCGCGGCCGATGGCGCAGGGCGAGCAGGGCCGGCTGTCGAAGCTGATGGACTGGCTGCGCAGCCATCCCGAGCTGGCGCACACGGTCGCCAGCATGGCCGAGCGCGCCGCGATGAGTCCGCGCACCTTGCAGCGGCAGTTCCAGCAGGCAACGGGAATGGGCGCGGTCGAGTGGCTGATCCGCGAGCGGGTGGCGATCGTCAAGGAGATGCTGGAAGTGCCGGATGTGCCGCTGGCGCACATCGCCGAGCGGGCCGGCTTCGGTTCCGAAGAGTCCCTGCGGCATCATTTTCGCCGGCTGGCCGCGACCACGCCTGGCGCCTACCGGAAACGTTTCGTTGACGCCCGCTGAAATCAGGAATCGGGTTGATGTTCATTAGCTATGTCGCTTGTCATCCGCCGCTTAGTTGACTAATCTGGTTGTTCACCCGATAACCAGGAGACAGTCATGGCATATGTCGATGGATTTGTGATTCCGGTACCGAAAGAGAACATCGAAGCGTACAAAAAAATGTCGTTGGCCTGCGGCGCGGTCTGGAAGGAATACGGCGCGCTGGAGTTCCGTGAAACCATCGGAGACGATGTCCCGCCCGGCAAGGTCACCTCGTTTCCGATGAGTGTGGACCTGAAGGAAAACGAAGTGGTGGCGTTTTCCTGGATCGTCTACGAATCGCGTGCCAAGCGCGACGAAATCAACGAAAAAGTCATGAAAGACCCGCGCCTGGCCGAGTTCATGGACCCCAAGAGCATGCCCTTCGACGGCAAGCGCATGATCTACGGCGGCTTCGAGATGATCGTCGACCTTTAAAGTGTCGCCTTCACCGCGCCGCGCAGGGCATTGCAGACGACGATGTCCTGCGCGCGCTCCAGCATTTCTCGAGTGACGACCGCCTCGCTGGCATTCCATTCCGGATCGTCGAGCAGCACGCCGCGCATCACGCCGGGCAGCACGCCGCAGGGCAGCGCAGGCGTCAGCCAGCGGCCGTCGACGCGCACGAAGACGCTGCTGCGTCCACCCTCGGTCAGCTCGCCGCGCTCGTTGAAAAACAGCGTGTCGAACGCGCCTCGCGTCTCGGCGTCGCGCCAGGCGTCGTCGTAGCGGGTGCGGATGCTGGTTTTATGGCGCAGGAATACGTCGCCGGAGGCGGTGGCGTCGTCGGCCAGCAGCACGCGCACCGGTTGCGTCAATGGCGCCAGCGGTGCGTGCTGCACCGAGAACGCACCCGATGAACCCAGCGCCAATCGCAGGCGGTATGCCGCGCCGGCCGCCGGCGGCTGAAGCACGTCGTCCGCCAGCATGTGGCAGGCGGTGTCCAGGTAGGCGTTGGCCGCCGCCTCGTCCCACGCATAGCCGAAGTAGGCGGCCGACGCGGCCAGGCGCTTGAGGTGACGCGCACGATGGCGCACGCCGCCCTGTGGCGTCGCATACATCGTCTCGAAGATTTCGAAGTCGTTTTTCAGGCCGGTGAGGAAGCGCGCCTTCAACTGGCACTCGGCGTACTCCCCGGCGGCGTCGCTGTCGAAGACGATGCCGGCGCCGACGCCCATTTCGCCCCGGCGCACGCCGTCGATGCCGTCCGGCGCGCCCAGCGCCAGGGTGCGGATCGGCACCGACATGCAGAAGTCGCCGACCTTGCCTTCCTTGTCTGGATCGAACCAGCCGATGGCGCCCGTGTAGATGCCGCGCGGGTCCGGTTCCAGCTCGCCGATGATTTCCATCGTGCGGCGCTTGGGCGCGCCAGTGATCGAGCCGCATGGATAGAGCGCGTCGAAGATGTCGGCCAAGGTGGCATCGTCGCGCAGTTCGGCGGTGACGGTCGACGTCATTTGCAGCACGCTGCTGTAGCGGTGCACCTCGAACAACGCCGGTACCTTCACGCTGCCGGTGCGGGCGATGCGGCCGATGTCGTTGCGCAGCAGGTCGACGATCATCAGGTTCTCGGCGCGGTTCTTCGGATCGGCCGCCAGCACGGTGGCGCGCAGGATGTTCTCGGCCGCCTGGGCCGGCGGCGCGGCCGGCGCGGTGCCCTTCATCGGCCGCGCCGTCAGCACGCCGTCCTGGTGGCGCACGAACAGTTCCGGCGACAGCGACAGGATGGCCGAGCCGTCCTCCAGCCCGACCAGCGCGCCGTAGGGCACCGGCTGGCGCCCGCGCAGGCGCGCGTACAGCGCGTGGATGCCGCCGAAGGCGTCGAAGCGCAAGCGGTAGGTGTAGTTGACCTGGTAGGTGTCGCCGGCCTCAATGTAGTCGTGGATGCGCGCCAGCGCGGCGTCGAAGGCTTGGCGGTCGATGTTGGGGCGGATGTTGGCGATGCCGGCCGGCCGGTCGATCGGGAACGAGCGCGCGGCCAGCCAGTCGCCCACTTCGGCGCTGGTCAGCGACGCGCAATCCTTGAACAACAGGATTTGCGCCAGCGGCGCGCCGGCGGGCGGGGTGGTGCCGATATCGAGCAGCGCCGCGCCCAGCTCATAGGCGCACAGCGCAACCGCGTACTCGCTGCGCTTCAGCGCCGCGCGCATCTGCTCGAGCACTTGCGGCCATTGGCCGATGTCGTCGCAGCGCAGCGTGCCCAGATGGCCGGTGTACAGGCGCGAACGCGGACCATCGCCGTGCGCGCCCCCTGCGTTTAGCGATGCGCCCGAGTCACCACTTAAGGGTCGTACCCCATGCGGGGTACGACCCTGCTCGGCGGTGCGGGTTTCAAATCCGCTACTCGGACTGGCGTCGTCCAGCAGTGCGAAACATTCAGCGTTCATTTCCATCTACGATAACAGCAGCGCGATTTGCAGCGGGGCGTCCTGCGACGGGTTGTTCTTGAATCCACTCTTGGCATAACGGTGCCAGCGGCCGATGACAAAACTGGTCAGCATGCCGGCGCGGGCCTGCACTTCGCTCTCGTGCGCCTGCCCCTCCGCCACCGACTGCCGCAACGCCTGTTTGAGCGCCAGGTCGACGCGGTCGTAGAACTGGTTCATGCGCAGCTGCAGGCGTTCGTCCTCGTTGACCAGCGCCTCGCCGATCAGCACCCGCGTCATGCCCGGATTCTGGCTGGCGAATTGCAGCAGCATGCCGACGATGTCGCGCGCCTGCGTCAGGCCGTCGGCCTGGCGTTCGGCGATCTGGTTGATCAGGCCGAAAACGGTGGACTCGATGAATTCGATCAGCCCCTCGAACATCTGCGCCTTGCTGGCGAAGTGCCGGTACAGCGCGGCCTCGGAAAACGCGAGCTTGCGCGCCAGCGCGGCCGTGGTGATCTTGTCGCCCTTGGGCTGTTCCAGCATCTCCGCCAGCGCTCGGAGGATTTCAAGGCGGCGCTGGCCCGGCGGTGTGCTTGCCATGTGATCTCGCGGATAGGTGTCGAAAAAGAGGGGAATCAGCGCAGATGATGCAGGCGTGCCGGCAGATTCCTGACAGATTTTACTTTGACATCGACATAAGCGGGGCGAATTAACCTTTTTTGGGGATGCGCCAGGCCGGCGGTGTCGCCAATGGTCAGGTACTGGGTGATCCACGCGGTGCGCATGCCGAGCGCGTGGGCGCTGCGCAGATTGGCCAAGGTGTCCTCGACCAGGATGCAGCGCTCGGGCGTGAGGCGGTGGCGGCGCATCAGGTTACGCAGCATCAGCTTGGACGGCTTGGGGCGCATCTGCCGGTGCACCGTCATCGATTCGACCGAGACGTGATGGCCGAATTCGCGGTGCAGGCCCAGATGGCGCAGCACCTGCGTCGAATAGCGGTGCGGCGCGTTGGTCAGCAGGATTTTGCGCCCGGGCAGGCGGCGCATCAGCTGGCGCAGTCCGCGCTCGGCGCGGATCATCTCCGTCATCTCGGCGATCGTGTGGGTCTCGTGCAGGAAATGGGCCGGAATGACGCCGTGATGCTTGACCAGTCCCAGTATCGTTGCGCCGTACCTGCGCCAGTAGCTGGTGCGCGCGGCGTTGACGATATCCTCGCTGGCCGGCGTGACGCCGTCTCCCAGCACGCGGGCGATATAGACGTTCATGTTCGCCATGATCGCGGGGAAGATGGCGTGGGAGGCGTTGTGTAGCGTGTTATCGAGATCGAACAACCACACGGGCGGGTTACGAGTAATATTCACGGGAGACCAATCAACAAAGGAAGCCATGCGACGCCAGATTATAGTGATGTTCTGCAGTTTGTTCTGCTTTGCCCTCGGTCCCACTTGGGCAGCGGACCCTGGACAGGCGCCCAACCGCGGCGCGCTGTTCAAGGTGCGCAGCGGCGAACATGCGCTATACCTGTTCGGCACCATCCACGTCGGCTCCAGGGACTTCTATCCGCTCGAGCCGCGCGTGGCCGGCGCGTTGAAGCAGGCGCCCGTGCTGGCGCTGGAAATCGATCCGCTGGGCGATCCGCAAAAACTGGCGCGGGCGGTGCAGAAGTATGGCCTGGTCGGCCCCGGCGCGGCGGCGCCGTCGTTGTTGCCGGAATGGCGGCGCCGGCTCGACGCGCTGCTCAAGCAGTACAAGATCGAGCCGGAGACCGTGGCGGCGATGAAGCCATGGCTGCTCGCCAGCCTGCTGACGGTGAGCGAATTCGCCAGCCAGGGTTACGACGCCGCGCAGGCGGTCGACGCGCACTTGGCCAGACAGGCGCACGACCGTGGCCAGAAAGTCATCGAGCTGGAATCGCCCGAGGGCCAAATGGGCTTGTTCGGCAATCTTTCGCCGGCCGAGCAGTTGCTGTTCCTGCAGGAGACCATCGCCGGCATCGAGGACAAGGAACAGGCCAGGCAGGCGCGCGAGATCGCCGAGGCCTGGCGCAACGCCGACATCAAGGCGCTGGACGCGCTGGCGGCCCAGGCGGAGCGCGACGACACCTTCTCCGGCCGCTTCGTGCAGAAGGTGCTGCTGGACGGACGCAATCCGGCGCTGGCCGACAGCATGGTCAAGCTGATGGCGCGTGAAAACAACAGCGTTGCGGCGATCGGCGTGCTGCATTTGATCGGCAAGGGAAGCGTGCCGGAACTGCTGCGCCAACGCGGCATGACGGTGGAGCGGATTTATTGAAGAGTTAAGGACAAGCGGGGGAGGGTGCTGCGGGAGATGGTGCCCTTTACGTGGATTGAACACGTGGCCTCTCCCTTACCAAGGGAGTGCTCTACCACTGAGCTAAAAGGGCGTACTGGTATGACGATGCACTCAAAAACGCGGCTAAAAGTGCATCGCCGTTTTTTCAGTGAGACCGGATCATAGTTCCAAATGCCTGTTCGGTCAACACCTCGAGCAATAAAGAGTGTTCAATTCGCCCATCGATGATGTGAACCGTATTGACGCCGGACTTCGCAGCGTCCAGCGCTGATGAAATTTTAGGCAGCATGCCGCCCGAAATCGTCCCGTCGGCGAACATCTCGTCGATCTCGCGCGCCGACAGGTCGGTCACCAGGTTGCCCTGTTTGTCCTGAACGCCGGCGATGTTGGTCATCATGATCAGCTTTTCGGCCTTCAGGATTTCGGCGATTTTGCCGGCGACGACGTCGGCGTTGATGTTGTACGCCTGGCCATCCTGGCCGAAGCCGATCGGCGAAATGATCGGGATGAAGGCGTCGTCCTGCAGCGCCTTGACGACGGCCGGGTTGATCGCGTCGATCTCGCCGACGAAGCCGATGTCGAGGAATTGGCCTGGATTTTCCTTGTCCGGCATCGCCATCTTCTTGGCGCGGATCAGGCCACCGTCCTTGCCGGTCAGGCCCACGGCCTGGCCGCCGTAGTGATTAATCAACATCACGATGTCCTGCTGGACTTCGCCGCCGAGCACCCACTCCACCACTTCCATGGTTTCTTCGTCGGTGATGCGCATGCCCTGCACGAAGGTGCCCTGCTTGCCGATTTTTTTCAACGCGTTGTCGATTTGCGGACCGCCGCCGTGCACCACGACCGGATTCATGCCCACCAGTTTGAGCAAAATGACATCACGGGCGAAGCCGTGCTTCAGGCGCTCGTCGGTCATCGCATTGCCGCCGTATTTGATGACAATGGTCTTGCCATGGAAATTGCGGATGTAGGGCAGGGCCTCGGCCAGAATCTGTGCCTTGATCTGCGGCGACACCGCGGTCAAGTCGTCATTCATGCCTAAGTTAAGGTTAGTCAGTTGGGTCATGGCGAGTCCGGTTAAAAATTTTGTGCAATTTTACAGCCTGTGGCTGCGATCGCTGCGATCAGTTACGCATTATAGGGCTATCCGGTTGTATTTTCCGAGATCATCCGATACGCTGGACCGCATGACCAGCCAACTTGCCGCCATATGAGTACCTGCTCGCGTTGCGGCGCCGACTTCTCGTGCGCCATGGTGGACGCCGATCCCGCCACGGCGGCGCAGCCCTGCTGGTGCACCTATCTGCCGGCGGCGTTGCCGGTGCCGTCGGCGCCGGGCGCCAGTTGCTGGTGCCCGGATTGCCTGAAACAGCATATCGCCGACACGGAACCGAACCAGACCCCGGAGGCACGTAGGGAGGATTAGGCGAAGCCGTAATCCGCCATGCATGCGTCGCCGACGGCTCGATGGCGGATTACGCTGCGCTAATCCGCCCTACGTCTCTCCAGACCTCATCCCGGACGAGGCCTAGCTCACCGTGCGGAAAAAACGCACCATCTCACGGCTGGCGTCCGGCCCCTTGGCGTCGGTGTAGGTGCCGTGGGAGCTGCCGCCCGACCATGCGTGGCCGGCGCCATGCACCACCCAATGTTCGCCCAGCGGCGAGCCGTCGGCCTTGGTGTGCGTCGTCTGCGTGTAGCGATAGCCATTCGGCACGCTGCCCGACTGGATCGACGGCGCGCCCTTGTGGCTGTGCAGGCTCTGCTCGATCACCTGCTCGCCGTTGCGCGGGTTGACGGTGGTGTCGCTATCGCCGTGGAACACGATGATCGGCTGCGAGCCATTGCCGGCCTTGCGCGAGCTGCTGGCGCCGCGCTTCATGGCGCTCAGCGCCGACGGCAAATCCTGCGCCGAGGCGAACGGCAGGCCCGAATGCACGCCCACCGCCGCGAACAGCTCGGGGTACAGGGTGCCGACGATGACGGCCATCGCGCCGCCGGCCGACAGTCCGGCCACATACACCTGGCGCTCGTTGACCGGATATTCGTCGATGATCTGCTGCGCGATGCCGGCGATGATGGACGGCTCGCCCTGGCCATGCTGCTGGTCGATGGCGTTGAACCAGTTCCAGCACTTCGAGTGGTTGGCGCCGGACGTTTGCTCCGGATAGGCGACGAAGCAGCCCATTTCCTCGGCCACCTGGTTCATTTGCGTGCCGGCGGCGAAATCGTCGGGGTTCTGCGTGCAGCCGTGCAGCATGACCAGCAGCGGCATGGCCTGGCCGGTGTAGGTCGACGGCACATACAACTTGTAATTGCGGCTGCCGGCGTGGTTGGCGTAGCTGCCGCTGATGAACTTCGCGCCTTCCGGCAGCGGCGCGGCCTGGGTGGGATTCATGAACGAACCCATGTCCATGCCGAAGTTGGACTGCAGATCCATGGACTGCAAATCGATCTTGATGCCCATCCGGTTCAACATGTCCTGCGCGTACTCTGTTGGATTGGTGGCGGGATTGGGCATGCTGGCCGGCGTGGCCTGCTGCGGCGGTTCAGTCGCAGCTTGGGCGGCCGGTTTCGCCGCCGATTCGGCGTGAACGCGGGCGCTGTCGGCGGCCGGTTGCGGCGCCGAACGCGGCGCCACGTATTCCGGCGGCGGATTAATGTCACGCATATGCGGTTGCGACGACGGCTGGGGCGCCGACGGCGATGCCGGTTGCGGCCCGGCGGCGCGTTGCTGCTGCTGCTTTTGCTGCAGTTCGATCATGCTTTCCATGGCTTTTTGCACGGCGGCCGTGGCGCCCTTGTTAATGAGCTTTTGTGCGGCACTGCGCACGCTCGACATAAACGGTAATTTCATAGTTGTCCTTTAGTGGATTCGTTGGGCTAACGCGGTTTTGATCACCGCGCTGGCGTGGAGCGAACCTAATACAAAAATCGAATCGATGGTCGCCAGTGCCAGTTCGACCGAAACGTCGCTGGCGATGCTGGCCAAACCAAGTACCTGTATCTGCAGCCGCTGGCCGGCCGCCTGCACCGCCTCAAGATCCGAGCGGGTGTAATGTTGCATTCCGAGCACCAGGCTTTTGCGCGCCACCGTTTGCTTCACCACGTCGGCGTGCTCGTTTAACTGATTGCGGATCGCCGTCCGGATCAAATCGGTGCGGTTGGAGTAAAACCCCTCCTGCACCAGCAAATCGATCTGCCCGAGGTCGATGGGACCGAGGTTGATCGTGATCTTTTCCGACTCGGCGGTCTTCAGTTTTAGTTCTTGCTTAGCCATACATCTCCATCTGGTTACCATCTACATGGATGGTAGTATAGGCTTCGCGTTCCCCAAGTCAAGCGCATTCGGTCCATAATGGCGCCATGAGTGATCCAACTAACTTAGCCCTTCCGGGCGCTGCTCCCGAGCTCGCCTCCCCCGTCCCGTCGCCCTGCGTCAGCCTGTGCAAGATGGACGCCGAGCGCCGTTATTGCATGGGATGCCTGCGCACCATCGAGGAAATCGTCAACTGGTCCAAGGCGGACGACAACTACAAGCGGGGCGTCTGGGCCGAAATCCGCCGGCGCGAGCTGACGGTGAATTTCGACGACGATTTCGCGGAATGATCGCGCTGCCGGCCTCGATCCAGGTGTTCGAGCGGGGCTGGCTGTCCTCCAACAACGTGCTGTTGTTGGGACGCGACGACACGGCCCTAATCGACACTGGCTACCTGACCCACGCGCCGCAAACGCTGGCGTTGGTGCGGCACGCCCTGCAAGGCCGGCATCTCGACCTGGTGCTCAACACCCACCTGCATTCGGACCATTGCGGCGGCAACGCCGCGCTGCAGGCGCATTACGGCAGCCGGATCGCGATTCCGGTCGCCGAGGCGGACAAGGTGCGGGACTGGGATGTCGACGCGCTCAGTTTCAAGGCCACGGGCCAGCGCTGCGAGCGATTCACCTTCGACACCACCATCGCGCCGGGCGACGTGCTGGCCTTGGGCGGCATGGAGTGGCAGGCGCTGGGCGCGCCGGGGCACGATCCGCATTCGCTGATTTTTTACTGTCCGCAGGAGCGCGTGCTGGTGTCGGCAGACGCGCTGTGGGAGAACGGCTTCGGCGTGATTTTCCCGGAGCTCGAAGGCGAATCCGGTTTCGCGGAGGAGCGGGCCACGCTCGATGTGATCGCGGGACTGGATGTGCGGCTGGTGATTCCGGGGCACGGCCGGCCGTTCAGCGATGTGGAGGGCGCGCTGGCGCGGGCCAGATCGCGCCTGGCGTATCTGGAGGCGGACCCCGTGCGCAACGCGCAGAACGCCATCAAGGTTCTGCTGAAGTTCTTGCTGCTGGAGCGGCAGCGGATAGCGTTGAGCGAGGTGCCGGCGCTGCTGCTGGCGATGCCGGTATTCGAAGCGGCCAATGCGCGATTTTTGAAGGAGACGCCGGAAGCGCTGGGAACATGGGCGATAAAACAGCTAGTAAGGAGCCTGGCGGCCCGCATCGAAGGTGAGCACTTACTCAACGAGTGAGCTGCTACCGGGCCGCCGCCATCCGGTGCAAACTCTAGAGCAATCCACCTATTTTTGGCACGATCGTACTATTTCCGGCTTATAATCCTCCGAGACCTTACACTCCGATCAACTTACGTCAGCGAGTTTGCCATGGCCCTGCCTGCAGCGTTGCAAAATCTTTCACTCCCAGTAATCGCCTCCCCGATGTTCATCGCCAGCGGTCCCGCGCTGGTGGCGGCGCAGTGCAAGGCCGGCATCGTCGGCTCTTTCCCGGCGCTGAACGCCCGCCCGGCGGAAATGCTCGACGTCTGGCTGACCGACCTGCAAAAGGAACTGGCCGATTACCAGATCGCCAATCCGGACAAGCGCGTGGGCCCGATCGCCGTCAACCAGATCGTCCACCAGTCGAACGACCGACTGGCGCATGACGTCGAAGTCTGCGTCAAGCACCAGGTTCCGATCATCATCTCGTCGCTGCGCGCGCCGCCGAAGGAAATGCTGGACGCGATCCACAGCTACGGCGGCATCGTCATGCACGACATCGTATCGATCCGCCACGCCGAAAAAGCGCTGGAAGCCGGCGTCGATGGCCTGATCCTGGTCGCCAGCGGCGCCGGCGGCCATGCCGGCACCTTGTCGCCGTTCGCGCTGGTGGGTGAAGTGCGCAAGTTCTTCAAAGGCCCGATCGCCCTGTCCGGCGCGATCGCCACCGGCGACGCTATTTTGGCGGCGCAGGCGATGGGCGCCGACTTCGCGTACATCGGTTCGCGCTGGCTCGCGACCAAGGAATCGAATGTCAGCGACGACTACCGCGACGCCATCGTCGAATCGTCGGCCGCCGACATCGTCTATTCGAGCCTGTTCACGGGCGTGCATGGCAACTACCTGAAGAAATCCATCATCAACGCCGGCCTCGATCCGGACGCGCTGCCGCAGGCCGACAAGAGCTCGATGAACTTCGGCTCCAGCAGTGCCAAGGCATGGCGCGACATCTGGGGCGCCGGCCAGGGCGTGGGCTTGATGGACGATGTGCCGACCACCGCGGAAATGGTCGCGCGGCTGAAAGCCGAATACGACGCGGCCCGCGCACGCCTGGCACTGTAACAAACCCCTGGGCGCAGCAGCGTAGGGCATGGTCTAGCGAAAGCACTTATAATTAATTCAACCTTGCGAAAAAAATGGATTGAATGATGAATAAAGTGCGCGCGCTGTCGCTGTCCCTCTCCATGTCTTTTTCGTTGCTGTGCTTCGCGCCTACGGCCACCGCGCAAATACCCATCAACGACGCTGCCGCCGCGCTGGTCAAGCAAGGCGACATGCAGCTGTCCCAGCGCAAGCCCGGGGAGGCATTGCGCAGCTTTGAAGCGGCCGTGAAGGCGGATGCGACATCCTCCGTGCCCTTGTCGCGGCTGGCAAACGCAATCTACGTTTTATCGATAGTGCAACCCGACGCCGAGAAAAAATCCCAATGGCGCGCGCAGTCGGAGGCCGTCGCGCGGCAGGCGTTGAAGCTTGAACCGCCCGATCCGATTGCGCAGGAGGTGCTGCGCATGCTCTCCGAGGAAAAGCCGGCACCGTTGCACGTGCCGACCGAGCAGGCGTCAAACCTGAAGCGTGAAGCCGAACAGCTGTTCATCGCCGGAAAACTGGACGAGGCGCGCGAAAAATACCTGCAGGCGGCGCAGGCCGACCCGTTGTATTCCACCGCCTGGATTTACGCCGGCGATTGCTACTTCGCGCAGAAAAAATATGCCGAGGCCGAGGAGCTTTTCCGCAAGGGGGTGACGATCGAGCCGTTGAATAGCCAGGGCTGGCGCTTCCTGTCCGACGCGCTGGCGTACCAGGGCAAGCGCGCGGCCGCCGAGGAGGCGCTGTTCAACGGGATCGCCGCGCAACCGAGCCAGATGCCCAACTGGGGCAAGCTGGCACACATGCGCGCGGCGGCCGGCACGCCGCTGAAGCCCTTGGGTTTGGTGCGCAAGGTCGGCGTGACGCTTGACCCGGCAACCGGCAAGCCGTCGGTCCAACTCGATTCCACTTTCAGCGGCGCGCCGGGCGAGCAGAAAACAGCCGATGGCGGGGCGTGGCTGATGCTGGGCATGAGCGAGGCGGCCATCCGCGTTAAAAATCGCGAGGACAATATCGCCAGCACGCCGTTCGCCATCGAGCTGGCGTCATGGGAGGGGGCGATGAAGGCGGCCAGCGAAATCGAGGCCAAGGGCGGCGAAGCGCTCACCGATCCAGGCTTGATCGCCATGCAGACATTGGCCAAGGCCGATCAGCTGGAGGCGGGCCTTCTGATCTTGCGGTACAAGGAATCCTACCGCCCCGAGTTCGAGGCGTGGAAGAAGGCGCATCCCAACGGTATTCGCAAATTCGTCGATACGTGGGGGCTGCAGCCCTAGTTACTGCTTCTCGGTCTGGATCGCCCACAGACCCGGCAAATTACGCCAGTAGCCGTATGCGTCCATGCCGAATCCGACCACGAAGCGGTTCGGGATCGTGATGCCGACGATGTCCGCCTTGACCGGCTTGGGCTTGCCGATCGCCTTGTCGGCGAAGACGGCCAGCACCACTTCGGCCGCGCCCATGTCCAGCAGGCGCTGTTTGACGTGGGCCAGCGTTTCGCCTTCGTCCAGGATATCGTCCAACACGATGACGACGCGGCCGGCCACGTTCGAACGCGGCACCACTTTCCACACCACTTGTCCGCCCTGGTCGTCGTCGCCGTAGCGGCTGACGTGGATGTAGTCGAATTCGAGCGGGAACGTCAGCTGCGGCAGCAGGTTGCCGGTGAAGACCACCGCGCCGCCCATCACGCCCAGCACCAGCGGGAATTCCTCGCTGTCGGCCTGGTTGAAGCGGGCGTTGAGGGTGTCCGCCATCGCGGTGACGGCGCCGTCGACGGTCTCTTTATTGAACAGTTCTTCCGCGTTCTCCAGCAGGGCGCGGGCGCGGTTGTGGTGGAAGTCTTGCATGGTCTTCTTCGGCTTTTAAAAACATGTTGAAGAACGATATTATCCGCCATATCACCGTGCGCCGCTCACCGTTGCTATCCCGCCACAGGATTTGCCTTGGCCCTACGTGTAATCCCTTACGTCGTCGATCACTTTGCCGTCGCCGGGCAAGCTGCCGATGGCGGCGAAGCGCACCTCGCCGCGTAGTTTGGTGAGCTCGCGGATCGATTCGACGATGGCCGCGTCGCTGGCGGTGGCGGGATCGGCCACCTCGCAGTGCAAGGTCATCACGTCCTGCGCCATGCGGCCGGAGACCACCAGCCGCGCCTTGACGATTTCCGGATGGCGGCGCGTCACTTCATGCACCTGCGACGGATGGACGAACATCGCGCGCACCTTGGTGGTCTGGTCGGCGCGGCCCATCCAGCCCTTGATGCGAGTGTTGGTGCGGCCGCACGGCGAATCGGGCACGCCGGTCAACACCGCCGACAGATCGCCGGTGGCGAAGCGAATCAGTGGATAGTCCGGATTGAAAACGGTGACCACCACCTCGCCGATTTCGCCGGCGGCCACCGGATCGCCGCTGCCGGGACGGACGATTTCCAGGATCACGTCTTCATCGAGCACCATGCCGGGGTGGCGCACGTCGCCGCTGCGCGTTTCGAAGGCGATGCTGCCGATATCGGCGGAGGCGTAGGTTTGCAGCACATGCGGCACGCCGTTGTCGGCGAACCACTCGCGCAGCGATTCGGGCAGCGCCTCGGCGCCCATCAGCGCCTTGGTCATGCTGCTGATGTCGGCCCCCATTTCCTGCGCCTTCTCGATGATGATCTTCAGGAAGGAAGGCGTGCCGACGTAGGTGTCCGGCCGCAGTTCGCTGATCGCCTGCACCTGCATCTCGGTCTGGCCGCTGCCCGCCGGGATGACGGTGCAGCCGATGCGCGCGGCGCCGCCTTCGACCATGAAAGCCGCCGGCGTGAAATGATAGGAGAAGCAGTTTTGCAGCAAACCGCCGGGACGCACGCCGGCCGCGTACATGGGACGGGCAAAGCGCCACCAGTCCTTGCCTTTGCCTTCGGGGTCGAAGATCGGCCCGGGCGACATGTACAGGCGTGCCAGCTGTCCGACCGGCGTCGTATTCAGGCCGCCGAACGGAGGCTGGAGTTTTTGCAGCGCGTGCAGTTCGGATTTGCGCGTCACCGGCAAAGTCGCCAGCGCGGCGCGGCTGGTGATGTCGGCCGCGTTCACGTCCCGCAGGATGCGCGACCAGCCGGCGGCAGCCTTTGCGCGCGCGACCAGTTGCGGCAGGCGCGCCATCAGTTCGCGCTCGCGTTGTTCGGGCGGGCGTACTTCCAGGCTGTCCAGGGTATCCGTCATGATTGCCGTCCTCCGATCTCTTGATTGATATTCATGCGCGAGGGTCCTCAGGCCAGCCAGCGTTTGCGGCGGCGGTAAAATTTCATGTCGCGGAAGCTCTTGCGGCCCGCGCCGGACACGCCGAGGTAGAACTCCTTGACGTCCTCGTTGCTGGCCAGGTCGGCGGCCGCACCCTCCATCACCACGCGGCCGTTTTCCAGGATGTAACCGAAATCGGCGTAGCGCAGGGCGATGCTGGTGTTCTGCTCGGCGAGCAGGAAGGAGACGTTCTCCTTGCCGTTCAAGTCCTTCACGATGCCGAATATCTCGTCGACGATTTGCGGCGCGATGCCCATCGACGGCTCGTCCAGCAAAATCATCGACGGCTTGGCCATCAGCGCCCGGCCGATCGCGCACATCTGCTGCTCGCCGCCGGAGGTGTAGCCGGCCTGGCTGGTGCGGCGCTCCTTCAATCGCGGGAAGTAGTGGTATACCTTGTCCAGCGATTCCTTGAGCTCCGCGCGCGACAGGCTGCGCGTGTAGGCGCCGGTCAGCAGGTTTTCCTCGATGGTCAGGTGGCCGAAGCAGTGGCGGCCCTCCATCACCTGCGACAGGCCGCGCTTGACCAGTTCATTGGGCGTGAGCTGGTCGACGCGTTCGCCCTTGAACTGCACGTCGCCTTTGGTGACGTCGCCGCGCTCTCCGCGCAGCAAGGTGGAAATGGTCTTCAAGGTGGTGGATTTGCCGGCGCCGTTGGCCCCCAGCAGCGCGACGATTTTCCCTTGCGGGACCTGTAGCGACACGCCCTTCAGCACCAGGATCACATGGTCGTAGATCACTTCCACGTTGTTGACGGAGAGGTAGGGCGTCATTTTGCGCAGGCCGGGGTAATTTTTTTCTCGGCCGCATAGGCTGCGGAGCTTTCTTCCAACAGCTTGCGGGTCAGCGCCTTGTCGCCCACCACCCAGTTAGGCGTGATGGCGTTCCATTTTTTGCCGTCCCATTGCTGGACCTTCACCGCGCCGGAGCCCTCATGATCGTCGCAGCTGGTCTTCACCACCGGTAGCATGCCGAGCGCGCCGATAGCCTTCTGACGCGCTTCGTCGACGTTGAGGTTCTCCAGACCCCAGCGCATTTGCTCGCCGGTGACCGCTTTGCCTTTGCCGAACTTCTCCTGCGCGGTGCGCATCGCCTCCACCCAAAGGATGGCCGCGCTGACGCCGCGCATGTGGTACACGGAGCCGATGCGGTTGCGGTCCGCCAGATTACCCTTGCCGGCTTCGTAGAGTTTTTTTCTGATGTCGTCCATCACCGGGTAGTTGCCAGGGGTGTTGAAGGTCATCGCGCTGTAGCCCTTGGCGGCGTCGCCGGCCGGCACGGTGTCTTCTTCCGACCCCGCCCACCACACCCCGAGCATTTTCTCGCGCGGGAAGCCGTTGCGCTGCGCGGTCTTGATCGCCACCGCGTTCATCGAACCCCAGCCCCACAGGATCACGTGGTCCGGCTTGGCCTGGCGGATCTGCAGCCATTGCGACTGCTGCTCGCTGCCCGGCGGCGTGACGGGGATTTTGATCAGTTCAAAGCCATACTGCTTGGACAGCGCCTCCAGCACCGGCAACGGCTCCTTGCCGAATGCCGAGTCGTGGTACAGGTGGACGATCTTTTTGCCTTTGAGTTTGTCCATGCCGCCGTTTTTGTCGCCCAGGTACTTGATCATGCCGGCGGCCTGGTTCCAGTAGCTGGTGATGAGCGGGAAGACGTAGGGGAAGACCTTGCCGTTGGCGGCGTCGGAACGGCCGTAGCCGATCATCGTCATCGGGATTTTATCGGTCGGCAGGCGGTCGAGCACACCGTAGGCGACGCCGGTGGACAGCGGTTCGACCAGAGTCGCTCCGCCGTTCTTGGTTTTCAGCCGCTCGTAGCATTCGACGCCGCGCGACGGGTTGTATTCGGTTTCGCATTCCTCCCAGCCGATCTTGACGCCATTGATGCCGCCCGCCAGGTTGACAAGGTTGAAGTAGTCGATGATGCCGCCATAAAAACCGGAACCGCCCGCCGCGTAAGGGCCGACGCGGTAGGAGGGAAGGGCGACGTACTGTCCGGCGGCCTGCTGCGCCAGCGCGGGCGCGATGGTTGCGACAAGTGCGGCGCCAATTACAAACGATGCCATGATTTTCATTGTTGTCTCCTCTTGGGTATTACGCTGGAAGGTTGCATCCAATTGCTGCGTTCAGTGCGGGAAGGGCCACAGACGCAGTTTCTCTTTACCGATTTGCCACAAACGCGCCAGGCCGTGCGGCTCGACGATCAGGAAAAATATGATCAAGGCGCCGAACACCATCAACTCCAGGTTGGACGCCACGCTGTTCGGCAGCGACAGGCTGTGTGCCAAAATATTGAGCAGCACCGGCAGCAGCACGATGAAGGCCGCACCCAGGAAGGATCCCAGTATCGAGCCGACGCCGCCGATAATGATCATGAAAAGGATGCGGAACGACAGATCGAGGTTGTAGGCCTCCGGTTCCACGGTGCCGAGGTAGGCGAAGGCATACAGCGCGCCGGCCACGCCGCAATAGAAGGAGCTGACCGCGAACGCCAGCAGCTTGGTGCGCATCAGCCGGAAGCCGATGACCTCCGCCGCCACGTCCATGTCGCGCACCGCCATCCAGGAGCGGCCGACGTTGGAGCGCACCATATTCTTGGCCAGCAGCGCCATGACCGCCACCACGCCCAGCACCAGCAGGTATTTGCGGTCCGGCGTGTCGAACTGGTAGCCGAGGATGACGATTTTCTGCGCGGTGATGACGCCGGACGCGCTGTAATTGGTCAGGTAGGGGATCTTGGTCAGGCACCAGATCACGAAGAACTGCGTAGCCAGCGTCGACGCGGCCAGGTAGAAACCGCGTATGCGCAGCGACGGCAGGCCGAAGGCGATTCCCACCGCCGCAGCGCTCAAGCCCCCGAGGACAAACGCCACCAGCACCGGAATGCCTGGAATGCGGGAGACGAAGTTATACGAGGCGAAGGCGCCCACCGCCATGAAAGCGGCGGTGCCGAGCGAGAGCTGGCCCGCGTAGCCGGTCAGGATGTTCAACCCGAGCGCGGCGAGCGAGAAAATCAAAAACGGAATCAGGATCGCCGACAGTGCGTAGGGTGACGCCACCAGCGGCACCACCACGATGGCGACGATCAGCAGCGCGAGCATCGCTACGCGGTCCTGCAGAATAGGGAAGATCTGGCTGTCGGCCTGATAGCTGGTCTTGAATTGTCCTGCTTCGCGGTAGAGCATGTTCGCCTCTTAAAATTCGCCTCTTAAATTCTGCGGATGATTTTTTCGCCGAACAGCCCTTCCGGCCGCACCAGCAGGAACATCAGCGCCAGCACGTACGGGAACCAGCCTTCGATACCCCCGCCGACCAGCGGGCCGATATACACCTCGGCCAGTTTTTCCGACGCGCCGATAATCAGGCCGCCGACGATCGCGCCCGGCATCGACGTGAAGCCACCGAGGATCAGCACCGGCAGCGCCTTCAGCGCCACGAAGGTCAGCGCGAACTGCACGCCATTGCGCGCGCCCCACAGCAGGCCGGCCACCAGCGCGACCACGCCGGCCACCGCCCACAGTACCGCCCAGATGCGTTGCAATGGAATGCCCACCGCGAGCGCGGCCTGGTGATCGTCTGCGACGGCGCGCAGCGCGCGGCCCACCTTGGTCTTGGAGAACAGCAGCGCCAGGGAGGTGACCAGGATGCCGCACACCGCCGCCGCCATGATGTCGAACTGCGACACCAGCAAATTGAAGTTCTCCATCAGGTACTCCGATGGCACGTCCTCGATCGGCAGTTCCAGCTTGTGCACCTGATTGCCCCACATTAGCTGCGCCAGCCCTTCGATGAAGAAGGCCAGTCCGATGGTGGCCATGAACAGCGTGATCTCGGGCTGGTTGACCAGCGGCCGCAGGACCACCCGCTCGATCGCTATCCCGAGCAGTATCATCACCACGATCGTCAGCGGGATCGCCACCCACAGCGACACGCCGAATTTATCCATGATGCCGACGCAAGTCAGCGCGGCGAAAAATACCATCGCCCCCTGCGCGAAGTTGAACACGCCGGACGCTTTGTAGATCAGCACAAAGCCGATCGCCACCAGCGCGTACATGACGCCGGACAGCAGGCCGCCGATCAGCACCTCGAAGAAGAAATTGATGTTCATGCGTGCGCGACTCCGAGGTAGGCGTTGATCACATCCTGATTGCCTCGCACCTCGTCCGGCGTGCCGTCGCCGATCTTGCGGCCGTAGTCGAGGACCACTACGCGGTCCGAGATATCCATCACCACCCCCATATCGTGTTCGATCAAGACAATGGTGGTGCCGAATTGGTCGTTGACGTCGAGGATGAAGCGGCACATATCCTGTTTCTCCTCGACGTTCATGCCGGCCATCGGCTCGTCCAGCAGCAGGATCTCCGGTTCGGCGGCCAGCGCGCGGCCCAGTTCCACGCGCTTTTGCAGGCCGTACGGCAGGCGTCCAACGGGCGTTTTGCGAATCGCCTGGATCTCCAGGAAGTCGATGATTTCCTCGGCCTTGACGCGGTGCGCGATTTCTTCACGTCGCGCCGGTCCCCAGTACAGCGCCTGCATCAGGAAGTTGGACTTCATCTTCAGGTTACGGCCGGTCATGATGTTGTCGAGGACCGTCATCCCCTTGAACAACGCGATATTCTGGAAGGTGCGCGCGATGCCCGCCTTGGCGGCGCTGTGGCAGTCCATATTCTTGCGGTGCTGGCCGCGAAAAACGATCTCCCCCTGCTGCGGGCGATAGACGCCGTTGATCACGTTCAGCATCGAGCTTTTGCCGGCGCCATTGGGGCCGATAATGGCGCGGATCTCGTGCTTTTTCACGTCGAAGGAGATATCCGTCAGCGCCTTCACGCCGCCGAACGACAGCGAGATGTTTTTCAGGTCGAGTATCACGTCGCCGATGACGCGGCGCCCGCTACTGATGTCTGCGCCGAAGTGGACGTCTGGTTCGTTCATCTGCATGGTCGCTCTCTCCGGCATGCCGCTGCTTGGACCGCAGGGAAGGTCTTGCAGCGTTCTATCTTCAGATCCGCCGCCACCAGGCCCGTTCGGCCATCTTCAAACTTCACCTGCGTCTCGATGTATTGAGACGTTTTGCCGCCGTAGAGGGCATCGATCAGCACCGCGTACTTCTCGGCGATGAATTTTCGCCGCACCTTGCGTGTCCGGGTCAACTCGTCGTCGTCCGGATCGAGCTCCTTGTGCAGCACCAGATAACGGTGGATTTGCGTGTCGCCCATCATCGGCTCGGCGGCCAGGTCGGCGTTGACCTGCTCGATGCAGTCGCGGATCAGGCCATAGACTTGCGGATGCGCCGCCAGGTCCGTGTAGCCGGAATAGGCGATGCCGCGCCGCTCGGCCCAGTTACCCACCGCCTCGATATCGATATTGATGAAGGCGCAGACCTCGTCGCGCTCATGGCCGAACGCCACCGCCTCTTTAATGAACGGGAAGAATTTGAGTTTGTTCTCGATGTAGTTCGGCGCGAAGATGGCGCCGCCATTCATTCTGCCCACATCGGCCGCGCGGTCGATGATTTTCAGATGGCCTTCGGGATCGAACAAGCCGGCGTCGCCGGTGTGGAAGTAGCCTTGCGCGTCGATCGCCTCGCGGGTGGCGTCGGCGCGCTTGTAATAGCAATCCATCAGGGTTGGCGATTTCACCAGCACCTCGCCGTTGTCGGCCAGTTTGACCTCCACGCCGGGCGCCGGCAGGCCGACGCTGTCGAATTTGATCTGGCCGTCCGGTTGCAGGCAAATGTAGGCGCAGGTTTCGGTCGAGCCGTAAAACTGCTTCAGATTGACGCCGATGGAGCGATAGAACCTGAACAGATCGGGTCCTATCGCGGCGCCGGCGGTGTAGGCGACCCGCACTCGCGACAATCCGAGCACGTTTTTCAGCGGCCCGTAGACCAGCACCCGTCCCAGCGCATACGACAGGCGGTCGGCCAGCGGCACTGCTTTACCATCCAAAATCGCCGCGCCGCTGCGGCGCGCCACCGCCATGAAGTAATGGAACATGGTGCGTTTGATGGCGCCCGCGTCCTCCATCCGTATCATCACGGTAGTGAGCATGTTTTCGAACACGCGCGGCGGGGCGAAGTAATAAGTAGGACCGATTTCGCGCATGTCGGTCATGACGGTGTCGCCGGATTCGGGGCAGTTGACGGTGAAACCGGCCGTCATCGCCTGCGCAAAGGAGAACAGGCAGTCGCCCACCCACGCCATCGGCAAGTAGGACAGGATGTCTTCGGCGTCGGTGAGGTTCTCGAAACCGACGCCGCCGGTGCCGGCCGCGATCAGCGCGGCGTGGGTCTGGCACACGCCTTTCGGCTTGCCGGTGGTGCCGGAGGTGTAGAGGATGATGGCGTTGTCGCCGCCCTGTCCGGCATCGACGGCGGCGTCGAACATGCCGGGATGGGCTTTGTCCCAGTCGCGCCCCAGCTCCTGCAGGCGGGCGAAGGACAGCAAACCTGGCTGGCGGTAGTGGCGCATGCCACGTTCGTCGTCGTAGGCGATATGGCGCACGTGCGGATACAACGTTTGCGATTCCATCAATTTGTCGACCTGTTCCTGGTCTTCGACGATGGCATAGTGGATCTCGGCGTTTTCCAGCACGTAGGCCATGTCGGCCGCCGGCGCGTCCTGGTACAGCGGCACCGGCACGCCGCCCAGGCATTGCGCGGCCAGCATCGCCCAATAAAGGCGCGGGCGGTTGTCGCCGATGATGGCCAGGTTCATACCGCGTTCGAACCCCAGCGCCGCCAGTCCGCAGGCCAGCGCGCGCACTTCGTCGTTCACCTGCGCCCAGTTCCAGCTTTGCCAGATGCCCAGGTGTTTTTCGCGGAACGCGGGCTTGCCGGGTCTGACCTGGCCGTGCGCGAGCAGGCGGCGAGGAAAAGTCTCTTGATTGTTTTGCACCAGTTGTCTCCGGTTGCTTTTCTTGTACTTGTGTACAGCTTCTTGTGTGATGATATTAGCCTGCCGCAAAGACCTGTGTTGTCGTTTCGATGACAATTGACCGACTTTTCTATGGTGCGACGCAATAATGTCTCCACATCAAATCTCCCTCAAAGATGCTTTGCGATCTGCAATTTGGGCGCAAAGCCTGACGCCCGAGCAAATGGCGCGCGTCGAAGCCGATACCTTTGAAACCTTCGTCCCCAAAGGCGGTTACGTTTGCCGCAAAGGGGATATGGTCGAGAATTGGCTCGGTATTATCGACGGCATGGTCAAGATGAATAACTTTTCGCGTTCCGGTAAAAGCGTGACATTTACGGGCGTGCCGGCCGGCGGCTGGTTTGGCGAAGGTTCGATATTAAAGAACGAGATACTTAAATATGATGCGATGGCGTTGCGCGACGCGCGCATCGCGCGCATGCCGGCTTCCACATTTATTTGGCTGCTGGATTCCAGTTTGCCGTTTACCAGGTTCCTGTTGATGCAATTGAATGAACGTCTCGGTCAATTTATTGGCATGGTGGAAAACGACAGGCTGCTTAACCCTGATACCCGCGTGGCCCGATGCCTTGCTTCGATGTTCAACTCCCACCTTTATCCAGGCCTGGAGAAATTGATCCAAATATCGCAAGAAGAATTGGGCCTTCTTTCGGGCGCATCGCGCCAGCGCGCGCATCAGGCTTTGCACCTGCTGGAGAAACAAGGCCTGCTGCGCGTCGACTATGGCGGCATCCGCATACTCGATCTGGAAGGCCTGCGTCGCTACGAAGCCTGAGTCCGCGTGCTGAAAATTGGCGAATACACGCCAATACTTGGCACGAATAGCCCGGCAATACGCTCCCGGGTCTGCTTTACGCGCTGGTCGGTACGGTTCCGGCATCGGCGCGGATTTACCGACGAAATAAAATCATTAAAACTTTCTATTAAAGACATTTCGTAGGGCGGATTACGCTACGCTAATCCGCCCTACGTGATTTAGATAGGCGCTTAATTAGTTGCATCAGGCGATGACAAGGCTCCAGGATCCCCTTCTTATCAATACGTAGCAGACTGGCGCTGCTTCCACAAGGCCCGCAGATTGGTGGAAGTATTACCCCGTCCTAATTCGGGCAACACCGAGGAGATTCAAGCGATCTTCCGCAACCGGCGCCACATGCCGCAGCGTGCGGGTGTTTATCGGCTATCTGGTCGAGAAAATGGGCAGTGCCGTTTTCGGTGCGGCGCCCCGCATGCTTCAACGGTGATGGCAAACCAGGCGTAGGGCAATCGCGGTATCATAGCGACAAGCTATGCCGCATCGGCGGCGCACCGGATTCAAGCTACCCATGGATATTTCAGATACCACCCACGTCACCGAGCGCCTGGCGCTATTGCGGGCGGCGATGCGTCGGCGCGGCATCGACGCGCTGATGGTGCCGTCGGCCGATCCCCACCTGTCCGAATACCTGCCGGCCCGCTGGAAGGGCCGCGAATGGCTGTCCGGTTTCACCGGCTCGGTCGGCACCTTCATCATTACCACCGATTTCGCCGGCGTCTGGACCGATGCCCGCTATTGGACACAGGCCGAGCAAGAGCTGGCCGGCACCTCGATCCGGTTGATGAAGCTGACCTCCGGCGCCAGCGTGCAGTATGTCGACTGGCTGGCCGCCAATCTGCAAGCCGGCCAGACCCTGGCCGTGGACGGCGCGGTACTGGGCCTGGCGATCGCGCGCCTGCTGCGGCAGGCGCTGGAAGCCAAGGACGTCACCCTGCGCACCGATCTCGATCCGCTCGACGAGATCTGGCCCGATCGTCCCCCGCCGCCGGCGACGCAGGTCTACGAACACCAGCCGCCGTACGCGTCGAAAAGCCGCAGCGAAAAACTGGCCGAGCTGCGCGACGCGATGCAGCGGCTGGGCGCCGACCGGCACCTGATCTCGACCCTGGACGATATCGCCTATCTATTCAACCTGCGCGGCGCCGACGTCAATTTCAATCCGGTCTTCCTGGCGCACGCGCTGATCACGCCGACCCGCGCGACCTTGTATGTCGCCGACGGCAAAATCGCCGCAGAACTCATCAAACAACTGGCGGAGCAGGATATCTACGTCGCCCCATACGGCGCCATCGCCGGGGCGCTGGCCGACTTGCCGCACGACGCCACCTTGTTGATCGATCCGCGCCGCGTCACCTTCGGCACCCGCCAGTGCGTGCCGGTGGAAGTCCGTGTGATCGAGGCGATCAACCCCACCACCTTCGCCAAATCGCAAAAGAGCGAGCAGGATGCAAGCCACATCCGCGCGACGATGGAGCAGGACGGCGCCGCGCTGTGCGAGTTCTTCACGTGGCTGGAGCAGACGCTGGCCGATCCGCAGCGCGCGCCGCTGACCGAAGTGGCGATCGACCACCACATTACCGCTGCCCGCGCGCGCCGGCCGGGATTTATCAGTCCGAGTTTCGCCACCATCGCCGGCTTCCGCGCCAACGGCGCGATCATGCACTACCGCGCCAGCGAGGCGCACCACGCTGTGATCGAAGGCGACGGCCTGCTGCTGATCGACTCCGGCGGCCAGTATTTGGGCGGCACCACCGACATCACGCGCGTGGTCGCCGTCGGCGCCATCACCGCCGAACATAAACGCGACTTCACCCTGGTGCTCAAGAGCGTCATCGCGCTGTCGTCCGCGCGCTTCCCGCGCGGGACCAAATCCCCGATGCTCGACGCCATCGCCCGCGCGCCGCTATGGGCCGAAGGGCTCGATTTCGGCCACGGCACCGGCCATGGCGTCGGCTATTTCCTCAACGTGCACGAAGGCCCGCAGTCGATTTCGCAATCGGCGATGCCGGAGCCGCACACCGCTATGGAACCAGGCATGATTACATCGATAGAACCGGGCCTTTACCGCACGGGCAAATGGGGCATCCGGATTGAAAACCTGGTGCTCAACCGGCCCGCCGGCCAGACCGATTTCGGCGATTTCCTGCAGTTCGAGACGTTGACGCTGTGCCCGATCGACACCCGCTGCATCGAGCCCTCGCTGCTGCGCGACGACGAAAAGTGCTGGCTCAACGACTACCACGCCACGGTGCGCGGCCGTTTGCTGCCGCTGTTGTCCGGCGACGCGCTGGCCTGGCTGGAAAACCGCACGGTGGCGCTATGAGCGGCCGCGCAACCCGGGCCACGTCGGCCGTCGACCGCCTCAAGGTCCGCAGCGGCAATGCCAAGTATTCGATGTCGCGCACCGGCAGCGGCCACTTCTTCCTGACCGAGGGCCCCTGCGAGCCGCCGCTGTGCGCGCCGTTGGAGCTCGACGATTTCGTCGCTTTCGTCAACGGCATTTCGCCCGGCCCGCCAAGGCGCGTGAGCAAGCTCGATGTGGCGTTTGAAAAGCAGCTCGTCAAAAAAGCACCCAAAGAATAAAGGCTCGACATGCCCGCCATCGATTTCCTGAGCGCCTACTGGTCGCACGACGAGCTAGCGACCAACGCCGTCATCCTGCTCAATCTAATGGGAGCGCTGGCACTGGGGCTGATGGTCGGCTACGAACGCTCGTACCACGGGCGCGCGGCGGGCATGCGCACCTATGGCCTGGTGTGCATGGCGTCGGCCGCGCTCACCGTCATCGGCGGCTATCCGGGGCACTGGTTCGGCGGCCACGTGTCGCAATATCTGATCAACTCCGACCCGACCCGCATCGTGCAGGGCATCGTCACCGGCATCGGCTTCCTCGGCGCCGGCGTGATCATGCGCGAGGGCTTCAATATCAGCGGCCTGACGACGGCCGCATCGATCTGGGCCTCGTCGGTGATCGGCGTGATGGTGGGGGTGGGCTTCTATCTGGGCGCGATCGGCCTGGCGATATTGTGCGCCGGCTCGATGATCTTCCTGACCCGCGTGGAGAGGTGGTTGCCGTCGCGGCATGCGATCGCCATCACCATGCGTTTCAAGGCGGGGTATATGCCGCAAGAGCCGGCGCTGCGGGCGATGGCGCTGCAGCGCGGCTACGAGATCGCCGGCGGCTCGCTGATGATCGGCAGCGACGGCGGCCAGCAGGAGTGGCGCTTCGTCGCCATCGCATTGAGCAAGCGCAGTGGCGCGCCGATGGCGGTGCTGTCCGCCGAACTGGCCGCATTCGACGGCATCCACAGCTTCCAGCTATCGCACGCGAGGAACTAAGACGATGAATGAACAAGCCCAAGCCGTATTCGATTTCTGGTTTCAGCCCGGTCCCGGCCAGCCTGCCGACGCCCCGCGCCGCGAGTGGTTCCAGAAGGACGAAGCCTTCGACCGCGAAATCGGCAACCGTTTCGGCGCGCTGATCGCGCGGGCGCTGGCCGGCGGCCTGCTGGAATGGGATGCGGAAGGTCCGCCATCGCAACTGGCGCGCATCCTGCTGCTCGACCAGTTCACCCGCAACGTCCATCGCGGCACGCCGCAGGCCTTCGCCGGCGACGCGCTGGCGCTGCAAGCGGCCCAGGCGATGGTCGACGCCGGCCACGATGAGGCGCTGCCGCCGCTGCAGCGCGCATTTGTCTACCTGCCTTTCGAGCACGCCGAGGACATGGCGATGCAGGAGCTGGCCGTGGCGCTGTTCACGTTGATGGAAAACGAAGAACGCGATGTCGTATCCGCGGCCACCCTCAAGGGCATCGCGGGCTCGCTCGACTACGCGCAGCGCCACCGCGAGGTGATACGCCGCTTCGGCCGCTTCCCGCACCGGAACGCGATCCTGAACAGGCCATCGACCGCTGAAGAACAGGCCTATCTCCAGCAGCCCGGATCGGGATTCTGATGACGCCGGGTTTGAATGTGATCGGCGCCGGCCATGTGGGCCGCGTGCTGGGGCGCCTGTTCGCGCTACAAGGCTGCTTCACCATCCAGCAGGTGCTCACGCGCTCCGTGGCTTCCGCCCGCGACGGCGTGGCCTTCATCGGCGCCGGCGACGCGGTCGAGCGCTACGATCAGTTGCAACCGGCGGCGGTGCACGTGCTGGCCGTCGGCGACGACCAGATCGCCGGCGCCTGCGCGGCCTTGGCCCAAGCCGTGCCGCTGGTCGGCAGCGTGGTGTTCCATTGCAGCGGCGCGCTCGCGTCCGACCGGTTGCAGGCCGCGCGGGAAGCCGGCGCGCTGGTCGCCAGCGTGCATCCGATCCGCAGTTTCGCCGATCCGGCGGCGGTGGCCGCGCAATTCGCCGGCACGTTTTGCGGCATCGAGGGCGATGCCGGCGCGCTGGCCGTGCTCACGCCGGCCCTGACGGCGATCGGCGCGCAACCGGTGCCGATCGATGCCGCCGCCAAAACCGTTTACCACGCGGCCGCCGTCTTCGCCAGCAATTACCTGGTCACGGTGCTGGACGCCGCGCTGCGCGCCTACCAGGCCGCCGGCATACCGGAGCCGGTGGCGCGCCAAATGGCGCAGCCGCTGGCGGCCGAATCGATGGCCAATGTATTCCGGCTGGGCGCCGCCGCCGCGCTCAGCGGGCCGGTCGCGCGTGGCGACATGGCGACGGTCGAGCGCCAGCAGCGCGCCGTGGCCGGCTGGGACGCCGCTACCGGCGAGCTGTACCAGGCACTGGTGGCGCCGACGACCCTGCTGGCGCGCAGAAAACATCAAAAAATGCCCTGAGGCGTCCCCCGTGCACGCTTCGGCACTTATCTCCTTGCAAATTACTACATAACAACTATATTTTAGACAGGGTTGCCGGTGGTCTGGCGCCGTGTATGGTCATGCGTTGCAGTTTTATTGGTACGAATTCACAAATAAGTGGCGGGATTTGTCGACAAACGCGGCGATTCACAATAAGCTTGTTTCTCAGAATGTTTTCTTTGAGAATCAAGAAGTACACGATACAACACGTCAGCAAGACTGCAGCCGGCGCCAATTGGATAGGGGTAAGAACATGTTATTTTTGAAAAGTACGACCGTCACTAAGGCGCCAGGCATTTACGACGTCGACATCGCCGCCAAGCCGCCAGGCAAAACCTTCGGCGTCTTCATGGCCACCGATCCGGACAATCCGCCGGCCGAAGTGCTGGCAGCGCTGGCCGCGATGGGCTTCAAGAACACCTACAGCGGCGGCTACACCCACAAGGACCGCGGCAAGGTGCTGGACCTGCACTTCCAGAAGGACGGCACCGACCTGTTCCAGGGTTGGAAGGCCGAGGAAATGGAAGCCAACATGGCCGCCATCACCGCGCTGTTCGGCGGCATCGGTATCACCATCGCGCCGCGCGTGATGACCTTGGCCGAAGCGTACGCTTAAAACCTTCCGCGCGGCGTCACGCCGCCACTTCGATGTGATACAAGGCCCACGGGCAGGAGCCAAACCGCTCAGGCAGCGGTTTGCCTGCCATGTCGGGCACTTTGTCGGCATCGTAGATCGCCCATAGCGGACCGAGCCCGCCCAGCGCCATCGCCGTCCCGTCCAGATGGGTGGCAACGATGTAGCGCTGCGCGCGCGCCTGCGCCACCGTAATCGAGGCCGCGTAGCCATCCACCGCCCGCAGCACCAGCTTGACGTTGTCGCCGAGCGCGCCGCCGGCCGCCTTGACCACTTCCAGCAGCAGCGGGCCGCTCAGCGTGTGCGCCTTGGCGTCGTATTCCAGGGTCGGCTTGATGGTGACGGCGGGCAGCGCGGCCAGCGCCGCGAACGTGAACGCGTGCGCCTTGTCGAAACCCAGCTTTTGCTTGAACATCATTTGGTCGCGCACCGGGTTGAACTTGTCCCGGTTGGGCTTGTCGATGGCGCCGGTGACGGTCAGCAAGGCCGGGCCGGCGGTGGCGACGGCCGTGGCGGCGGCGCCGGCCGGGCCAGCGGGCAGGGCGGCGGCTAGGCCGCCGGCGACGGCGCTGCCCAGGAACTGGCGTTTTTTCATGCGGTTTCTCCTCGATCGCGTAGTGCCGGTATCATACCGCGCATGGACTTATTCGCCGACGACACCGCCCTGACGCCGATCCCCATCGACGATGGCGAACTGTGGTTTCAGCAACGGCTGGCGCTGGACTGCCCGGCGGCCGAGGTCATGCAACGCCTGCTCGACGAGACCGATTGGCGCCACGAACAGGTGCAGGTCTGGGGCAAACTGCACATGCAGCCGCGCCTGACGGCCTGGCATGGCGAGGCGAGCTATCGCTATTCCGGCAAGACCTTCCATCCGCTGCCGTTCACGCCGCTGCAACTGCACATCAAAGAGGCCGTCGAGCGCGCCACGGGACGCCGCTTCAACAGCGTGCTGCTGAACTACTACCGCGACGAGCGCGACAGCATGGGCTTTCACGCCGACGACGAGCGCGAACTGGGGCCGGACCCGGCCGTCGCCTCGGTCAGCTTCGGCGCGCCGCGCACTTTCATCCTCAAGCACCGGCGCCTGCCGAAAACCGTCAAGCTGGCGCTGGGCGACGGCTGCCTGCTGTTGATGGCGGGCACCCTGCAGCAGCACTGGTTACACGGCATCAACAAAGAGCGCACGCCGCGCGGTCCCCGCATCAACCTGACCTTCCGCATGATCCGCTGAACCGTTGGTCAATGGCAACAGCTTGCAAGGTGCAAGACCAAATAAGCGGGTCACGACCGGCGGCCCGATGTGTTGAACAAACCCGCGCCTGCCGCCGTTTTTTGACGCAGTGCGCCTCGATGTTCTGGACAACTTCGCCAGGCGCCGCGCCGCCGTCGTTTGACGCGGTTTTTCGAGGAATACAGCCGCCGTTTCCGCTGCTATCTTTGCCTTCTCAAAACGGGAGGCGTTATGTTTAGAAGCATGAAAGTGGGTACCAAGCTGATCGCGGGATTTGTGTTCGTCTCGATACTGGGCGCGATCGTCGCCTGCATCGGCATCTTCAGCATGGGCGATATCAACGACCAGGCCGACAGCATGTACTCGGAGGATCTGATGGGCCTTTCGTACATCAAGGAAGCCAATATCAACCTGATCTACGCGGGCAGGTCGCGCAACAGCTTCCTGCTGGCCACCACCACCCAGGAACGTGCCGGGCATCGCCGCGACATCGACAAATACCTGTCCACGGTCGACGACTATTTGCAGAAGGCGCGCCCCTTGTTCATCAGCCAGGAAGGGAAAAAACTGCTCGACGACTACACCAGTTCTTCGCGCGAGTACAAGCAATTGCTGTCGCGCGCGCTCGCCCGGGCGGAGGCCGAGCCGCTGGCGCAGCGCAGCGATGAACTGACCGGGATGCTGGTGGCGGCGCGCAAGCAGGCCGACGTGCTGGACGACATGCTGACCGCGATGACCAAGATCAAGGAGGCACGCGCCAAGCAGAAATCCGACGACACCACCGAGCTGTTCGAATCGAGCCAGGAACTGATGATCGGCCTGGTGCTGGGTAGTTTGTGCCTCGGCCTCGGTCTGGGTGCGCTGATCGCC
Organism: Duganella sp. AC237; assembly: GCF_979254035.1. NCBI lineage: Bacteria > Pseudomonadati > Pseudomonadota > Betaproteobacteria > Burkholderiales > Oxalobacteraceae > Duganella > Duganella sp. AC237. The sequence continues at coordinate 6,920,761 of NZ_CEEDEW010000003.1, read as the reverse complement.
CGCGCGCTCACGCGCCAGCTGGGCGGCGAGCCCGCCTATGCCGCCGACGTGGCCGGAAAAATCGCCGGCGGCGACCTCACCGTCGACGTCGCGCTGCGCCACAACGACCGCGACAGCGTGCTGTTCGCCATGAAAACCATGCGCGACAGCCTCGGCGGCATTGTCGGCGAGGTGCGCGCCGGCACCGACATGATCGCCACCGCCTCGTCGCAGATCGCCAGCGGCACCCAGGACCTGTCGGCGCGCACCGAGCAGCAGGCCGGCGCGCTGGAGGAGACCGCCTCCTCGATGGAGGAGTTGACCTCCACCGTCAAGCAGAACGCCGACCACGCGCGCCAGGCCAACCATCTGGCGCTGTCGGCCTCGGAGGTGGCGCAAAAGGGCGGCGCGGTGGTGGACGAGGTGATCGGCACGATGGGCGCGATCAACGAATCGTCCGGCAAGATCGCCGACATCATCGGCGTCATCGACGGCATCGCCTTCCAGACCAATATCCTGGCGCTGAACGCGGCGGTCGAGGCGGCGCGCGCGGGCGAGCAGGGCCGCGGTTTCGCCGTGGTGGCCACGGAGGTGCGCAACCTGGCGCAGCGCTCGGCGGCGGCGGCCAAGGAAATCAAACAGCTGATCGACGATTCGGTGAGCAAGGTCGACGCCGGCGCCAAACAGGTCGACCAGGCCGGCGTGACGATGCGCGAGATCGTTGCCAGCATCCAGCGGGTGACCGACATCATGGCCGACATCCAGGCGGCCAGCAGCGAGCAAACCACGGGTATCGAGCAGATCAACGAGGCGATCGTCCAGATGGACCAGGTGACGCAGCAGAACGCGGCGCTGGTGGAGCAGTCGGCGGCGGCGTCGGAATCGATGCAGGACCAGGCCAGGAGGTTGTCGCAGGTGGTCAGCGTGTTCCGGCTGGAGCAGCGGCACGCGGCGCTGGCCGCGCCCGCCGCGCCGGTGTCCCGTCCGGCGCTTGCCAAGCCGCCCGCCCGACCGGCCAAGGCGCCGCTGCGTGTGACCGATGCCGGCAAAAACAAGGCTGCGGCAAGCCCCGCAACTTCCGATTGGGAGGAATTCTAAGAGTTCTTAAGCTTGGCTTAAGTTTGGCGAAGCGGCGATTATACCATGAAACATATGGCTTACACTTGGTCACACTTATTACTAATTCGGTCGTGACGGGCGATGGTCGGAGTGCTATCTTGAACACATCGCAATTCAAAGAACTGCGATCCCAAGCAAGTCCCACTTCAATCATTTTGCTGAAAGATCGATATCATGAAAAAAATTCTGTTCGCATTAGTCGCTTCCGCTGCCGCCCTGAGCGCCACTTCCGCCTTCGCCGATGACGCAGGCACCGGTTACATCGGCGCCGGCGTGGTGGGCAGCCGTTACGAATTCAACGCGCCGAACGCGCTGAGCGGCGACAACCACAGCGGCTACAAGGCCGGCGGCAAGGTCTACGGTGGTTACAACATCGACCAGACCTGGGCTGTGGAAGCGGGCTACACCGACTTCGGTAAAAAGTCGTACAACTACACCTCCAACGGCCTGCCTGGCGGCGTGCGCACCGATGCGCACTCCTACTACCTGGCCGGCAAGGGCACCTGGCCCGTGAACCAGCAGATCGCGCTGTTCGGCAAGCTGGGCGTGGCGCGCAACACCAACGAAGTGACCACCACCGGTTTCTCGACGGTGAGCGGCGACAAGGACAAGACCGCGCTGTACGCGTCGGTCGGTGCTGAATATGCCGTCAACAAAAACGTCAAAGTCTCGCTGGAATATGAAAACTACGGCAAGAACGACATCGATACCGGTCGTAAGAGCGGTGCTGTGACGGCGGGCTTGCGTTACGCGTTCTAAGTTTCAAGCGTTCAAGCAATAGCAGCAAGAAAGCCACCGCGAGGTGGCTTTTTTCGTTCGGCGCCGCGTGCGCGACGGTCAGCGTAGCTTGTTGATCAGCCGGCGCGGCGCCTGTTCCACATCCTCCTCGGGCAAACTGGCGCGGCGGGCGAAGATGGCGGCCATCTCGGCCATGTGCTCGCTTCCCCACGTGCACAGCGGGACGATGGCCTCGGCCAGGCTGCCCCCCAGCGGCGTCAGCGAGTAATCCACGCGCGGCGGCACCTCCCTGTAGTCGTTCCGTGCAATCACGTGGTCGGCCTCCAAATCCTTCAATTGCTGGATCAGCACCTTGTCGCTGACGCCTTGGGTCAGCCGTTTGAGCTCGCCGTAGCGCTTGGGGCCGTCGCGCAGGAAAACAGGATCAGCGGCTTCCACTTGCCCGAGATGATGCGCAAGGTGGCGTCGAGCCCGCAAGAAAAACCACCGGTGCCGCAGGTTTCATGGGTCGTCATCATTTTTCCAGAAAAGGGGTACTTACCAAAAAGTGCATACTTGTCCTTAGGTTAGCAGCTCGTTATATTGGCCGTCAAGGAAGCAATCCCTGCTTCCTTCACCCTGCAACGAAAAGGACACCTGTCATGACCAGATTGAATGGAAAAACCGCCGTCATCACCGGCGGCGCCACCGGCATCGGCCGCGCCGCCGCCAAACGCTTCATCGAGGAGGGCGCCTTCGTCTTCATCTACGGCCGCCGCCAGGACGCGCTCGACGCCGCCGTCGCCGAGCTTGGTCCCAACGCCCGCGCGGTGAAGGGCTCGGTCTCGGACGAGGCCGACCTCGACCGGCTCTACGCGGCAGTCAAGGCCGAGCGCGGCACCCTGGACATCGTCTTCGCCAACGCCGGCGCGGGCAGCCAGGGCCGGCTTGGCGAAATCACCGCCGCCCACATTGACGAAACCTTCGACACCAACGTGAAGGGCACGATCTTCACGGTCCAGAAGGCGTTGCCGCTGATGGGCCAGGGCGGCTCGATCATCCTGACCGGCTCGAGCGCCGGCACCACGGGCGCGCCGACCATGAGCGCCTACAGCGCCAGCAAGGCGGCGGTGCGCAACCTGGCCCGCACCTGGGCGGAAGATCTGAAGGGCACCGGCATCCGCGTCAACGTGCTGTCGCCCGGGGCGACGGCGACCGAGCTGGCGAAGGCGGCGTTGGGCGAGGAGGGGCAAAAGGTCTACGCCGCGATGACGCCGCTCCAGCGCATGGCCGATCCGGCCGAGATCGGCGCGGCGGCCGCCTTCCTGGCGTCGCCGGACAGCAGCTTCATGACCGCCAGCGAGCTCGCCGTCGACGGCGGCCTGGCTCAACTGTGATGCGCCAGGCAAGCGCACGAAAGGAGCATCTATGACTTACGCAATTATCGGCTTCGGCAGCGTCGGCAAGGCGCTGGCCAAGGCGTTCGCCCGCAGCGGCATCGAGGTAGCCGTCGCCACCACGCGCGACCCGGCCAGCTTTGCCGCCGACGCGGCCGCGATCGGTCCCGGGATCAAGCCGGCCACACTGGCGCACGCCGTCGAGGCCGACGTCATCTTTTTGGCGGTCCGGTTCGAGTCGCATCCGGATGTCGCCAGGGCGTTGTCCAGCTGGAAGGGCAAGACCATCGTCGATGTCACCAACGCGTATGGCGTGCCGCCGGAGGAACTGGGCGGACAACCTTCCGCCAGGGTGGTCGCACAGGCGTTCACCGGTGCAAAACTGGTCAAGGGCTTCAACCATCTGGTCGCCGGCGTGCTTGAGCAAGATCCGGCCGTCCACGGCGGCAAGCGCGTGGTCTTCCTGGCCAGCGACGACGACGGCGCGGCGACGGAAGTCGCCACGCTGGCGCAAAAGTTCGGCTTCGCGCCGGTCAAACTGGGCGGTCTCGCGGAAGGGGGATTGCTGGTGCACGCGCGCGGCAATAGCTGGGGCCATCTGATCTTCAAGGACCTGATCAAGTTCGACTGACGATGTGAAAGGGGGCAGCTAAACCAGCTGCCCCCTATATCGATTACACCACCGTGCTTATACGGTCAGCGGCTTGTAACGGATACGCTTCGGCTTGGCGCCTTCCTCACCCAAGCGTTTCTTCTTGTCGGCTTCATATTCCTGATAGTTGCCGTCGAAGAAGGTGACCTGCGAATTGCCTTCGAACGCCAGGATGTGCGTGGCGATACGGTCCAGGAACCAGCGATCGTGGGAGATCACCAGCACGGAACCGGCGAACTCGAGCAGCGCGTCTTCCAGCGCGCGCAAGGTTTCGATGTCCAGATCGTTCGACGGTTCATCGAGCAGCAGCACGTTGCCGCCCTTGAGCAGGGTCTTGGCCAGGTGCAAACGGCCGCGCTCGCCGCCGGACAGGTTGCCGACGATCTTCTGCTGGTCGGAACCCTTGAAGTTGAAGCGGCCCAGGTAAGCGCGCGACGGCATGTCGAAGCGGCCGACGGTGAGCATGTCGGCGCCGCCGGAGACGTCCTCGAATACGCTCTTGCTGTCGCTCAGGGTGTCGCGGTTCTGGTCCACCAGCGAGACGCGGGCGGTCTGGCCGATGACCACTTCGCCGCTGTCCGGCTGGTCCAGGCCGGCCACCATCTTGAACAGCGTCGATTTACCGGCGCCGTTCGGGCCGATGATGCCGACGATGGCGCCAGGCGGGATCGTGAACGAGATGTTGTCCATCAGCAGGCGGTCGCCGAACGCTTTCGAGACGTTCTTGAATTCGATGACTTCGTTGCCCAGACGCTCGGCCACCGGGATGAAGATCTCCTGGGTCTCGTTGCGCTTCTGGTATTCGTACTCGCTCAGCTCGTTGAAGCGGGCCAGGCGGGCCTTGGACTTGGCCTGGCGCGCCTTCGGATTCTGGCGCGACCATTCCAATTCCTTGGCCAGCGCTTTTTGACGCGCCGATTCGGTCGATTCTTCCTGCTTCAGGCGGTTGGCCTTCTGGTCCAGCCACGACGAATAGTTGCCCTTCCATGGAATGCCATGGCCACGGTCCAGTTCCAGGATCCATTCGGCGGCGTTGTCGAGGAAGTAGCGATCGTGGGTGATGCCGACCACGGTGCCGGGGAAGCGCAGCAGGAACTGCTCGAGCCATTCGACGGACTCGGCGTCCAGGTGGTTGGTCGGTTCGTCGAGCAGCAGCATGTCGGGCTTCGACAGCAGCAACTTGCACAGCGCCACGCGGCGCTTCTCGCCGCCCGACAGCACGCCGATCTTGGCGTCCCATGGCGGCAGGCGCAGCGCGTCGGCGGCCATTTCCAGTTGCAGGTTCAGGTTGCCGCCGTCGGAAGTCGAGATGATCGCTTCCAGACGGGCCTGCTCGGTGGCCAGCGCGTCGAAATCGGCGTCCTCTTCGGCGTAGGCGGCGTATACGGCCTCCAGCTTGGCTTGCGCCTCGAACACTTCGCCCAGACCCGATTCGACTTCCTGGCGCACGGTTTTTTCCGGATCGAGCTGCGGTTCCTGCGGCAGGTAGCCGATGTTCAGGCCCGGCATCGGCACGGCTTCGCCCTGGATGTCGGTGTCGATGCCTGCCATAATTTTCAGCAAGGTCGACTTACCCGAGCCGTTCAGACCCAGCACGCCGATTTTTGCGCCTGGGAAGAAGGACAGCGAAATATCTTTCAGAATCTGGCGCTTGGGCGGGACGATTTTGCCCACGCGGTTCATGGTGTAGACGTAATTTGCCATTCAGGGGGAGCTTTCAAGAGAGTAAGGGATAATCCGTATCCAGCATTATAGGCGCAGCGGACAGCGCCGGACACATTGCGCGCGCATCCGGACACCCGGTTTCAGCAAATTCAAGGACTTAGCGATGGCACGGATCCTGCTCATCACGGCTGTTCTTTATTCACATCAACATCCATGAAAAATACGATTTGCGCAGTCCTGTTTTGCATCACCGCAGCGGCGGCCACGGCGGGCACCGCCGCCTTGCCGGCGCCGCGCGACATCCCCTTCAAGGGCGAGATCAAGCTGAGCGTCGATGCCACCGACCAGGTTCATAAAATCCTGCGCGTGCGCCAAACCATTCCCGTCCAGGGTGGAAGTAAGATGGTGCTGATGTATCCGCAGTGGGAAACCGACAGCCACTCGGCCACCCAGGAGCTGACCGGGCTGGCCGGCCTGATCGTCAAGGCCGGCGGGCGGCGCATCGAATGGCTGCGCGACGGCGGCGATCCCTACGCCTTCCATATCGACGTTCCCGCCGGCGCGCGCGAACTGGAGGTGGAATTCCAGTTCCTGTCGCCCACCGCCGGCAACGTGCTGATGAGCCGCGACATGCTGACCTTGCCGTGGCAAAAAGTCGCGCTGTATCCCGCCGGCTGGTTCATCCGCAACATCGCCGTGCGGGCGGAACTGAAACTGCCGGCGGAATTCCAGTACGCCACCTCGCTGGAGACGGCCGCCTTCCACGACCAGCTGGTGTCGTTCAAGCCCATCACGTTCGAGGACCTGGTTGATGCGCCGGTGCATGCGGGACGCTACTTCAAGCGCATCGAGCTCACGCCCGGCGCCGCCCGTCCGGTGCGTCTGAACATGATCGCCGACAATGAAGCCGCGCTGGCCATCCCGCCGGACCTGCTGGACAAATACCGCGCGCTGGCCACCGCGCTGCCCGGCTTGTTCCGCTCGCAGCACTACCGCCATTACGATTTCCTGCTGACCTTGTCCGACATCCTGCCGTCGGCCGGTGGGCGCGAACATCAGGAATCGAGCGAAAACAACCTCGCGCTCGACTTTTTCACCCGGCCGGACGCGCATCTGCCGATGGCCGACCTGATCGTCCACGAATACGCGCACTCGTGGAACGGCCGCTTCCGCCAGCCGGCCGACCTGTGGTCGCCGACGATGAACCAGCCGGTGCGCGGCAGTCTGCTCTGGGTGTACGAGGGGCAGACCGAATTCTGGGGCCGCGTGGTGGCCGCGCAACTGGGTTTCCGCACCCGCCAGCAAACGCTGGACGCGCTGGCCGTCGATGCCGCCAACGCCGTCGCCCGCACCGGCCGCCAGTGGAAGTCGCTGGCGGACACCACCAACGACCCGCTGTACATGCCCGGACGCCAGATGCAATGGCGCGACTGGCAGCGGCGCGAAGATTACTACGGCGAGGGCGTGCTGCTGTGGTTGGACGTAGACATGCTGCTGCGGGAGCGCACCGGCGGCAAGAAAAGCCTGGCCGATTTCGCCGGCGCCTTCTTCGGGGTGGGTGGCAACGCGCTGGTCACCAGCACCTACAGCTTCGCCGACGTCTGCAAGGGACTCAACGCCATCGCGCCCCACGACTGGGCCGGGTATTTCAACACGCGCCTGCGCGCCCACGATGACAGCCACCTGCTCGACGGCCTGGGGCGCGCCGGCTACCGCTTGGTCTACACCGACGAGCCGACCGAATATTTCGTTCAAAACGAGGGCTTCAACGTCCGCGGCATGGATTTGAGCGCGTCGCTGGGGCTCACCGTGGGCAAGAAAGGCGTGGTCAGGACGGTGGCGTGGGAGGGACCGGCGTTCCGCGCCGGCGTCGGCATCGGCGCCAAACTGACCACGGTCGGCGGACAGCCGTACAGCGACGACGCGCTCAAGCAGGCGATCAAGACGGCGGCCGCGACCAAACAGCCGATTTCGCTCGGCTTCGAGGCCGACGGCCAGCAGCAAACCGAGCTGATTCCTTATTACGGCTCATTGCGCTACCCGCGTCTGGAACGCATCCCCGGCAAACCCGATCAGCTGGAACACCTGCTGACGCCCATTCGTTAAATTAATAGAATGATAATTAACTTTTAGATATGTTACATTGTAATTTCCATAACCGATACGGGGATTACAATGTTTATTCGCACACTGGCCCTTGCGGCCGCTCTGCTTGGCGCGCAGGCGGCGCAAGCCGGCACCATCTTTTACGACGATTTCAACAACGATTACGCGGCAGGCAACAAGACCGATTTCCTGCATGGCTGGAAAGTGCCGGTCGGCACGGTGGATGTGGAAACCCCAGGCTGGTATCCACAGGTATCGAACAGCGGCAATTTCGTCGATCTCGACGGCACGAGCTATGTCGGCGGCCTGTTCGTGAACTCGGTGTACGTGACCGCCGGGACCACCTACGAATTGCGCTTCGACTTGGCCGGCAATCAGCGCTCGTGGGGCGTGGACACCGTGGTGGTGGCCTTCGGCAGCACGTCGCAGATTTTCAACGTGCAGGACAATCAACCGCTGACCACGCTGTCTTTGTGGTACACCCCGCTGATCGACGGCGTCGCGTCGTTCAGTTTCCACAACCTGGGCGGCGACCTGCGCGGCGCTTTGCTCGACAACGTGTCGGTGTCGGCCGGCGTATCCGCCGTGCCCGAGCCGTCCACCTACGCGATGCTGCTGGCCGGCCTCGCGGGCGTGGGCGCCATGGCGCGCCGCCGCCGCGAAGGCTGATCACCAGCCGACAACTTGGCAACTAGACAGCCGGCGCCCGCCGGCTGCTCCACAGTCCCTCTGCCACGTACAGCGCCAGCGCGGCCCAGATGATGACGAAGCCGAGCAGGCGCGCCGGCGGAAACGCTTCGTGGAACACCCACACGCCCAGCAGCGCCTGCATGGTCGGCGACAGATATTGCAGCAGCCCCAGCGCGGCCATCGGAATCTTGCGCGCGCCGGCGGCAAACAGCAGCAGCGGAATGGCCGTGATCGGCCCGGCCGCCGCCAGCAGCCAGCGGGTGCTGTCGAATTCGCTGTTGACGAAGGTGTTCTGGCCGCTCATGGTCAGCCAGACCACATAGATCAGCGCCAGCGGGAACAAAATCATCGTTTCCAGCGACAGGCCCTCGAGCGCGGCGAGCGCCGCCGTTTTGCGCAGCAGGCCATAGGAGCCGAAGGTGATGCCCAAAATTAAGGCAATCCACGGCACCTGGCCGGCCGTCCACGTCAGCCACAGCACGCCGCACGCCGCCACGCCGATCGCGATCCATTGCGCGCGCCGCAGTTTTTCCTTCAGCACCACCACGCCCAGCAGCACATTGACCAGCGGATTGATGAAGTAACCGAGGCTGGCGTCGATGACGTGGCCGTTGTTGACCGACCAGATGTAGACGAACCAGTTGGCCGACAGCAGCACGGCGCTGGCGACGAAGCTGGCCAGCACGCGCGGGCGGCCCAGGGTTTGCGGCAGCCACTTCCACTGGCGCCGCGCGGTCAGCACGATGGCCAGGAACAGCAGCGACCACAGCATGCGGTGCGCCAGCATTTCCAGCGCCGGCACCTCGGCCAGCGCGTGGAAATACAGCGGGAACAGTCCCCAGCAAAAGAACGCAAAGGCGGCGTAGGCAATACCTGGATTCATGGTGCGCAGCGGCGTAAAGGGGCGGGCCGACATTATCGCCCAATTAACCCGGGCTTGCTGGCCGCAGGGCAACAACGACGTCCCGGCAGCGCGCCAAACTCGCGCTCGCGGCCACAGCAGCGTACACTGACGCTATTGACTAATTGGAACGCCTGCGTATGCCAAAATCTCCTTGCCTTTTGCAAATAGTTATCCTATTGTGCAACGCACCAAAACAACAACAGGTGCAATCTTGACCGAGCAACACAAGAAAAGCAGTGTCGCCGCCCTTACACTGGCGGCGGTCGGCATCGTCTACGGCGACATCGGTACCAGCCCCCTCTACACCCTCAAGACCATCTTCGACCCCGATCACGGCCTGGTGTTGAACGAATTCAACCTGCAGGGCATCATTTCGCTGATTTTCTGGGGCCTGACGATGATCGTCTCGCTCAAGTACGTCACCCTGGTGCTGCGCGCGGACAACCGCGGCGAGGGCGGCATCATGGCGCTGATGGCGCTGGCGCTCAATTCCGTCACCAAGGCGGCGCCGCGGTGGCACTTTCCGCTGATGCTGGTGGGCGTATTTGGCGCCACCATGTTCTACGGCGACAGCGTCATCACGCCGGCCATCTCGGTGCTGGGCGCGATCGAGGGCCTGGAAGTGGCCGCGCCGGGCCTGGAGCAATACATCGTGCCGTTGTCGATCATCGTATTGGTGTCGCTGTACGCGCTGCAAAGCCAGGGCACGGCCGGCATCGGCCGCTGGTTCGGACCGATCATGGTGATCTGGTTCGGCGCGCTGGCCGTCATGGGCGTGATCAACATCGTCGCCGCGCCGCAGATCCTGTACGCGCTCAATCCGGTGCACGCCTTCCACTTCATGCTGGAAAACCGCATGATCGCCTTCGTCGCGCTGGGCGCGGTGGTGCTGGCCTTCACCGGCGCCGAGGCGCTGTACGCCGACATGGGCCACTTCGGCAAAAAGCCGATCCGCGCGGCCTGGTTCCTGATCGTGTTCCCGGCGCTGGCGCTGAACTACCTTGGCCAGGGCGCGCTGCTGCTGACGCACCCGGAGGCGGTGTCCAACCCGTTCTTCAACCAGTTGGGTTCATGGAGCGTCTACCCGCTGGTGGTGCTGTCGACGATGGCGGCGGTGATCGCCTCGCAGGCGACCATCTCCGGCACCTTCTCGATGACCAAGCAGGCCATCGCCCTGGGCCTGCTGCCGCGCATGCGCATCCTGCACACCTCGGCCACCGAGATCGGCCAGGTCTACATCCCGGCGGTCAACTGGCTGCAGCTTGTGGTGGTGCTGATGGCGGTGATCGGCTTCGGCTCGTCGGACAAGCTGGCCGGCGCCTACGGCATCGCGGTCACGGCCACCATGCTGTGCACCACCGTGCTGACCTTCTTCGTGATCCGCTACCGCTGGCACCTGCCGCTGTGGCTGTGCTTTGGCGCCACCGGCTTCTTCGTCGTCATCGACATCCTGCTGTTCTCGGCCAGCACGCTCAAGCTGTTCCACGGCGGCTGGTTCCCGCTGCTGCTGGCGATCATCCTGTTCACCATCATGCTGACCTGGAAGCGCGGGCGTGAACTGGTGTTCAAGAATCTGCAAAAGCACGCCATCCCGCTTGAGGAGTTCCTGTCGTCGCTGTTCGTGGCGCCGCCCACGCGCGTCTACGGCACCGCCATCTTCCTGCGCGGCGAAAGCGACGGCGTGCCGCACGCGCTGCTGCACAACCTGTCGCACAACAAGGTGCTGCACGAGCGGGTGGTGTTCTTCACCGTGCATATCGTCGAGGAGCCGTGGGTGTCGGAGGCCGAGCAGGTCAAGGTGATCGACCTCGGACACCAGTGCTACCAGGTCAATGTGTTCTACGGCTTCAAGGACGAACCGGATATTCCGAAGGTGCTGGCGCAGTGCGAGTGCCTCGGCCTGCCGTTCGAGATGATGGAAACGTCGTTCTTCATCGCCCGCCAGACGGTCATCTCGACCCCCGGCCACGGCATGGCGCCATGGCGCGAGCATCTGTTCGTGACGATGTCGCGCAACGCCCGCGGCGCGGCCGACTACTACCAGATTCCGCCCAACCGCGTCATCGAACTTGGCACGCAAGTGGAAATATAAGCACACAATCGGCGCTAAAAGATGTAACCGAATGTAGTGCTTGGGGCGGCGGTGCCGGCGTCTGCTAAACTTCTGCTCCTAAAAGCTTGCACGAATATGAACTGTTCATCAAAGGTCATCATGAAATCGAAGTTTCACATTATTGTTGCTGTTGCTTGCCTGGCGATCTTGACGGCCTGCGGTGGCGGTTCGAAAAAATCCGATCCGGTCGTGGTGCCGCAGCCGGCCTACGCGGTCAAGGATGTTACGGTCGGTCCGGCCAGCGCTCCTGTGGCGGAAAAGGGCGACCTGGTCGCCGTCGCCTACACCGGCTACCTGTACGACGCCACCAAGACCGACGGCATCGGCGCCAAGGTGGAAAGCTCGATCGACAGCGGCACCACGGCGCCGCCGTTCACGCTGGGCGTGGGCGGCATCGTGCCGAATGGCTGGGACCTGGCCGTCGCCGGCATGCGCGTCGGTGGCGTGCGCCTGGCCACCCTGCCGGACAACCTGGCCTACGGCGCCACCGTGCGCGCGGCGCAAACGGTCTTGGGCGTCCCCTACGCCGCGCTTCCGGCCAATTCGCCGCTGGTCTACGAGCTGCGTTTGATCAGCGTCATCAAGCCTAACCAACTGCCTAATCAGCCGGGTGGCACGACGCTCGCCATCACCGAAGTTTTGGCGGGTACGGGCGCCGCCGCGACGGCCGGCAAAACGGTTTCTGTCGTTTACACCGGCTATCTGTATGACGGCACGGCCACTGGCGGCAAGGGCAAACAGTTTGATACCAACCGCGATACCACACCCGCGAAGCCCGCTTTGCAGTTCGTGATCGACGCGTCGCCACTGCAAGTGATCCCCGGCTTCAACCTGGGTGTGAAGGACATGAAGGTCGGAGGAAAACGTACGGTCTACATTCCCGCGACCCTGGGCTACGGCTCTGCGGCGCAGACTGGCATCCCGGCCAACTCGAATTTGATCTTTGACATCGAACTGACGTTGGTCAACTGATAGAGCTAGATAGAACAACGATGGCAGCCAATCAAATGGCTGCCATTTTTTTCGTCTATACGGCTTAGTCGCGCAGCGCCAGGGCCGGCGCGATGCGCATCGCCGCCAGCGTGTGGCGCGCGGTGGCCAGCGCCACGATCAGCAGCGCGACGGCCAATGCCGCCGCCGGCGCCCAGGCGCCCAGCGGCGTGCGCTCGACAAATGGCGCCAGATAGTGCTGGATCGCCAGCGCGGCCGGCGGCAGCCCGACCAGCGCCGCGACGCCCGTCAGCAGCAGGAATTCCCGTCCCACCAGCGCGCCGATGGCCGCGCGGCCGGCGCCATGCAGCTTGCGCAGCACGATCTCGCGCGCGCGCCGCTGCACGCTGTTCGCCGCCAGCACGTAGATGCCGAACGCCGCCAGCGCGAACACCACGGCGGTGGCGCAGGCCAGCATGCTGGCCACGCGCAGGTCGTCGGCATAGGCCTCGGCGTGGTAGCTGCCGGCGCGCCGTATGATCGGCGGGGATGTCGGGAAGTAGCGCAGCGCGGTCGCGGCGATCGCCCGCTCCAGCGCCTCGGCCGCGCCGCGTGCCGATGGCGCGGCGCGCATCCGCACCGTCAGCAGGCGGCTGCTCTCCGCCGGCAGGTACAGCGTTGGGCCGACCGGTTCGCGCAAGGTGTACCAGCGGATGTCCGGCGCCACGCCGACGATGCGCCAGTTGGAGTCGGGCAGGCGCTGGCCCAGCGCCTGTTGCATCGACTTCCAGCCCAGCGCCGTTACCGCCGCCCGGTTGATGACGATATTGCGCTCCGCATCCTTGCCGGCGCCGGCGTTGTTGTCGATGCGTGGGTCGAGCAGCCGCCCGGCGATGGCGGACAGGCCGTAGACATCGAAGAACTCCGGGCTGACGAATTGCGCCGCCATGCCGGCGGTACTGCCGTCGGTACGCCGCAGCGAAACGCTACCACGTGTGCCGGTGTGGTCGTCGCGGCCGGGCACAAAGTGGCTGTCCGCCACGCCGGCGACCTCCGGCAAGCGCGCGACGGCGTCGCGGAACGCCCGCGCTTGCGCATCGCCCAGCCCTTTGCTCATTTCCACCACCAGCAACGGCGCCGGATCGAAGCCCGGCGGCGCCCGGCCGGCGAACTGGGTCTGCCACAGGATCGCCAGCGCCATGCTGCCGGTCGCCATCGCCGTGGCGAACTGCAATGCCGTCAGCACGCGCCGCAGCCACGCGCCGCCGGCCGTCTCGCCGCTGCGGTGGGCCAGCGCAGCGCCCATGTCGATGCCGCGCGCCAGCCAGCCCGGATACAAGCCCGCCAGCGCGCCTACTACCACGCCGGACAGCAGGCCGGTGGCCAGCGACAACGGCGTGAAGACGCCGTCGAGGCGACGGTCCAGCAGTTCGGAACACAAGGGCAGCAGCAGCCATGCCATCAGTATGCCCAGCGCGGCGGCGGCCAGTGACAGCAGCAGCGATTCGGCCATGAACTGCGTCAGCAGCCGGCGCGTGCTGGCGCCCAGCACGCGCCGCACGGCGATCTCGCGCTGGCGGCGCAGCGTGCGCACCGTCGCCAGGTTGACGTAGTTGACCACGGACAAGCCAAGGATCAGCAGGCCGGCCGCGCCCATGGCCAGCACCAGGCGCATGTCGCCGCGCGGGCCGCTGCCCATGGTGTTGGCGACGCTGCGGTCGAAATAGGCATCTGCCAGCGGCCCGAGCGCGACATCGACCATCTTGCGCCCGTCCAGCATGGTCGTCATCTCCGGCGTGGCCATGCTCTGCCACGGCGCGCGGTCGACGACATCCTGCAGGACCTTTTGCAGCGCCGTCGCGCTGACGCCGGCGCCGGTCTTGACGTAGATGCGGCCCTCGATCCCCATCCAGTTGGACAGTGCCCGCTGGCGCTCCGCGTCCGGCCACAGCGCGCTGCCGATGCCGACCATCGCGCCGAACTGCAAGGTGCTGTTGCCCGGCCGGTCGTCCAGCACGGCGCGCACCTGCAAGGTTTGACCATCGATGTCCACGGTCTTGCCAAGGGCATCGGCGGTGCCGAACAACGCTAGCGCGGTTCGCCGCGTCACCGCCAGGCCGTCCGGCAAGTTCAGAGCCTGTTGCAGGCTGCCTTCCCGTGCCCGCAGGCCGGCAATGCGTTCAAAGGCTGGATCGACCGCCATAACCTCTAGTTCGCGCGCGCGGCCTTTCAGCGACGCCGTTGTCTTGTGCGGCCACCACACGCTGGCTTCCAGCGGCAAGCCGCTGCGCAGTGCCACTTCGCGTATTGCGAACGGCGTGTATTCCATCCACTGCGGCTGCGGAATGAAGTTGAGCCGGTGTTTGATCACGTAGACGCGCTCGCGCTGCGGCACGTCGCGGTCGTAGCTGAACGAGTAAGCCACAAACCCCAGTAGCAGGAAGCAGACCGCGAAGCCGGTCGCCAGCCCCAGCAGCTCGACGGCCGATTGAAATGGTTGGCGCACCAGCAGGCGCCAGCCGATGCGAAAGTCCCTTGGTTTCATCTCGTCTCCTTTTCAGTCGCGCAGCGCCGTCGCCGGCGACATGCGCAATGCCGTTACCGTGTGACGCGTGGTCGCCAGCAGGGCCACCAACGCCGCCATCGCCAGCGCCGCCGCCAGCGTCCACATCCCGATCGGCGCGCGGTCGGTATAGCTGGCGAGGTAGCGTTCGATCGCCAGCGCCGCCAGCGGCAGGCCGATCAACGCCCCGGCGCCGATCAGCGACAGGAACTCGCGGCCCATCATCAGCGCGATATCGAGACGCCGCGCGCCGTGCAGCTTGCGCATGACGATCTCGCGCCGGCTGCGTTGCACGCTGTAGGCCGACAGCACGTAGATGCCAAAGGCCGCCAGCGCGATCGCCACGGCGCTGGTGGTGACCAGAATGCGCACCAGGCGCGCATCGTCGGTGTAAGGTTCGGCCAGCACCGCCTCCTGCGTCGTGATCTCCAGGATGTCGTCGGGGAAGTGGCGGCGCCATACCGGCTCGATAGCGCCGTAGGCGTCTGCCAGGCGGCCGTCGGTGCGGACCGACAGCACGCCAGCTGGCCGGATGCCGTACATGATCGCCTTGGCCGGCTGGCGCAATCCCTGGAAGCGGATGTCCGGCGCGATGCCGTTGATTCGCAGTCCGCTGGGTGTCGTCTGGCCTACCGCATCCTGTGGCGAGGCATATCCGAGCGCTAGCGCGCCGGCCTGGTTCAGGACCACGCCGCCGAGGTTTTTGGTGTCGTTGGGATCGTGGGCGGGGTTGAACAGCTGCCCGTGGAGCGGCCGTATCCGGTGCACCTCGAACCAGTTCGGCGAGACGTACTTGGCCTCCATGGGGATCTCCCTCCCGTCCTTGGCGACGACTGTGTTGACCAATTTGAGGCCGTCGCGGCCCACTGCTTCGGAAATCGCAGCAACTGCCTCCACTCCCTGCACACGCCGCAATTGTTCGATAAAGGCGGTGGCCGCCGGCTTGCCCTCGGCGCCGTCGGGAAGCGATAGCGAAAGCAGGTTGGCGGTATCGAAGCCCGGCGACGCGTGGCTGGCGAACCAGGTTTGCCAGCCCACCGCCAGTGCCGTGGCGCCGAGCGTCATCGCGCTGGCGAATTGCAGCACGGTGAGCACGCGGCGCACCCACAGCCCGGCCGCCGTCTCGCTGTTGCCGCGTCCCGCCAGCGACACCCCGGGCAGCGAACGCAGGGCGATCCAGGCCGGGTAGGCGCCGGCGCAAACGCCGATGAAAACCCCGAACGCCAGCGCGATCGCGCAGCGCAGCGGCGTGAACATGCCGTCCAGCGTGCGGTTGACCATATCGGAGAACACCGGCAGCAGCAGCCACGCGAGCATCAGCCCCGCGACGGTCGCGATCAACGCGGTCAGCACCGCCTCGCTGAGGAATTGTTGAACCAGCCGCGCCGCGCTGGCGCCGAGCAGTTTGCGCAGGCCGATCTCGCGTTGGCGGCGCAAGGTGCGCACAGTGGCCAGGTTCACGTAGTTGATCGCCGCCAGCAGCAGGATCAGCAAGCCGCCGGCGGCCATGCCGAACACGGTGCTTTTGTCGCCATGCCGCTGCGCCGCGCGGCTGTTGAGCAGCTCTTCGTCGAAGTAGGCGTCGCGCAGCGGCAGCAGCTTGATGTCCGAGACGTTGCGGCCATTGAGCGCGGCGCCCATCGGGCCCGCCTTGACGCGCTGGTTCATCGGCGATTTCTCGGTGGCGTCCTGCAGCAGCGTGGCCAGCGCCGCCATCGACGCACCGGGTTTAAGCTTCATGTAGACCGTGCCGCGCGCCCAGTTGGTAAAGGCGGTCGCGCGCTCCGGCCAGGCGCTGCTGGCGCTGCCGATCAGCGCCTCGTAACGTTGGCTGGAGTTGGCCGGCGCATCGGGCAGCAACGCGCGCACTTGCAGCACGTTGTCGCCGACATTGACGCTGCGCCCCAGCGCCGGCGCATCGCCGAACAGCTTGCGGGCCGCCGTCTTGGTCAGCGCCAGGCCATCCGGCTGCGTCAGCGCCTCCCGCAAGTCGCCGGCCGACGCGGAGATACCGAACAACGAACCGAAGGCCGGATCGACCACACTCAGGTCCATCGCATGCAGCCTGCCGTCGGCGCGCAGCGGCTTGTCGATTCCCCGGACGATGGTGGCCTGCTCCACCAGGCCGCTGGCGAGGGCGATGTCGCGCAGCGGCAGATAGCCGATGGTTTGCCATTCCGGACGCGGAAAGACATTGATGCGCTGCTTGACGGTCACGACGCGCTCGTTGTCCGGCGCGCTGCTGTCGTAGTTCAGGCAAAAGGCGACAAAACCGAACAGCAGGAAGCAGGCCGCGAAGCCGATCGCCAGCCCGCCGGTGACGACGATGGAGTAGGCCGGCTGTTGCAGCAGCAAGCGCCAACCGATGCGGAAATCGCGCAGTGTCATTCTGTTTTCCTTATTTTGTACATCAGTCGCGCAGCACCATGGCGGGCGACATGCCGGTCGCCGCGATGGCGCCGCGCAGCGTGGACACCGCCGTTACCACCAGCGCCGCCAGCAGCCCGGCAAGCAGGGTCCAGCCGCCGACGGGGGCGTGTTCGGTGAAAGAGGCCAGGTAGCGCTGGATCACCAGCGCGGCCAGCGGCAGGCCGATGGCCGCGCTGATCGCCACCAGTACCAGCACTTCGCGTGCCACCAGCCTTGCGATGTCGCGCCGCCCGGCGCCGAACAGCTTGCGCAGCACGATCTGCCGCCCCAGGCGGCGCACGTTGTAGGCCGACAGTACATACACGCCGAAGCCGGCGATCATCACGGCGATGGCGCTGGCCAGGCCGAGCAGCTGCGCCAGCCGCAGGTCGTCGTCGTAGTTCTGCGCGAAGTAAGTGCGCGCCTGGCGGATCGGCACCACGTCGTTCGGGAAGTACTGCGCCGCCAGTGCGTGGGCGGCGCTTTCGAGCTGGCCCATGTCGCCGCGCGCGCGCACCGTCAGCGTGCTGTTTTGCTGGCTGGTGAAGTACAGGTAGGATTTGGGCGTGTCGCGCAGGCTGTCGTAGCGCAGCTCGGGCGCGATGCCGACGATGGTCCCGGTCACCATGCCGTCGCCGCTGTCGGTGGTGAGGAGCTGGCCGACGGCGTCGGCCGGGTCTGCGAAGCCGAGCGCGCGGGCGGCGCGGGCGTTGAGCAGCACGGATTCAAAGCCGCCTTCGTCCTTGTCCTTCTTGTCATCGAAGAGGCGGCCGGCGATTGGCCGCAGTGCGTGGACGTTGAAAAAGTCGGCGCTGACCGAGCGGATCGACAGGCCGCTCCAGCGCCCGGTCTTGAGCGAAACCTTGATATAGGCGCCGGCGAACTGGCGCCCGATCGGATCGAGCGAAGTGGCCACGCCGTCGACACCCGGAAGGTGTCTAAGCGCCTCGCGCAGGCCGCGCGCGGCCTGGTTGGAGGTGTCGGCCGGCAGTTCCAGCACCAACAGCGGGGACGGGTCGAAGCCGGGACTGGCCTGGCTGGCGTAGCGGGTTTGCCAGGCCACCGCCAAGGTGACGGCGACCAACCCCATGGCGGTCGAGAATTGCAGCACTGTCAGTGCGCGCCGCAGCCACAACGCGCCGGAGGTTTCGGCGTTGCCGCGTCCCGCCAGCGCCTGCGGCGGGCGCACGCGCAGTGCCACCCATGCCGGATAGGCGCCCGCCAGCAGGCCGATGGCCGCGCCCAGCGCCAGGTTGGGCAGCAGCGCGGCCGGTGTGAACAAGCCGTCGAGCCGGCGGTCGACCAGATCGGCGAATACCGGCAGCAGCATCCACGCCAGCATCAGTCCCAGGGCGGTGGCTGTCATCGCCACCAGCAGCGATTCGGCCAGGAACTGGCCCAGCACGCGCTTGCCGTCGGCGCCGAGCACCTTGCGCACGGCGATCTCGCGCTGGCGCCGCAGCGCGCGCACGGTGGCAAGGTTGGCGTAGTTGATCGCCGCCAGCGCGAGGATCAGCAGCGCCACCGCCGTCAGGCCCAGCATGCCGCGCAGGTCGCCGTGCGGACCGCTGTTCGGGGTGTTGGCGGTGTCGGCGTCGAAGTACATCGCGGGCAGGGCGCCCAGGGCCATGTCGCGCAGCTTTCCGCCACCGAGTTTAGTCTGCAGCGCTGCGGCTTGTTCGCGCCTGAACGGCGAGTCGTCGGTGGCTTGCTGAAAATGCCGCCGCAACGCGTCGGCGTCGGCGCCGGGCTTGAGCCGCACATAGATCTTGGCGCCGTTGATGTAGCCCCACGACGCCATCAGCACCTTGCGCTCGGCGGCGTCCCAAGCGCCGGTGTCCATGCCGGCCAGCGCGCCGTAGCTCAAGGTGCTGTTGGACGGCCGGTCCGCCACCAGCGCCGCCACGGTGTAGGGTTTGCCGCCGATGTGCACCACCCGGCCGACGGCGTCGGCGCGGCCGAACAAGCGTGTCGCGCTGCTGGTTGTCAGGGCCAGGGCGTCGGGGCGGCTCAAGGCCTGGCGCAGGTCGCCGGCCAGCGCCCGCACGCCGAACATCGCGGGGAAATCGGGATGGACCGCCGCCAGCTGGATCGATTGCGGCTGCGAGGTCGTCTTCATCCCCACCGGCAGCGGCACCACGGCCGTGACGCCGTCGGTCATGCCGCTGGTGCGTGCCGGTTCGAGGAAGGCCAGCGGCACCGATTCCGACCAAACCGGCTGCTCGAAAGTGTTGCTGCGCATCTTGACGAGGAACACCCGGTCGGCCTGCGGCACGTCGCGGTCGTAGCTGAACGAGTAGCGCACAAACCCCAGCGGCAGGAAGCAGCTGGCGAAACCGACGGCCAGGCTCAGTATCACGGCGGCGGAGTAGCCGGGTTCACCGGCCAGCAGGCGCCAGCCGATGCGAAAATCGCGCAGGTTCATGGCGGTGATCCTGACGCTTAAGCGGCTTGCAGGGCGTCGACCATGATGCGGCCGTCCAGCAGGTTGATGGTGCGCGAAGCCTGCGCGGCGTGGTCCGGCGAGTGCGTCACCATCACAACGGTCGTGCCTTCGGCGTTGATCTCGCGCAGCAGGCGCATGACTTCGTCGCCGTGGGCGGTGTCGAGGTTACCGGTCGGTTCATCGGCCAGCAATACGGCGGGACCGGCCACCAGCGCGCGCGCGATCGCCACCCGCTGCTGCTGGCCGCCAGACAGCTGCGACGGGCGGTGGGCGGCGCGGTGGCCAACACCCAGTTTGTCGAGCATGGCGGTGACGCGTTCGCGCCGCTCGCGCGCCGGCGTGCCGTTGTATTCGAGCGCCAGTTCGACGTTTTCGAACACGGTCAACTCTTCGATCAGGTTGAAGCTCTGGAAAATGAAGCCGATGCGGCCGCGCCGCAGCTGGTTCAGCTTCGATTCGCTCCACCCGGCCACGTTGCGGCCTTCGAACCAGTATTCGCCTTGGTTGGGCGTGTCGAGCAGCCCCAGGATGCCCAGCATGGTCGATTTGCCGCAGCCGGACGGTCCGGTGATGGCGACGTATTCGCCCGCCTCGATCTCCAGGTCGATGCGGTCCAGGGCCGTGGTCTGGATTTCCCCTGCCTGGTGGATTTTGCTGATGCCGACGAGTTTGAGCATGTGGGTTTGCCTTTTGGTGGTGTGGATGTGAATTTACTGCGTAATCTGCAACCTGGGTGAATTTCCGTAGGCGGCGTAGCTGGACAGGATCACCTTGTCGCCGGCCGCCAGGCCTTCGAGCACCTCGATCTGGCTGTTGTTGCGGCGCCCGATGCGCACCGCGCGCCGCTGCGCGCCACGGCCGCCGGCGTCCACCACGTAGACCCAGGCGCCGCCGCTGTCGTTGATGAAGGCGCCGTTGGGCAGCAGCAGCGCCGGCGCCGGCTCGCCCAGCGTGATGCGGGCGTCCAGGCTTTGGCCGGGGTTGAGCACCGGCGGCTGGCCGTCCCTGAACACCATTTCGACGGTGAAGCGGCCTTCCTTGATCTGCGGGTAGATGGTGCTGATGTCGGCGGCGTAGCTCTTCTCGTCCTGTTTGACGCTGCCCTTGCGGCCGACCGCCATGCGGCTCAGGTAGTACTCGTCGACGCTGGCCGAGAGCTTGAAGCGCACCGGATCGTCGATGCGGCCGATGTTTTTGCCGGTGGCGATCGATTCGCCCACCTGCAGCCGGAAATTGGTGAGCCGGCCTTCGACCGGCGCGCGCACCGCCAAGGCGTCGACCGTGCCGGAGACCAGTTTCAGGCCGGAGTTCAAGCCGTCGATCGCGCTTTCGAGCTGCTGCGCGGCGGCGCTGCGCACCTTGTCCTCGGTGCTCGACGCCCGCTGCTCGTTGGCCAGTTGGCGCTGTTGCTGATCCAGCTTGTCGGCCGACTCCTCGAGCGCGACGCTGGAGATGAAGCCCTGCGCGGCCAGCCGCGTGTTGCGCTGGTGCTGTTTGCGCGCCTGGTCCACCTCGAATTGCAGCTCGTCGAGCCGACGCCGGTGGTCGCTGGCGCTGGACTCCTGCGCCACGCGCAGGTTGGACAGGTTGAAGATGCTGACCGCGTGTTCCGATTGCCGCGCCAGCAGTTCCAGGTTGCGTTGCGGGTTGGAGATGCGGAACAGCAGCTGGCCTTTTTTGACCAGCGCGCCGTCGCTTGCCAGTACCTCCTCGACGCGGCCCGATTCCACCGAATCGAGGATCACGGAATTAAGCGGCTCGGCGTTGGCGCGCACGACGATTTCATCGACGAAGACGCCGCGCGCGGCCTGGCCGATGCGCAGGTCGGCACCCTCGATCTGCAGGCCGCGCGGCATCCACGACCACAGCGCGTAGCCGGCGGCAGCCACCGCCAGCACCGAGACGACCGCGATGGCGATGGTTTTCCCGCGCCGGCGCGGCACCACGGTGTCCATCGCGGCGCCGCTGGCCGGCAGGCCCGGATTGGGCTGGTCGATATTTTTTTTGATCTGCATACCGGTCTCAGAGCAAACGCTGTGCCACGCACAAAAAACGGCGATTCAGGGGTATTTGTGACGCATGTGGTCCGCAGGTGTTCAATATCGAACACCAAGCGATGTTCGGAACTGGACATCCGCATCCACAATGGTTTGCCCGGCCTGTTTTGCCTTGTCCGCAGCCCCTCCCGCGCTGCTAGAATGCCTGCATGTCCGCCTACGTACTGATACTCGACGACGACCCCGATGTCGCCACCGCCGCCCAGCTGCTGCTGCGGCGGCGCCACGGCCAGGTCGCCACGCTCTGCGATCCCGCCGGCTTGCCCGCGCTGCTGGCGCAGGGCGTGCCCGACGTGGTGCTGCTCGACCTGAATTTCACGCCCGGCTGCATCGACGGCGCCGAGGGCCTGGCGCTGCTCGACGTGCTGCGCGCCCAAGGGCGTCCGCCGGCGGTGATCGCGATGACGGCGTATGCCGACGTTCCGCTGGCGGTGGAGGCGCTCAAGCGCGGCGCCGGCGATTTCATCACTAAGCCGTGGGATAACGCGCGGCTGGTGGCGGCGGTCGACCAGGCGCTGGCGCGGCGCGCGGCCCTGCGCGGATCGTCGGCCGCCGCGCCCGAGTTGATGGGCGGGTCGGCCGCGATGCGCGAGCTCAAGGCGCTGATCGGCAGCGTGGCGCCCACCGAGGCCAATGTGATGGTCCTCGGCGAGAACGGCGTCGGCAAGGAGCTGGTGGCGCGCGCCATCCACGCGCTGTCGCGCCGCGCCGCCGGCACGCTGCTGGCGGTGGACATGGGCGCGTTGCCGGAATCGACTTTCGAGAGCGAGTTGTTCGGCCATCGCAAAGGCTCGTTCACGGACGCCAGGTCCGACCGCGCCGGGCGCTTCCAGGCGGCGCGCGGCGGCTCGCTGTTCCTCGACGAAATCGGCAACATGCCGCTGGCCGCGCAAGCCAAGCTGCTGACGGCGCTGGAACGGCGCGAGGTGACGCCGATCGGCGCCGACAAGCCGGAGGCGATCGACGTGCGCATCATCAGCGCCACCAATCTGGACGAGGCGCGCCTGTTCGATCCCTCCGTCTTCCGGCCGGATTTGCTGTTTCGGCTGAATACCATCGTCATCCGCGTGCCGCCGCTGCGCGAGCGGCGTGAGGACATTCCCTTGCTGCTGGCGCACTATCTGAAACTGTATGAGCTGCAGTACCAGCGGCCGGTGCGCGAGGTGGCCGGCATGGCGCTCGACAGCCTGCGGCGGCACGACTGGCCCGGCAACGTGCGCGCGCTGCGCCACGCTTGCGAGCGCGCCGTCATCCTCGGACAGGGGACGGAGTATGGCTTGAACGATTTCGGCCTTGGTGCCGCGCCGGCCGCCATCAACGTCGCAGCCAACGAGGGCGCCGCGCCCGCCGTCCCTGGCGACATGACGCTCGACGCCCTGGAACGCGAAGCCATCGCCAGCACGCTGGCGCAGTTCAACGGCAATATCAGCCACGCCGCCAAAACGCTCGGCATCAGCCGCGCCGCCTTGTACCGCAAGCTGGGCAAGCATGGCATCTGAGCGCGCGCTCAAGATCGGCGTCGCCGCCAGCGTGCTCGCCCTGGTGGCGCTGGCCATCATGGCCGACGCCTTGTCGCCCACGCCGCAGCCGCGCCGCATCGTACTGTGCGCAATGCTGGCGCTGGCGCCGATCTGCGCGCTGTGGCAATGCCTGCGTAAACTGGGCCCGCGCGTGCCGCGCATGGAGCCGCAAGGCGCCGGCGCCGACATGGCCCCCGGTCCCCGTCGCAACGAACTGGCCGCCAGCGTGCTGGCGCTGGAGGCGCGGCTGGAACACGCGCCCATCGCGCTGTTCCGCATCATGCAAGCCAGCGGCGCGGGGCAGGTCGCGCCGCTCAACGCCAGCGCCCGCAGGCTGCTGGCGCCGGGCCGCGCCAGCGCGCCGCAGGATCTGCACGAGCTGCTGGCGGCGCAGCCGGTCGGCCAGCGCAGGTTGGTCACCTTCGACACCGAACGCGGTGGCGAGCGCGCGCTGGTCGCCATCTCCGCGCTCTCGGTGCAGGGCTCGGCGCAGCGCCTGGCCGCGTTGATGCCGGTGGAAAGCGAACTGGAAGCGGAGGCGCTGAACGCCTGGCGCGAGCTGGTGCAAGTGCTGACGCACGAAATCATGAATTCCCTGACGCCGGTGGCCTCGCTGTCGCGCACCGCCTGCGGCCTGCTGGACGAAGCCAGCGCCGGACTGCCCGCCGACATCCACGCCGACCTGGGCATCGCGCTGGACGCCATCGCCCGCCGCGCCGCCAGCCTGGTCGATTTTGTCGGCAGCTACCGCAGCCTGTCGACGGTGCCGCAGGCGCAGCCGCAGCGTGTGCGGTTGGAGGATCTGTTCGACCGCTTGTCCGCGCTGCTGGCGCCGCAGTGGCAGGCGCTGGGCGGGCAGGTGGAGTTTTCGGTGGAGCCGGCGTCGCTGGAGGTGATGATCGACCCGGGGCAGCTCGAGCAGGCGCTGATCAACCTTCTCAAGAACGCCGCCGAAGCGATGGCCGGTGGCGCGCGGCCGCCGCGCGCGCTGGTGAGCGCGCGCCTGAGCCGGGGCAGCCGCTTGCGCATCGAGGTGGCCGACAACGGCCCCGGCGTGCCGGAAGCGCTGGCCGCGCACATCTTCACGCCGTTCTTCTCGACGAAAAAACAGGGCAGGGGAATCGGGCTGGCGATGGTGCGCCATCTGGTGCACGCCAACGGCGGCACGGTGCGTTACGCGCGCCCGGTGGGCGAGGGCGCGCGCTTCATGCTGACATTTTGACGCCGCAGGTTAACAAACCTTAGCGCACCATATCGATGTGCATGATGCCGTCTTCGTCATACGGTTCGGTGACGGTCTGGAAGCCAAAGCCGGCGTAGAATTTTTCCAGGTGCGCCTGCGCGCCGATGCGGAACCGGTGGCCGGGATGCAGCGCCTCCGCAAGCGGAATGGCCTTGGCCAGCAGCTCGCGGCCGATGCCGCTGCCGCGCGCGGCGCGCGTGGTCAGCACGCGGCCCAGCGACATCTCGTCGTACTTCAAGCCGGGCGGCAGGCAGCGCAGATAGGCGACCAGGGTGCGCTTGCCATCGATCTCGCGCCACGCCATCAGGTGGTGGCTGTCCAAATCGTAGCCGTCGATATCGGGATACAAACAGGTTTGCTCGAGGATGAACACGTCCTGGCGCTGGCGCAGCACCTCGTACCAGTCGTTGCGGGGTATGTCGTCAAAGCCCAGCCAATGCCATTCAATCATTGCGTATCTCTGTAGGGGATGAACGACGATTGTAATGCAGAAGGCCGGCGCTGGTGGGCGCCGGCCTCGGGACCGTCAATCGCTGAACGCGGCGATTACAGGATGGTCAGGGTGACGTCGATGTTGCCACGGGTGGCGTTCGAGTAAGGGCACACGATGTGGGCGGCGTCGACCAGCTTTTGCGCGCTTTCACGGTCCAGGCCCGGCAGCGAGATTTTCAGTTCCGCTTCGATGCCGAAACCGGTCGGGATGGCGCCGATGCCGACCGTGCCTTCGATCGAGACGTCCGCCGGCAGGGCGATCTTGTCGCGGCCGCTGACGAATTTGAGCGCGCCCAGGAAGCATGCCGAGTAGCCGGCCGCGAACAGTTGTTCAGGGTTGGTGCCGACGGCGCCGGCGCCGCCCAGTTCTTTCGGGGTGGTCAGCTTGACGTCCAGCACGCCGTCGGAGGAGACGGCTTTGCCTTCACGGCCGCCGGTGGCTTTTGCGGTGGCGCGGTACAGTACTTTTTCGATCGACATGATGAATTCCTTTTCAGTTAAGTTGAAGTGCAAATAGTGGACTACAAATATAACAAACTATCTAATCGCTAGCTATCTATCACCCATCGCGACAGCTTGCTAATCTACTACGCTTCGCTGCTGTTTGCAGCGCCGATGTGAGAACTATACATAGTACGCAATCTAATAGCAAGCGATTTTAATGAAAAATTTTATATTTCTGCGTATTGACCGGTATGTGACGAATGTCGCACAATGAGGGCAATCGTCACAAAGGGCCGCCATGACCATTCCATCCATCACCGAACTGACCGTGCTCAAAGCGCTGTGGAAGCAGCAGCCGCTGAGCGCGCGCGAAATCCACCAGCACATAGAAGGCGAGCTCGGCTGGTCCTTCTCGTCGACCCGCAAGACGCTCGAGCGCATGCTCGACAAGGGTTCGGTGGGCCAGCACACCGTGCACGGGGTGCAAGTCTATACGGCGGTGCTGGAGAAAGTCGGCACGTTGGCCGCGTTCGCCCGCGATTTCGGCCAGCGGGTGATGGAGATGGACGGTCCCTTGCCGGTGAATATGTTCACCGGCAGCAAGCTGGTCGACGATGACGAATTGGCGCAGCTCGAACAACTGTTGAAGGACTGGCCCGACGAGCCGGACGCGGCGCCATGAGCTTCGACGATCTGCTGATTTACCGCTTCCTGCTGGCGTGCGCCGGCTGCCTGGCCGCCGGGCTGGGCGTGTGGGCGCTGCTGTCGGGGTTGAGCCGGCGCCTGCCGGCGCTGGCGTCGCAACGGTCGGTCTGGCTGCTGGGCCAGGTCACCATCGCCGCCGCGTTCCTGGTGGTGCTGCTGCCGCACAGCGAACGGCTGAGCGTGGTGCCGCAGATCGAATTGCCGAATCCGGCCGTCGCCGCCGCGCCCGCGCCGGACAAAGCCGCGTCGCCACTGGCCGCGGCGGGGGCCGAGTGGAGCGCGGATACGCGGCCGGCGGGACGCTCCTGGCTGGCCCTCGGCGCCATCGCCTGGCTGGCGGTGTATTTGTCGGGACTGGTCCATGCGGCGTGGCGGCTACTGAACGCCGGACGGTTCCTGCGCGGGCTGTCGGTGTCGGGCAGCCAGGTGCCCGGCACCTTGGCGGGTGGCGCCGAAGTGATCGAGGTGGATGCGCCGATCTCGCCGATGTTGTACGGATTTTTCCGCGCCCGCCTGCTGCTGCCCCGGCATCTGCGCGGCTTCGACCCCTTGCAGCGGCAGATGATGATCGAGCACGAGGTGACGCATTTGCGCCGGCGCGACCTGCAATGGATGGGCGCGGGCCTGCTGCTGCAAACGCTGTTCTGGTTCAATCCCTTCATGCGCTTGCTGCGCGCGCGGCTGTCGTGGGCGCAGGAGCTGGGCTGCGACCGCGAGGTGCTGCGCGGCCGTCCGCCGGCCCAGCGCAAGGCTTACGCGGCGGCGCTGCTGGCGCAGTTGAAGATGCAAGGGGCCGGCGTCGAGACGGCGCTGGCGTTCGGCGGCGCCGGCGCGCGGCTGCTGGCGGCCCGCATCGGTTTGATACGCGCGCCGTCCGGCGCCGGGCGCTCGCTGTGGTTGCGGCTTGGGGCGCTGGCCGGGCTGGCCGGCATCTTCGCCGGCACCCTGGCGTTCCAGCCGGCGCTGGCGTGGCGCATCGAGCCATTATCGGCTGCGTCGGCCGCCTCGCGCCAGCCGTTCAGCTGCCTGACGATGGCCGATGCGGCCAGCGGCGCCACGCTGGCGAAGGAAGGCCATTGCGACGAACGCGTGACGCCGGCGTCGACGTTCAATATCGTGGTCAGCCTGATGGGCTACGACAGCGGCATCCTGACCGACACCCACACGCCGATGATGCCGTTCAAGGCCGGTTACACCGACTACAACGAATCGTGGCGGCAGGACACCGACCCCACGCTCTGGTTCAAGAATTCGGTGCTGTGGTTCGCCCAGCAGGTGACGGCGGCGCTGGGAATGGAGCGCTTCCGGCGCTACATCGACGGCTTCGATTACGGCAACCGCGATGTCTCCGGCGACGCCGGCAAGGACAACGGCCTGTCGCTGTCCTGGGTCGGCTCGAGCCTGAAAATCTCGCCGGTCGAGCAGGTGGCCTTCCTGCGCAAGATGGTGCGGCGCGAGCTGCCGCTGTCGCCGCGGGCCTATGAGATGACGTCGCGGATCATGGCGCCGGTGACGCTGTCGAACGGCTGGACCGTCCAGGGCAAGACCGGGACTGCCGGGCCGGTGCGGGTCGACGATGGCGGCCCCATCGAGCAGCAGTACGGCTGGTATGTCGGCTGGGCCAGCAAGGGCGACCGCACCGTGGTGTTCGCGCATCTGGTGCTGGACCACACGCAGGACGGCGCCGGCGGCGGTCCCCGCGCCCGCGCCGCCGTGCTGCGCGAGCTTCCCGCGCGCCTGGACAAGCTTTATCCAACCAAGGAATGACAATGCAAGGTATGAAACGTTTGATGCTGTCGGCGGGGTTGCCCGCCGCCTTGGCCGCGGGTTTGTTCGCAGCGCCGGCCATGGCCGAGGACTGGAACGATCCGCAGGAGCCTTTCGCCGTGTTCGGCGACACTTATTACGTCGGCACGCGCGGCCTGAGCGCCGTGTTGATCACGTCGCCGCAGGGACACATCCTGATCGACGGCGGCAGCCCCGAATCGGCGCCGATGATCGCCCAGCATATCCGCCAGTTGGGATTCAAAATGGAGGACATCAAGTTCATCCTCAACTCGCACGATCACTTCGACCACGCAGGCGGCATCAGCGCATTGCAAAAATTGTCCGGCGCGACCGTGCTGGCCAGCGTGCAGGGAGAACAGGTGCTGCGCAGCGGCCAGCCGAGCAAGGGCGATCCGCAATACGGCGACCTGTCGGCGATGACGCCGGTCGCCAACACGCGCGCCGTGGCCGATGGCGAAGTGGTCAAGCTCGGACCGTTGGCGGTGACGGCGCGCTACACGCCTGGCCACACGCAGGGTGGCGTCAGCTGGACCTGGCGCTCGACCGAAAACGGCAAGAGCGCGGCCATGGTCTATGCGGACAGCCTGAACGCGTTCGCCGCCAAGCCGTTCCGCTACAGCGATTCCAAGACGTATCCGACCGCGCTGGCCGATATCAAAAGATCGATCGCCACGGTCGCGGGGCTGGACTGCGACATCCTGGTGTCGGCGCATCCGGGGGTATCCGGCCTGTTCGAGCGTCAGGCCAAACAGGCCACACTGGGCAACGCGGCCTTTATCGACCGCCAGGCATGCCGCGATTATGCGCAGGCGGGCACCGAGCGGCTAAATAAAACGCTGGCGGCGGAGGCTGCGGGGAAATAGGGCAGCGGATAACGGGAATTGATAATCATTCTCATTATCTAGTAAAATGACGGCATCCTTTCAATTTGATGCCTTCTTGTCCACTCATGTCCCAGCTTCGTCACGTTCCGGTCTACCTCGCGCTGTGCGCCGCTTTTCCATCGGCCGCGCTGTCGCAGGAGACCGATGAAAAAATCCTGCAGACCGTCAAAGTGACGGCCGCGCGGGCCGACGGCTTCGTGCCGACGACGGTGGAAGCGGGCAGCTTCCGGGGCGCAGACATCATGGAAGTGCCGTCGACCGTCAACGTCGTCACGCGCGAAGTGCTGGAGCTGCAGGCGGCCGGCGGCTTGTACGACGCGCTGCGCAACACGGCCGGCGTCACGCGCCAGCAAAACGGCGGCGAGACTTGGGATCAATTGGTCATACGCGGCATCGCGGTGGAAAACCGCACCAACTATCGCCTCAACGGTTCGCTGCCGATCATGAATTTCGGCCAGGTGCCGATGGAGGACAAGGAGCGTGTCGAAGTATTGAAGGGCGCCACCGCCTTGTACTACGGCTTCACGTCGCCGGCCGGGGTGGTCAACTTCGTCACCAAGCGCGCCGGCGCCACGCCGGTGACCGCGGTGGGCATGACGGTCGACCATAACGGCACGGCGGTGGCCACCGCCGACGTCGCGCGCCGCTTCGGCGAGCAGCAGCAGGTCGGCGTGCGCATCAACGCCGCCGGCGGCACCCTGGCCAGTTATCTGGACGATGTCGGCAACGGCAACCGCCGTTTCATTTCGGCGGCGCTGGACTGGCGCGTCAACGCCCGCCTGCGCCTGGCGGCCGACCTGGAATACGACAAGCGCCGCGTCACCGAACAGGTGGGCATCACCCTGCCGACCGCCGTCAATGGCGTCATCACCCTGCCGCGCACCGTCGATCCGAAGCGCCTGGTCGGTCCCGACTGGGCCAAGTTCGAGACCGAGACCAAGAACGCGCTGCTGCGCGCCGACTATGCGCTGAGCGACAACTGGGCGCTGACCGTCGAAGGCGGCCACTCGGAAACGGCGCGCGACCGCGCGCTGCCGATCTTCCGCTTCACGAACAACGCCGCCATCGCCACGGGTGCCGGCCGCATCACCGGCAACCTGCAACACAGCGTGCTCGATTCGACCATGCTGCGCGCCGAACTGGCGGGCACCGTCGCCACCGGCCCGGTCAAGCATGACGTCACCTTGGGCGTGAACCGCACCGACAAGGGACAGGACCCGATCTATCAAGCCACCTTCACGATCCCGTCGCAGAATTTGTACAATCCGACGCCGGTCACCAGCTACACCGTCAGCGCCTATTCGACCACGCCGACCACCGCAGGCCTGGAGACGCGCGACTCGGGCGCCTACGCGATCGACCGCATGACCTTTTCACCTCACTGGCAGGCCGTCGCCGGCGTGCGCAGCGTGAAGTACAAGAGCGACCAGGGCACCAACCACTACGACGTGAGCAAAACCACGCCGATGGCGGCGCTGATCTACAAATATACCGACGACCTATCGTTCTATGTCTCCGCCTCACAGGGCCTGGAGGAGGGCGAGACCGCGCCGACCGGCACCGCCAACGCCAACCAGCGCCTGGCGCCCGGCGTGAGCCGCCAGAAGGAGCTGGGCGCGCGCTGGCGCATGCCCGGCGCCGGCGGCACCCTGGTGCAGGCGTCGCTGTTCGAGATCAACCGTCCGGGCTACTACACCAACACCGCCAACATCTACAGCGCCGACGGCGAGCAGCATTTCCGTGGCCTGGAGCTGTCGACCCAGGGCAAGCTGACGCCGCGTCTGTCGTGGCAAACCTCGGCCCAGTTCATCGATCCGGAATTCCGCGACATCGGCGCCGCCTACAACGGCAAGCTGCCGGAGAACGCCGCCAAGCGCACCGCCAGCGCCTTCCTGTCGTATGAACTCGACGCCGTGCCCGGCCTGTCGTTCAACGGCGGCGCGTACTATACCGGCAGCCGTCCGGTCAACGATCTGAATCAGGCTTTCCTCGGCGGCGCCACCTTGTTCAGCGTCGGCGGCCGTTATGTGACGACGGTCATGGGCAAGCGCACCAGCGTGCAGCTCAATGTGGAAAACGCGGGCGGTAAGGAGTACTGGGCCGGCGCCGGCACGCGCCTGAGTTCCGGCGCGCCGCGCCTGATTAAACTGGGCGTGAAGGTCGACTTGTGAAAAAGCTCTGGTTCCAGCTGCACTGGTTTGTCGGCATCACGGCCGGCACGATCCTGATACTGATCGGGCTGACCGGCGCCATCCTCGCCTTCCGCGACGAGATACTGGACCTGTTGAATCCGGGCGTGATGCACGTTGCCGTGGATCCGGTGGCGCCGGTGCTGGCGCCGCCGCACATCGCGCAGGCGGCCAGGCTGCTGCATCCGGACGCGCGCATCACCGGCATCATCGTCTACACCGAACCGGGTACCACCGCGCGCGTGACCATGGCGCCGGCGCCCGGCGCCGAGCATGGCGAAACGATTTATCTCAATCCGTACACCGGCGCGCTGCTGCCGCCGCTGCATTACGACGAGGCTTTCGAATGGGTGGAGTCGCTGCATCGCCACCTGCTGCTGCCGCGCGACGTCGGCCGCATCGTGCTGGGCATCCTGGCGATCTGCCTGCTGGGACTATCGCTGAGCGGACTGTATCTGCGCTGGCCGCGCCGCGCGCTCGACTGGCGCACCTGGCTGACCTTCGACACGCGCCTGAAAGGCCGCTCCTTCCTGTGGGGCCTGCATTCGGTGGTTGGCACCTGGGCACTGGCGGCGTACGTGGTCTTCACGCTGACAGGTCTGTACTGGAGTTTCGACGTGGTGCGCGATACCGTCGACGGCTGGCTGGGCACCACCCGTCCGCCGCGCGTGGCGACCGCGCCGAAGCCGAAAGGCGTCAAGCCGCCGAAGGCCGCCGCCGCGCAGGCCGACCTGACCGCCAGCTGGGCGACCTTCCAGCAGGCCGCGCCGGACTGGAAGATGGCCTTCCTGCGGCCGCCGGAGCGCGCCACGCAGCCGATCCAGATCCTATGGGTGGCCAATGACGCGCCGCACGTGCGCGCGCGCGGCCGCATGTCGGTCAACCAGCAGACCGGCGCCATGATCAAGAACGAGCCGTATCGCGACATGGCGATCGGCACGCGCGCGCAGTCGACGATTTATCCGCTGCATTTGGGGACGTATTTCGGCTTGCCCGGTCGTCTGTTCATGTTCCTTACCAGTCTGGCGCTGCCGGGCTTCGCGATCACCGGCTGGATGCTGTACCTGAACCGCCGCCGCCAGAAGCGCATCGCGCAGGCCGAGCGCGCGCAGTTCGCGGCCACGGCCGGCGCCAATGTCGCCGATACGTCGCTGGAGCCGGTCCTGATGGCCTACGCCAGCCAGACCGGCCAGGCCGAACGCCTGGCGCTGCAAAGCGCGGCCGCCTTGCAGAAGGCCGGCGTTCCGGTCCACGTGCACTCGCTGGAAAAACTGACGCCGCCGCAACTGGTCAAGTACCGGCGCGCGCTGTTCGTCGCCAGCAGCTTCGGCGAAGGCGAACCGCCGGACGGCGCGCGCCGCTTCAGCCGACTGCTGCAAACGGCGGCCGAGGAGCTGGCGCACATGCAGTACGCGGTGCTGGCGCTGGGCGACCGCAACTACGTGCAGTTCTGCGGCTTCGGACAGACCTTGGACCAACGCCTGCGCGTGATGGGCGCGCGGCCGCTGCATCCGATAATTGAAGTCGACAACGGCGACGCCGGTGCCCTGGCGCGCTGGTCGCACACCTTGCGTGAATTGATCGGCGGCGATTCGGCCGAGGTGTCGCTGTCGGCGGCGGTGGCGGAATCGGACTATACCCACTGGACGCTGATGGAACGCCAACTGCTCAACCCCGGCAGCGTCGGCGATGGGCTGTACGAAATCACGCTGTGCGGCGGCGATGCCGAAGCGGCCGCCAACTGGCAACCGGGCGCGCTGGTCGACATTTGGCCGGGCCATTACACGCCGGCCGGGGCCACCGACGCGCAACGCCAGGCCATCGCGCCGCGCCGCTACTCGCTGGCGTCGCTGCCGTCCGACGGCGGCATGCAGTTGCTGGTGCGCCAGGTGCGCCACGAGCAAGGCATGGGCCTGGCCTCCGGCTGGCTGACGGCGCAAGCGTCGCCTGGCGCCACGGTGCGCGTGCGCCTGGTGGCCAATCCGTCGTTCGACGCGCATCCACAGCCGCTGCCGAGCATTTACATCGGCAACGGTTCCGGCATGGCCGGTTTGCGTTCGCATTTGCGCGCGCGCGTGCGCGGCGGCTTGCGCCGCAACTGGCTGATTTTCGGCGAGCGCCAGCGCGAGTTCGACAGCATCTGCGCCGACGAGGTGCGCGATTACCGCGAGCGCGGTTTCCTGCCGGAGCTGGACCTGGTGTTCTCGCGCGACGTCTCCGGCGGCGAATATGTGCAGGACCGCATGCGCACCAAAGCCGACACCTTGCGCGCCTGGATCGCCGAGGGCGCCGTGCTGTATGTCTGCGGCAGTTTGCAGGGCATGGCCGGCGGCGTCGAAGCCGCGCTGGAGGAAATCATCGGCCGCGCCGCGCTCGACGATCTGATCGAGACAGGCCGCTATCGCCGCGATGTCTATTGATTAGAGTGCGGTCTCGTAGCCTTCGAGGACGTTGACGACGTTGGTGCCCAGCTCCTTGACCGCATAGCCGCCTTCGAAGATGAAGGCGGTCGGCAGGCCCAAATAGGCCAGGCGCTCGCCCACTTTCAGATAATCCGCGCTTTGCAGCGCGAAGCGCGACAGCGGATCGCCGGCGAACGTGTCCACGCCCAGCGACACCACCAGCGCGTCCGGCGCGTAGCCGCCGATGCGGATGCAGGCCGTCTCCAGCGCCGTGAACCAGGCCTTGACCGAGCTGCCCGCCGCCAGCGGCAGATTCATATTGAAGCCCTGGCCCGCGCCTTCTCCCCGTTCATCCGCATGCCCCAGATAAAACGGATACTCGCTGCGCGGATCGGCGTGGATGGACACGAACAGCACGTCGTCGCGCCCATAGAAAATGCTCTGCGTGCCGTTGCCGTGGTGGTAGTCGATGTCGATGATGGCGACCTTC
The DNA here is from genome assembly GCF_979254035.1 of Duganella sp. AC237. Taxonomy (NCBI): domain Bacteria; kingdom Pseudomonadati; phylum Pseudomonadota; class Betaproteobacteria; order Burkholderiales; family Oxalobacteraceae; genus Duganella; species Duganella sp. AC237. The sequence goes on along the minus strand of NZ_CEEDEW010000003.1, from coordinate 6,886,857 downwards.
TTCGCGCCGTCGTCGAGCATGTGCTGCGCGGCCAGCGCGGCGTTGTTCAGGAAGCAGTAGCCGCCGAAGAAATCGGCGCCGGCGTGGTGGCCCGGCGGGCGGCTCAGCACAAAGGCGCCGCGCTCGCCCAGCCGCAGCGCATGGGCCGCGTTGACCGCGCAGTCCGCGCCGGTCTTGGCGGCGGTCCAGGTGCCGGCCGTCAGCGGCGTGCCGCTGTCCATCGAGTACAAACCGAGTTTGGCGCAGAAGTTATCCGGCTCGATGTCGGCGCGCAGCGTGCGCACCGGCCAGACGGCGGGGAAGGCGTCCTTCTGCGCGTTGGCCGGGTCGAGCGCCAGCCATTCGCTCCACGCGGTGCGCAGGAAGTGCAGGTAGCGCGGCGTGTGGATGCGCTCGAGCGACATCAACGGCACGCCGTGCGGCGTGACGATGCGGCCAAGGCCGCGCCGGCCCAGCTCCGCCAGCACCGAGTCGGCCCGCTCCGGCTTTTCGAAGCACGGCACCATCTCGCCGCGAAACATCTCGTAGCGTCCCCGGTGCTGGGCATGCAGCTCGTTGTAGAAGGTGAGCACGGGCGCCCCGAAGGTGTTTGGTTAGTCGCAGTCGACGGTGGAGTGGCACAAATTGCTGGCCCGGTAGGCGGCCACGTAATCGTCGAAATTGTTCTGCGGGGCGGCTTCCATCTCGGCCTGCTCGGCCAGCGAGGCGGCGGCCAGGCCGTCGAAATACGCCGCTTCGTCGGCGCCCGGCGGATGGCTGCGGAAGTACGCGGCGTGCTTTTCGCTCTGCGCCAGCCCGAAGGCGGCGAACGACTTGCCGTTGGCTTGCAGGGTCGCCAGCACCTTGGCCGACGGCGTCAGGCTGGCGTCGGCCAGCTTGGCCGCTTGCGCTGCGATCGCGTTGGCATGCGCGCTGTCGCCGCGCAGCGAGTCGAGCAGCTCGGCCGCCGGACGGATACGTTCGAGCAGGTCGGCGCCCCAGCTTTGCAGGCCGATGTCGCCGTCGTCGTTGGTCAGGGTCAGGCCCGGACGGCGGCCTTCCTTGACGGTGCGGGCGAAGTTGCGCGTGTGGCGCAGGCTTTCCTCCGGCGTGATCTTCGGGCTTTCCTCCAGTGCGCAGAACAGCAGGAAAGCGTCGAGGAAGCGGCCCGCTTCGACGCTGATGCCGACCGGCTCGAACGGGTCGACGTCCATGCAGCGCACTTCGATGTACTGCACGCCGCGCGCGCACAGCGCCTGGATCGGCCGTTCGCCGGTCTGGATCACGCGCTTGGGGCGGATGGTGGAGTAGTACTCGTTTTCGATCTGCAGCACGTTGGTGCTGAGCTGTATCCATTCGTCACCGCGCTTGGTGCCCAGTTCCGCGTAAGGCGCGTACGGCTGGTTGACGGCCTTGGTCAGCGCGGCGACGTAACTGTCCAAACAGTTCTCGTGCGGGCTCAGACCCGACTGCGCGTCGTTCTGGTAACCGAGGTCGCTCATGCGCAGGCTGGTGGCGTAGGGCAGGTACAGCGTGTCCTCGGACAGCGTTTCGAGCTTGTGCGGACGCCCGCGCAGGAAGCCGGTCGACAGCACCGGCGAGGCGCCGAACAAATACATCAGCAGCCAGCTGTAGCGGCGGAAGTTGCGGATGGTGGCCAGGTAGGCTTCCGACTGATAGCCCTTTTTCGACAGGCGCTTTTCAGCCGGTTCGTTCTCCGCCAGCACGCGCCACAGGCGTTCGTCCAGCGAGTAGTTATAGTGGATGCCGGCGATGCACTGCATCGCTTTCCCGTAGCGTAGCGCCAGGCCGCGGCGGTACACATGTTTGAGCGTGCCCAGATTGGAGCTGCCGTACCAGGCGATCTCGATGTCTTCCTCGCCCGGCAGCTGGCATGGCATCGACTGGCTCCACAACAGCTCGTCGCCCAATTTGCTGTAGGCGTAGCGGTGGATGCCGTCGAGTTTTTCGATGGTGGTGGCGATGTCCTTTTCGGCCGGCGTGATGAACTCCAGCAGCGCCTCGGCATAATCGGTGGTGATTTGCGGATGCGTCAGGGCCGAGCCCACGGCCACTGGATGCGGCGTGGCGGCCAGATGGCCGCTCCGGTCAACCCGCAAGGTTTCGCGCTCGATGCCACGCAAGCCGCCGAGCACCGCGCGGTGCTCTGGCTTGGCCAGCAGTGCCAGGCGGCGAGTCAGTAGATTGGACAATTGGATCTTCCTTTCGTGTTGCATCAAACAAACTGTGAGGTGCGAGATTAACCGAAAACGGGCAAACGCGTCGGCAAGGCCAAAAGTTGGCCATCACCAAAGATCGCTTGCTAGTTTATCAAATAGTGGGGGAGGTGGCGCAAAGCCAGCATATCCCGGGGGAGGGGCGTCTGTCAGTGCGCCCGCGCACCGGTCACGCGCTCGATGCCGGCCAGGTCGGTCCAGCTTTGCACGTCGGTGTAACCTTGTTCGGATAATAACTGTCGCACCGCCGCCGACTGGTCGTAGCCGTGCTCCATCAGCAGCCACCCTTGTGGCTTCAAATGTGCCCTGGCCCCGGCGACGATGATGCGCAGCGCCGACAGGCCGTCGGCGTGGTCGGTCAGCGCGCCCACCGGTTCGTAGCGTAGATCGCCCTCGGACAGATGGCGGTCGCCGCTGGCGATGTACGGCGGGTTGGAGGCGATGACGTCGAACGGCGGCCTTGCTTCCAGCGCCGCGTACCAGTCGCTTTGCAGGAAGGCGACGCGGGCGCCGTTGGCGGCGGCGTTGCGGCGCGCCACGGCCAGCGCCTCGCCGCTGACATCGAGGGCGGTGACGTCGGCGTCGCGCCGCGTATGGGCCAGGGCGACGGCGATGGCGCCGCTGCCGGTGCCCATGTCGAGCACACGGCCCGATGGCGGCAGCCGCTCCAGGGTCAGCTCGACCAGCAGTTCGGTGTCGGGACGCGGTATCAGCACGGCGCCGCCGACTTCAAACGGCAGGCCGAAAAACTCCCGCTGGCCGACGATGTAGGCGATCGGTTCGCCGTCCAGGCGGCGCTGCACCAGCGCGGCGAAGCGCTGCGCCTCGTCGGCGTCCAGCGCCCGTTCGGACTGGGTGATCAGGCCGACGCGGCTCAGTCCCAGCGCGTGGCACAGCAGGATGCGGTTGTCCAGCGCGTCGAGCAGCGACTGGATTTGCAGCGCGCCGACGGTGAGGCCGGCCTCGATGGCGCCGAGTCGGTCGATCATGCGCGCGGACGTCGCAACAGTGCCCACGCCAGCGCCAGGGCGAAGAAGGCGAACCAGATGAAGGACCACTGCGGAATCGACAGGCCGAACCACGGCGCCAGCGCGTCTTCGCACAGGCCGTCGGCCCTGAACAGGAAGGGCAGGTAGGTGGCGGTGGGGATCTTGTTGAGGAAGGTCTCCATCGGGTCGATGCCGCACGACAGGCCGGGGTTGGCCAGCACGTACAGGTGGTCGCCGGCGTAATACAGCCCGCCCAGCGCGGCCAGCAGGCCGACGCCGGCGCCGATTTTCGGCTTGCTGATATACGCGCCGACCAGCGACGCGATGCCGATCGCCAGGAACAGGTAGCGCTGGATCACGCACAGCGGACACGGAAGCATGTCGAGGCCATGCTGCAGGTACAGGGCGACGGCGACCACGCCGAAGCTGGCGAAGGCGATAAACAGCAGCAGGGAGCGGGACTGGTTCATGTTGTTATCCGTTTTGTAGGTCGCGTGATTTTCGCACATTGGCGACAGCGGAGCTTAGGCGGCTCTTAATCGCCCAGCGCCGCCAGCAACTCGGCCTGGTGTTCGGCCGCCAGCGCGTTGGTCAGCTCCGTCAGGTCGCCGTCCATGATGAAATCGAGCTTGTACAAGGTCAGGTTGATGCGGTGGTCCGTCATGCGGCCCTGCGGGAAGTTGTAAGTGCGAATCCGCTCGCTGCGGTCGCCCGAGCCGATCAGGCTCTTACGGGTGGCCGCTTCCTTCGATTGCTGCTCGCGCAGCTGCACGTCCTTGATGCGCGCCGCCAGCACCTTCATCGCCTGCGCCTTGTTCTTGTGCTGCGAGCGGTCGTCCTGGCATTCGACCACGATCCCGGTCGGCAAGTGGGTCAGGCGCACGGCGGAATCGGTCTTGTTGATGTGCTGACCGCCGGCGCCGGACGCGCGGAAGGTGTCGATGCGCAGGTCGGCCGGGTTGATGTTGACGTCTTCGACTTCGTCCGCCTCCGGCATCACCGCCACGGTGCAGGCGGAGGTGTGGATGCGGCCCTGCGTTTCGGTGGCCGGCACGCGCTGCACGCGGTGGCCGCCGGATTCGAACTTCAGCTTGGCGTAGACGCCGTTGCCGACCAGGCGCACGATCACCTCGCGGTAGCCGCCCAGGTCCGACGCCGATTCCGACACCACTTCCACCTGCCAGCGATTGCGCTCGGCGAAGCGGGTGTACATGCGCAGCAGGTCGCCGGCGAACAAGGCCGATTCGTCGCCGCCGGTGCCGGCGCGGATTTCGAGGAAGATGTTGCGCTCGTCGTTGGCGTCCTTCGGCAGCAGCATTTTCTGCAGCTCGATTTCCAGTTCCGCCATGCGGGCCTTGGACGCTTCGATTTCGTCCTGCGCGAATTCCTTCATCTCCGGATCGGACAGCATCTCCTGCGCGGCGGCGCCGTCGCCGATCGCCTCCTGATACGAGTTGTAGAGCGCGACCAGCGGACCGAGTTCGGCGTGCTCGCGGGTCATTTTTCGGTAGGCGTCCATATTGCTGGTGGCGCCCTCGGACATCAGCAGTTCATCGAGTTCGACCAGGCGGTTGGCCAATTGATCGAGCTTGGACAGCATGGATGGTTTCATAGCGTATTCGGTATTCCGTGAGGGGTGAAGCGGATGCCGCGAGGACGCGGCGCGAGGTGCGACCGGCGACGGGCGCGATCGGCGTTGTGGTGCGTGGCGGGGGCGCTAACGGCGGCCGCGGAACAGCTGCGGCAGCAGCTCGGCCAGGTGGGCGCGCTCGTCGCCCTGGGCACGGTGCAGCGCCTGCTGCGGACCGTGCATGAACTTCGCGGTCAGGCCCTTGGACAGGGCTTCGAGGACGGCGTCGATGTCCTCGCCCTTGGCCAGCATCTTGCGGGCGCGTTCCAGTTCGACCTGGCGCAGCGCCTCGCCGTTTTCCTGCAAACTTTGGATGACCGGCACCACGGCGCGGTCGTCGATCCAGTGCATGAACGACTGCACCCGCGTTTCGATGATCGCCTCGGCCTGCGCGACGGCGGCCAGGCGGTTTTCCATCCCGGTCTGCACGACTTTACCAAGATCGTCGACGGTGTACAGGAAGGCGTCGTTCAGGCGCGACACCTCCGGCTCGATATCGCGCGGCACCGCCAGATCGACCATGAACATCGGCTTGTGGCGGCGCGCCTTTATCGCGCGCTCCACCATGCCAAGGCCGATCAGCGGCAGCGACGAGGCGGTGCAGGAGATGACGATGTCGTACTGGTGCAGCTTGTCCTGCAAATCGGCCAGCCGGATCGCGCGGCCGCCGTAGCGGTGCGCCAGCAGCTCGCCGCGTTCCAGGGTGCGGTTGGCGATGGTGATGGTTTTCGGATTCTGCGCCGCGAAGTGGGTGGCGCACAATTCGATCATCTCGCCGGCGCCGATGAACAACACGTTCTGCTCGGAGATCTTGTCGAAGATGCGCTGCGACAGGCGCACGGCGGCGGCGGCCATCGACACGCTGTGCGCGCCGATCTCGGTGGTGCTGCGCACCTCCTTGGCGACCGAGAAGCTGCGCTGGAACAGCTGGTGCAGGTAGGTGCCCAGGCCGCCCGCTTCGTCGGCGGTGCGGATGGCGTCCTTGATCTGGCCGAGGATCTGCGTCTCGCCCAGCACCATCGAATCGAGCCCGGAGGCGACGCGGAAGGTGTGGCGCACGGCGTCGTGCTGCGGCAACAAATACAGGTGCGGACGCAGTTCGGCGTAGTTCAGCTTGTGGAAATCGGCAAGAAAATGGGCGCCGGCGTCGAGCGGCTCGGGCACCTGGCTGGCCGCGTAGAGCTCGGTGCGGTTGCAGGTCGACAGGATCGCCGCCTCGTCGCTGCCGCGATGGTCGATGCGCTCGAACCACGAACGCGCCGCCACCACCGCCTGGCCGAGCTGGTCAGGGGCGAACGCCAGCTGCTCGCGAAGCGAGACCGGTGCGGTGTTGTGGTTGAGGCCGACGGCAAGCAGCTGCATTTCGGGTCCGGACGATGGATTAGCGGACATTATACCGTGATGTACCTGTATCTTGCCCCGAAGCTTGCCCCGAAGCTGCCTAAAGCCATAGCAGCCGCCCTTGCCTTCGGAGCAGTCCGGCCGGGAGGATCAGGCCGCGCCGAGTTTTTCCAGACGGTAACCGTAGCTGTAGACCGGCACCAGGCGGAAGCCGTTTTCCGGCTTCAGCTGTAATTTGTTGCGCACGCGCGAAACGTGGGTGTCCATGGTGCGGGACGGCACGGCGGTCTCGCGGATCCACACGGCTTCATGAATATAGGCGCGCGACAGCGGCCGCCCGATGTTGCGGAAAAATAACAGTGCGAGGTAGAACTCTTTGTGGGTGACGTCCAACACCACGCCATCCATCAGCAAACGGCCGGGCCGGGTCTCGAAAACGTATTGACCGAATTGCAATTGTTCAGCGCCGTTCTGGGCCGGATAGGCGCGGCGCAGCAGCGCTTGCACGCGCGCGACCATCTCGCTGCGGCGCAGCGGCTTGATCATGTAATCGTCGGCGCCGGCGGCCAGGCCGGCGACGATATCGTCCTCGCCGGAGCTGGTCGTGAGGAACAGCACGGGGGCGCTGTCGGGCAGCTTTTCACGAGCGCGGCGCATCACTTCGGCACCGGTCAGATCGACCACCTGCCAGTCGAGTATGAGCATGTCGTAACTGTCTTTACGCAGCTGTGCCAGCACGTCTTTCGCGGTCTGAAAGCTGTGGCAAATGTGGCCGGCGGAGGTCAATACCTGGCAGATCAAGTCTGCCTGGCTGCGGTCGTTGTCGAGTACGGCGATTCTCATACTGCTGCCTGTAGGAAATATATGTTAAAGAGATGTCACGTCAAATATAACAGAGATTCACAAATTAATTGGCAGAATGATTAAATATTTTTTTTGGGACATTAACGTTTGTCGTTTGACAACGCATTTTGTTGCATATTTTCATCGTGCGCGCCCGTTCGGTTATTACACGGTACACTGGAAAAAGCCCGAATTCAATGAAGAAGTTGAAATTTGGAAAGAATCCTCAGTTCATCCGGGAGCCGCTATGGGACTCAAAACAAACACAAACTGGACCCTGGTTCCGGGCACCGCGCGCGATATTGATGCGGTGCGGGAACGCTGCCGGAAACTGGTGCGGCGCCGCGCGATGGTGTCGGCCGGCGTGGCGGCGGTGCCGATTCCGGGCCTCGACGTGGTGTCGGACATGCGCCTGTTCGCGCAGCTGATCGACGACATCAACCACGAGTTCGGTTTGTCCGACGAGCAGATCGAGAAGCTGCAGCCCAGGTTCAGGCTGATCGCCTATGAAGCGGCGATCGGCGTCGGCGGCATGCTGATCGGTAAGGTGGTCACGCGCGAGGTGGTCACGCAGTTGTTGCGCCGGAGCGGCATGAAAGTGGTCGCGCGCCAGGCCGGCAAGATGGTGCCGCTGGCCGGCCAGCTGGCGGCGGCCGGGATAGGGTTTTTCGCGTTCCGGCAGATCGGCTACCAGCACGTGGAAGCGTGCGCCAAGGTGGCGGCGAAGCTGGTGACGGCAGGTGTCGGGCACGACGGCGCGGTGGCCCATCCGGCTTAATTGTGTCGCGGACGACACGTTGGCGGGCCGTCGGGCCCGCCATTTTTTTACGCGTCCGGCAGCACCACGTTGACGTCGAGTACTTCCAGGTTGCCCTGGCGATCGAGCGAAATCTTGATGTCGTCGGCGTTGACCTTGGTGTACTTCGAAATCACCTCAATCAATTCCTTGTGCAGCGCCGGCAGAAAATCCGGACCGCTGCGGCCATTGCGCTCGCGCGCGATGATGATCTGCAACCGCTCCTTGGCCGCCGTCGCGGTCTTCTGTTTTTGCGGGAACAGGAAAGAAAGCAGGGCCATGGTCACTTGCTCCCAAAAATACGCTGCAGAAGGCCTGGCTTTTCATAAGTGACGAAGCGCAACGGCAATTCCTGGCCGAGGAAGCGCGACACCACGTCTTCGTAAGCTTCCGCGACATCGGTGCCCTTGAAGTGAATGGCCGGGTTACCCTGGTTTGAAGCGTGCAGCACCGATTCCGATTCCGGGATGATGCCGATCAAAGGAATGCGCAGAATTTCCTGCACGTCTTGGTACGACAGCATTTCGTCCGCTTCCACGCGTTTCGGCGAGTAGCGGGTGATCAGCAGATGTTCCTTGACCGGCTCGCCGCCGGTCTGGGCGCGGCGCGACTTGGCCTGGATGATGCCGAGGATGCGGTCCGAATCGCGCACCGACGACACTTCCGGATTGGTGACGATGATCGCTTCGTCGGCGAACGTCAGCGCCATCAAGGCGCCGTGCTCGATGCCGGCCGGCGAATCGCAGATGATGAACTCGAAGCCCATGTTGATCAGCTCGTGCAGCACGACTTCCACGCCGTCTTCCGACAGCGCATCCTTGTCGCGCGTCTGCGAGGCCGGCAGGATGAACAGGTTGTCGCAATGCTTGTCCTTGATCAGCGCCTGGGTCAGCGACGCTTCCTTGTTGATCACGTTGATCAGGTCGTACACCACGCGGCGTTCGCAGCCCATGATCAGGTCCAGGTTGCGCAGGCCGACGTCGAAGTCGATGACGGCGGTCTTATGGCCGCGCATGGCCAGGCCGGTGGAGAAGCTCGCGCTGGAAGTCGTCTTACCGACACCGCCCTTGCCGGACGTCACTACAATGATTCTCGCCACAAATAATCCTTTTCAGAGAGATGAACAGCAGGCCACTCAGGCGCGGTTCGCGGAATTGACAGATAGTATATCGATTCGGTCGCCGACCAAGCGAATTTGCGCAGGGGAACGCGCGAACTCGGCGGGGAAACCGTCTTCAAAAGTACGGTAAACGCCGGCAATTGACACCAATTCCGGCGACATGGTCATCGCGAAGATGCGCGCGTCGGGGTTGCCCGAGGCGCCCGCCAGCGCGCGGCCGTGCAGCGTGTTGTAGACGTGAATGCTGCCGTCGGCGATGACTTCGGCGCCGTTGTTGACGACCGCCGTGATGATCAGGTCGCAGCCGCGCGCGTAAATGCGCTGGCCGGCGCGCACCGGGGTGTCGATGATCATGACGCCGGCGTTGCCGGGCAGGCTGTCGGTGGCAGCGGCGGCGGTGGCCGCCGCGACCGGCGCTTTGCTGGCGGCCGGGGCCGGGGCCGGGGCCGGTGCCGCCGTTGCTGCCTTGGCGGCGGCTTTGGCTGCGGGGGCGTCGGCCTCGTCGGCGCGCGGCTTGGTCGCGGTTTCCAGGCTCAGTCCGTGGGCGGCGATCTCGGCGGCCATGGATGGCGGCGCGTTGCGCACGGCGACCGGATTCAAGCGGTATTTTTTCAGCAGGGCGATGATGCCGGCCCAGTCGATCGGATCGCAGCCGGCCGGCAGCGCGGCGACGTCGATCACGGCCAGGTCGTCTTCAAAAAAGTCGGTGGTGCCGCCCGTCATTTCGGCCAGCGCGGCGTCGAGAGCGATGCTGTCGGCGGTCGCCAGGATCGCGGAAACGGCGACAACGGTGGAAATCTTGATTTCGATAGGCTTTTGAAACAGGCTCTTGGACATGGGCGACAGTATTAGAGGTATATGAGGTAAACAACCTCGCGCGCATGCGCAGGCACGAGCATTCTACTGTGGAAAGCGGGAGATGGGGAGGCCCGATACGCGTGCGCGCCAGCAAATATGCGGGCGGAGGCCCATTCTGAATTACGTGGGGCGGATTAGCGCAGCGTAATTCGCCAATGCATGCGCCGTTTGTGCCGATGTCCGTGGACCCTTAATAAATCGCATGCTCCGCGCGCAGTTGATGTGCCGCCGCCACCATATTGCGCAGCGCCGTCTCCGTCTCCGCCCACCCGCGCGTCTTCAGGCCGCAATCCGGATTCACCCAGAGATTGCCAGCAGGAATCACCGCGCTGGCTTTGCGCAGCAGCCTCACCATTTCCGCCTGCCCCGGCACGCGTGGCGAGTGGATGTCGTACACGCCCGGTCCGATCTCGTTCGGATAGCGGAATTGTCCAAACCCGTTGAGCAATTCCATGTCCGAGCGGCTGGTCTCGATCGTGATCACATCCGCATCCATCGCGGCGATCTGCGGCAGGATGTCGTTGAACTCGGCATAGCACATGTGGGTATGGATCTGCGTGCCGTCCGCCGCCGCGCCGGCCGAGACGCGGAACGCGCGCGTGGCCCAGTCCAGATACTCGTCCCAGCGGCCCCGGCGCAGCGGCAAGCCTTCGCGCACGGCGGGCTCGTCGATCTGGATGATGCCGATGCCGGCCCGCTGCAAATCGTCCACCTCGTCGCGGATCGCCAGCGCGATATGCAGCGCGGTGCGCGAGCGCGGCTGGTCGTCGCGCACGAACGACCATTGCAAAATCGTGATCGGTCCGGTCAGCATGCCTTTCATCGGCTTGCCGGTCAGGCTTTGCGCATGCACGGTCCAGTCCACCGTCATCGCCTTCGGGCGGCTGACGTCGCCGTAGATGATGGGCGGCTTGACGCAGCGCGAGCCGTACGACTGCACCCAGCCCAGTTGCGTGAAGACGAAGCCGTCCAGCTGCTCGCCGAAATATTCGACCATGTCGTTGCGCTCGGCTTCGCCGTGCACCAGCACGTCGAGTCCCAGCGCCTCCTGGCGGCGCACCGCGTAGGCGATCTCGTCGCGCATCCTGGATTCGTAGTCGGCGGCGTTCAGTTCGCCGCGCTTGAAGCCGGCGCGGGCGGCGCGGATGGCCGGCGTTTGCGGGAACGAGCCGATGGTGGTGGTCGGAAAGTCCGGCAGTTGCAGGCGCGCGCGTTGCACGGCCTGGCGCTGCGCGAAACTCGATTGCCTGCGGTCGGCGTCGTCGCCCAGCGCGGCCAGGCGCTCGCGCACGGCTGGTTGATGCACGCGTTCGCTGGCGCGGCGACCGGCCAGCGCCGCGCGCGAGACCTCCAGCGCATCGGTGACCGAAGCTTCGTGGATGCCTTGCAGCGCTTGCTTCAGCACGTACAGCTCGTCGAGCTTTTCGGTGGCGAAGGCCAGCCACGATTTGATGTCGGCGTCGAGCGCGTGTTCGGCGGCCAGCGTGAACGGCACGTGCAGCAGCGAGCACGACGATGACAGCCACAGCTTGCCGCCGCGCTTGTCGACGATGGGCGCCAGGGTGGCCAGCGCCGCGTCCAGGTCGGTGCGCCAGATGTTGCGGCCGTCGACGATGCCGACCGACAGCACCTTGTGCACCGGCAGCCAGTCGGCGATGCTGGTCAGCTCATGGGCGGCGCGCACGCCGTCCACATGCAAACCGGCCACCGGCAAGCGGCAGGCCAGGCTCAGGTTTTCCTCCAGCGGCGAGAAATAGGTCGCCAGCAGCAGCGGCACGCCGACCTGATTCAGTTGCCAGTAGGTGTATTCGAACGCGCTGCGCCAGGCAGGCGGCAGGTCGAGGCCGAGGATGGGTTCGTCGATCTGCACCCATTGCACGCCTTGCGCCTTCAGACGGTCCAGCGCCGCGCCGTAGACCGGCAGCAGCTTGTCGAGCAAGTCCAGGCGGTTGAATCCGGCCGCGCCGCTTTTCTCCTTGCCCAGCCACAGGAAGCTCAACGGCCCGAGCAGCACGGCCTTGACCGCGTGGCCGAGCGATTGCGCTTCCGCGACTTCGTCGAACAGCCGTTCGCAGGCCAGCGAGAACGCGGTTTCCGGTGTGAATTCAGGGACGAGGTAGTGGTAGTTGGTGTCGAACCACTTGGTCATTTCCAGCGCTGCCGACGCGTGCACATCGCCATCGTGGGAATGGTCGTGGCCGCAGCCGGGACCGCATTCCGGGGGCTCTTTGCCGCCATCGCCGCGCGCCATGGCGAAATAGCGGCTCAGCTGCGATTGGCGGGGATCGAAGCCGTAGCGCGCCGGTTCGCAGCCCAATAGCTGAACATGATTGGCGACCTGGTCGTAGAAGGCGAAATCGCCGACAGTGACGAAGTCCAGCCCGGCTCGCTCTTGCAGCGCCCAGTGGCGGGCGCGCAGAATGCGGCCGACCGCTTCCAGTCCGGCCTCGTCCAGTTCGCCACGCCAGTGCGATTCCAGCGCGAATTTCAGTTCCCGTGCCGCGCCGATGCGTGGAAAACCGGGAACGTGGGTGTGGATGTGGCTTGAGGCCGCTTTATTTGATGGTGTCATGATCGGTGTCATCCGCATTTAATATTGATGCGATAAAGTTTGCGGCATTCCGGTCTATAATCAAAACGAAAGATTTTGTAGTTTCACATGAAAATTTTTAATAGACCATGCTAGAGATACGCCACCTTCGCACCCTGAGCGCGCTTCGTTCGGCCGGCAGCCTGGTGCGCGCCGCCCAACTGCTCAACCTGACCCAGTCGGCGTTGTCCCATCAGATCAAGTTGCTGGAAGATCGCTACGGCGGACCGCTTTTTGAGCGAAAATCCGTGCCGATCGGCTTTACCGCCACCGGCGCGCGACTTCTCAAACTGGCCGATATGCTGCTGCCGGAAATTGAGGCGGCCGAGCGCGAAGTGGCCCGGCTGACCCAGGGCGACACCGGCCAGCTGCGTGTCGCGCTGGAATGCCACACCTGCTTCGATTGGCTGATGCCGGTCATGGACGAGTTTCGCAAACGCTGGCCGGACGTGGAAATCGACCTGGTGTCCGGTTTCCACAGCGAGCCGGCCGAGCTGCTGCGCAGCGGCGCCGCCGACCTTGTCATCGGTTCGCCGTACGGCCCGGATTTCGTCACGTTCCCGCTGTTCCGTTATGAAATTTTGGTCGTGATGGCGCAAAAACACCGGCTGGCGATGCAACGCCGCCTGCACGCGGCCGACTTCGAGGGCGAGACCCTGATCACCTATCCGGTGCCGGAAACCCGCATCGACCTGATCCGTGAAGTGCTGCAGCCGGCCGGCATTCAGGTCCAGCGCCGCACCGCCGAGCTGACGGTGGCCGTGCTGCAATTGGTCGCCAGCCGCCGCGGCATCGCCGCCTTGCCCAACTGGGCCATCAAGAACTATGTCGACTACGACTACGTCATCGCCAAGCCGGTGGGCGACCACGGCCTGTGGAGCGACCTGTTCGTGTCGGTGCCGGAGTCGCAAAAGCAAAAAGCCTACGTCCTCGATTTCGTCAAAGTGATACGCGAGCAGTGCGCCGCCACGCTCGACGGTATCAGATTATTGTCGTGACAAATTTACATTGTTTCTTCAAAATGTCTTGAGGCACGTCGAGGGAAAGATTGACAAAAATCAATGTGTCGCCAAATCCGGGCGCTTACGATGGCTCCGCGACTTGGGACAATCGTTGGCATGGATGCTGCTAGAGAAATAACTGGCATTCCTCGCGGCGACGCACAATCGAAACCCCCCACGGCCTCGCCGTCGTAGGCGTATTATCGACGTTCACGTAGTTGCTCAATGTTGTTGCTAAACTAAGCCGGCCCCGGCCGGCGTATTGGAGAGTCATATGGATGATGTAGTTATCGTGGCCGCTGGCCGTACCGGTGTCGGCAAATTCGGCGGCAGCCTCGCCAAGATCGCGGCCTCGGACCTGGGCGCGCACGTGATCAAGGGCCTGCTGGCCAAGACCGGCATCGATCCAAGCCAGATCAGCGAAGCGATCCTGGGCCAGGTGCTCACCGCCGGCGTCGGCCAGAATCCTGCCCGTCAGGCGGTCATCAAGTCCGGCCTGCCAGATTCCATTCCCGGTTTCACCATCAACCACGTGTGCGGCAGCGGTTTGAAAGCCACGCACCTGGCGGCCCAGGCGATTAAATGTGGCGATGCACAAATCGTCATCGCCGGCGGCCAGGAAAACATGAGCGCCTCGCCGCACGCGATGCCGGGTTCGCGCGACGGCTTCCGCATGGGCGAGATCAAGATGGTCGACACCATGATCGTCGACGGCCTGTGGGACGCGTTCAACAATTACCACATGGGCATCACCGCCGAGAACGTCGCGAAAAAACACGACATCTCGCGCACCGAGCAGGATGAGTTCGCGCTGCAATCGCAGCTGAAGGCCGAAGCCGCTCAAAAAGAAGGCAAATTCAAGGACGAGATTCTGCCGCTGGAAATCGCCAATAAAAAAGGCACCATCGTCTTCGACAGCGACGAATACATCAAGCCCGGCTCGACCATCGAAGGGTTGGCCGGCCTGCGTCCGGCGTTCAACAAGGAAGGCAGCGTCACCGCCGGCAACGCGTCCGGCCTGAACGACGGCGCCGCCGCCGTCATCATGATGTCCGCCACCAAGGCCAAGGAACTGGGCCTGCCGGTGCTGGCCAAGGTCAAGGCCTACGCCTCGTCCGGCCTGGACCCGGCGCTGATGGGCATGGGCCCGGTCTCGGCCAGCCGCCTGTGCCTGAAAAAGGCCGGCTGGACGCCTGACGATCTGGACCTGATGGAAATCAACGAAGCCTTCGCCGCGCAGGCCGTCGCCGTCAACAAGGAAATGGGCTGGGACACCAGCAAGATCAACGTCAACGGCGGCGCCATCGCCATCGGCCACCCGATCGGCGCGTCCGGCGCCCGCATCCTGGTCACCCTGATCCACGAGATGATCCGCCGCGACGCCAAGAAGGGCCTGGCTTCGCTGTGCATCGGCGGCGGCATGGGCGTGGCGCTGGCGATCGAGCGTCCATAAGATAACGATAAAACCTGCCGCCTCCGCGGTCGCGGGGCGGCGCGCGAACTTTGGTGTCAGCGAAGTTTGGTATCAACTACGATGAGGGGACAATAAAATGGCAAGAGTTGCATTGGTAACTGGCGGTATGGGCGGTCTGGGCGAAGCGGTGTGTTTCAAACTGTCGGCGCTCGGCTATAACGTGGTCACGACGTATTCCCCTGGCAATCCCAAGGTCGAGCAGTGGCTCGCCACGACGCGCGACCAGGGGTTCAACTTCCGCGCCTATCCTTGCGACGTGGCGGACTACGACTCGGCGCAAGCCTGCGTGGCCGCCATCGAAAAGGACATCGGCCCGATCGATGTGCTGGTCAACAACGCCGGCATCACTCGCGACATGACGTTCAAGAAGATGGACAAGCCGAACTGGGACGCCGTCATGGCCACCAACCTGGATTCCGTGTTCAACATGACCAAACCGGTCTGCGACGGCATGGTCGAGCGCGGCTGGGGTCGCATCATCAACATTTCGTCGGTCAACGGCCAGAAGGGCGCCTTCGGCCAGACCAACTATTCGGCGGCCAAGGCCGGCATGCACGGCTTCACCAAGGCGCTGGCGCTGGAAGTGGCGCGCAAGGGCGTGACCGTCAACACCATCTCGCCGGGCTACATCGGCACCAAGATGGTCATGGAGATCCCGCAGGAAGTGCTCGATACCAAGATCATCCCGCAAATTCCGATGGCGCGCCTGGGCAAGCCTGAGGAAGTGGCCGGCCTGGTCGCGTATCTGTCGTCGGACGAGGCGGCCTTCGTCACCGGCGCCAACATCGCCATCAACGGCGGCCAGCACATGTCCTAAGCTTGCCGTTACGGCAATCGAAGCCAGGTTCGTTCGCGATCCTGGCTTTTTTTTCGTACAATCAGCTATCGATGCCAAAGGATAGCCATGTTCGAACCGACCTCGCCCCTGTTCCCGCCCATCCTGCCGACCCGGCACGGCATGCTGGCGGTCGACGACCTGCACACCATCTACTGGGAGGAGGTCGGCAATCCGAACGGCATTCCGGTGATCTTCCTGCACGGTGGCCCGGGCGCCGGCCTGTCGCCGCAGCACCGCCGCTTCTTCGACCCGGAACAGTACCGCGTGATCCTGTTCGACCAGCGCGGCGCCGGCAAATCGCTGCCGCTGGGCGAGTGCCGCAACAACACCACTCAATTGCTGATCGCGGACATCGAACGCCTGCGCGCGCTGTTCGGCATCGAGCAGTGGCTGGTGTTCGGCGGCTCGTGGGGCTCGACCCTGGCGCTGGCCTACGGCCAGGCGCATCCCGAGCGCTGCCTGGGCTTCGTGCTGCGCGGGATCTTCCTGTGCACGCAGGCGGAAATCGACTGGTTCCTGTACGGCGCGCAGTGGTTCCACCCCGAGGTGTACGCAGAGTTCATCGCGCCGATTCCGGAGGCGGAGCGCGGCAACCTGCTCAAAGCCTATGTGGACCGCATCATGAGCGACGATCCGGAGGTCCACTGGCCGGCGGTGCGCGCGTGGAGCCGTTTCGAGGGCCGCCGCGTGTTCCTGCTGCCGCAGCCGGAGGACCCGCCGTCGGACAGCCTCGATCTGGGCGTCGGCCGGCTGGAATCGCACTACATGGCCAACCTGGGCTTCTTCGGCGACGATCAACTGATCCGCGACATTGGCCGCATCGCCCATCTGCCGGCGGTGATCGTGCAGGGCCGCTACGACGTGATCTGCCCGCCGTCGTCGGCCTGGCGCCTGCGCGAGGCCTGGCCCGGCGCGGTGTTGCACATGATTCCCGACGCCGGCCACGGCGCGATGGAAAAGGGGATCGCGCGCGCGCTGGTCGGCGCGACCGAACAGTTCAAGCGCAACCGCGCATTTGCATAAACCCCGCACATTCGCGTACGCGGCGCCGGGAATCGGCCCGCGCACGCCCCGGGCTGCTACACTATGGCTTGACTAGCAATATCGACGGCCCAGAGAGGCAAGCATAAAAACCCAGCACTTATGGCAATCATGAATCTTCAGATCGGCGACATCGGCCACATTATCCAACTGGCCATCGCGCCGGTGTTCCTGCTGACGGGCGTGTGCACCAACTTGATGGTGCTGACCAACCGGCTGGCACGCATCATCGACCGTTCGCGGGTGCTGGAGGACCGGCTCGACATCGGTTACAGCGACGTCTATCTCAACGAACTCGATGTGCTCTACCGACGATCGCACCTGATCAACGCCTCGATCACCCTGTCGACCGCCTGCGGCCTGCTGATTTGCCTGGTCATCGCGATGCTGTTTTTGGGCGACATCACCAATACCCCGCTGGACAAATACATCGCCGGCATGTTCGTGGTGGCGATGGGAGCGCTGATCGGCAGCTTCTGCTACCTGCTGCGCGAAATCTTCATCGCCTCGGCGGCGATGCGCTCGCACCGCCACGTGCGCCGCGCCCCGGTCAAATAACCTGTAAAGAATAGAGTACCAACATGCACGACTACCAACGCCCTCCAACCCTGCACCGCTACGGCGTGCGCGAAGACCTGGAACTGGCGCTGACCCAGGGCCAGTTCATCCTCGTCCCGGCCTCGAACTGCCTGACCCTGAGCTTTTCGCAGGCGTGGGACCGCAAGCTGTTCGAGCTGTTCTCGGCCGACGCCTGCCTGATCATCCACAACACCGAGGAATTCGGCGAGCGCCTGCACCGCGCGGTGCAACGCACGCTCCCCAGCTGGGCGGGCATCGACGGCGCCGTCGAATATGGCACGCGCGCCGCGCTCGGCGCCGCCTTCACCAAGACGGCGGCCGAAGCGCAGGAGCAGGAGTGGCAGTTCGCCTGGCGCTCGATGCAGAGCAACTTGAGTTTGAATCCGGTGCTGGTGAAGATCGGCAGCCTGGAAAACTTCGCCGAGCTGCGCTCGCGCGATACTTACCTGGCCTGAGCTACCTGGCCTGATTGGGCTGTGGCGGCGCCGGTGCTTGCTGCGCCGGCGGCGTGACGGGGACTGCCGGCGTGGCCTGCACGCCGCCGCGTTTGGGCGCGTCGTCGCGGCGCTCGATGCGCGCCACCACGGCGCTCATCATATGTTCGATGTCGCTGCGGATCATGTTCGACCCCAGGATGCCCGGTACGTAAAAATTCGGCAGCAGCCTGCCGCTGTAGACAATCCTGGTGCCGCCGGTTTCGGGCACCGGCACCAATTCCCATTTCGATTCGTAGTGCTTCATGTCGCCGGAGATCAGCGAGATCTCGATCGACGACATCGGCTGCTCGGTCGCCCGCACGATCAGATGGATGGCCTTGGACATGAACAAAAAGCGCGCCACGCCGAATTGTTCGATGATCACTTCGTTACCGTTGCGTGACAGGACCTTGCACGATTCCAGGTCCGGCACGAACTCCGACATGCGCTCGTAGCCCGTCAGTACGCGCCATACCTTCGGCAGTGGCGCCGCCACCGTCGCGGTGGCGTCCACTTCATACATGTGCCGCGCTTCGGCGTCCACGCGATTGACCGAGACCTCCAGCTTGGGTAGTTCAAGCTTAGGTGCTTGTGCCATCGCCACCGGGGCAGCCACACCTAACAACAAATACACAAGGAATCGCTTCATCGTTCCAGCGTAAGGGAAAGGGTGGCAGAATACAAGCGAAGCGCCGTCACGTTACAAAATACACGCGGCGCGGGGCCTTTAGAAGCCCGGGTCTAGAGAATTGGGTTTTAATTCGGCCTCCGGCCTGACGCATACATCTGGACCATATAACTATAATGACAAACACACCATACCCCCATCTGCTGGCGCCCCTCGACCTGGGTTTCACGACGCTGCGCAACCGCGTCGTCATGGGATCGATGCACACCGGCCTTGAAGACCGCTTCTACAACTACGGCAAGCTCGCGGCCTTTTACCGCGAGCGCGCGCGCGGCGGCGTGGGGTTGATCGTCACCGGCGGTATTTCCCCCAACCGCTCCGGATGGCTGCTGCCCTTCGGCGGAACGCTCAACTTCAAGGGCGACGTCCACAATCACCGCCGCGTCACCAGCGCGGTGCACGAGGAGGGCGGCAAGATCCTGATGCAGATCCTGCACGCGGGGCGCTATGGATATCAGCCGTTCGTGGTGTCGGCGTCGGACAAGAAATCGCCGATCTCGCCGTTCAAACCGCGCGCGCTGACGGAGGCCGGCATCGAGCAGACGATACGCGACTACGCCCGCTGCGCCAAGCTGGCGCGCGCGGCGGGCTACGACGGCATCGAGGTGATGGGCAGCGAAGGCTATCTGCTCAACCAGTTCCTGTGCGCGCGCACCAATCTGCGCACGGACCGCTGGGGCGGCAGCATCGAGAACCGCATGCGGCTGCCGGTGGAAATCGTCAAGCGCATCCGCGCAGCAGTTGGTCATGATTTCATCATCATGTACCGCCACTCGCTGCTCGACCTGGTCGACGGCGGCAATACCTGGGAGGACGTGGTGGCGGTGGCCAAGGCGTTGCAGCACGCCGGCGTCACGATCCTCAACAGCGGCTACGGCTGGCACGAGGCGCGGGTGCCGACCATCGTCACGTCGGTGCCGCGCGCGGCCTTCGCCGGCATTGCCGGCCGCTTGCGGCTGGAGGTGACGATACCGGTGGTGGCGTCGAACCGCATCAACATGCCGGCCGAGGCGGAAGGTATCCTGCAGCGCGGCGACGCCGACATGATTTCGATGGCGCGTCCCTTCCTGGCCGATTCGCACTTTGTCGCCAAGGCGGCGCAGGGCAAGGCCGACGAGATCAACACCTGCATCGGCTGCAACCAGGCTTGCCTCGATCACACATTCTCCAACAAGCGCGCCAGCTGCCTGGTCAACCCGCGCGCCTGCCACGAGACGGAACTGGTGTACGCGAAGACGGCCAGGCCGCGCCGCGTGGCGGTGGTCGGCGCCGGGCCGGCCGGATTGTCGGCTGCGACGGTGGCGGCCGAATGCGGCCACGATGTTTCGCTGTTCGATTCCAGCGACAGCGTCGGCGGCCAGTTCAAGATCGCCATGCAGATTCCGGGCAAGGAGGAATTCGCCGAGACCATCCGCTACTTCCGCCGCCAGATCGATTTGACGGGCGTGAAGCTCAGGCTGGGCATGCGCGTCACGCGCGAGCAGCTCATCGCCGAGGGTTACGACGAGGTGGTGGTGGCAACCGGCATCAAGGTGCGCCGTCCGCCGATCGAGGGCATCGATCATCCGAAGGTGCTGTCGTATATCGACGTGTTGCAGAACAAGGCGCCGGTCGGCAGGCGGGTGGCCATCATCGGCGCGGGCGGCATCGGCTTCGATGTCGGCGAATATCTGCTGCACGATCCGAAGCATCCGCTGCCGCTGGCGCTGGATGTCTGGGCCAGGGAATGGGGCGTTGGTTTGAAGGGCGATACGCCCGGTGGCTTGGTGGCGCCGGAAACGCCGGCGCCGGTGCGGCAGTTGTATCTGCTGCAGCGCAAGACGTCCAAGCTGGGGGCGGGGCTGGGCAAGACCTCGGGCTGGGTGCATCGCGCCGTCCTGGCGCGCAATGGCGTGGTGATGATCGCCGGCGTGCAGTACGACCGGATCGACGATCAGGGCCTGCACATCACGGTCGGCGGCGAGCAGCGCTTGCTGCCGGTCGATAACGTGGTGGTGTGCGCGGGTCAGGACAGCCTGACCGAGTTGATGCCGTCGGAGGAGGAAGTGAAAGCGAATCCGTCGTGGCCGCGCTTCCGCAAGATCGGCGGCGCCGCGCTGGCGGCGGAGCTGGACGCCAAGCGCGCGATCAAGGAAGGCGCGGAGCTGGCGGCAGGCCTGTAACGTCCGCGCTAAACCCGCAAGGCGATCAGTCGCGGGGTCGTACCCGATGGGTACGACCCCTCTCACGTTGGCGGGTTAAAAGCCTAGTGTCCACCAGACTTGCGCTCGAAATTGGTGACGACGAAATCGGTCATGCCGTTGGCCAGTTCCTCCTCGCCGATGAAGATTTTGCCGGCCAATTCGCTGCGCAGCAGCTCCGCTTCCTCTTCGTTGTGCGTGCGCACCACGGTCTTGATATTCGGGTTGAGCAAACGCGCCGTTTCCACCATCGCCCGCACATGGAAGGTGTCCGGCGTGGCGATCACCAGCATGCCCGCGCGCGCGATGTGCGCCTGGATCAGCACCGCAGGTTCGCCCGCGTTGCCGGCCACCGCATGGATGCCGTCCTTGCGCAGCTGGTCGACGATCTCGCGGTTCTGCTCCGCCACCACGAACGGTATGCTGTGCTTGAGCAGCACCTCGGCGATGCGCCGGCCCACGCGGCCATACCCGACCAGCACGACCTGTCCGTCCAGATGCTCGTGCGGCACCGACATCGGCAGCTCCGCCAGCGGATCGGCCGTGCGCTCGAACTTCGACATGATCGAACCATCCTTGCCCATCCACCGCTCCAGCGGTTTGGAGAGGCGGAACACCACCGGGTTCAACGCGATCGAGATGATGGCGCCTGCCAGGATCAGGCTCTGGCCCTCGATCGGCATCAGCTTGAGCGATAATCCCAGCGCCGCCAGGATGAAGGAGAATTCGCCGATCTGCGCCAGGCTGGCCGACACCATCAGCGCCGTCTTGGCCGGATAGCGCAGCAGCACCACCAGCACGAAGGCGGCCAGCGATTTTCCGAACACGATGATGGCCACCACCGCCAGCAGTTTGAGCGGCTGCCCGGTCACGATGGTCGGCTCGAACAGCATGCCCACCGATACGAAGAACAGCACCGCGAACGCGTCGCGCAGCGGCAGCGACTCCTGCGCCGCGCGGTGCGCCAGCTCGGACTCGCGCAGCACCATACCGGCGAAGAAGGCTCCCAGCGCGAACGAGACGCCGAAGTAGTGCGTCGAGCCGTAGGCGATGCCGACGGCGGCGGCGATCACGCACAAGGTGAACAGCTCGCGCGAACCGGTGCGCGCCACCTGCCACAGGATCCACGGGAACAGCTTGCGGCCGACCACCAGCATCAGCGCGATGAAGGCGCCGACCTTGCCGAGCGTGAGGGCCAGTGTGCCCCACAGATCGACTTCGCCGGCGGGGATGGCGACGCCGTGTTCATCGAGCGAGACGCCGCCGAGCGAGCCGGCCAGCGCCGGCAGCAGCACCAGCACCATGACGGTGACCAGGTCTTCCACGACGAGCCAGCCGACCGCGATGCGGCCGTTGAAGGTATCGAGGATGCCGCGTTCCTCCAAGGCGCGCAGCAGCACCACGGTGCTGGCCACCGACAGCGCCAGGCCGAATACCAGGCCGCCGCCGACGCTCCAGCCCCAGAAGTGGGCCAGCGCCATGCCGAGCGCCGTGGCGACGGCGATTTGCAGCACCGCGCCGGGCAGCGCGACCTTGCGCACCGCCCACAGGTCGTCGAGCGAGAAGTGCAGGCCGACGCCGAACATCATCAGCATCACGCCGATTTCGGCCAGCTGCGAGGCCAGCGCGGCGTCGGCGACGAAGCCCGGCGTCGCAGGTCCCAACATGATACCCGCAGCCAGATAACCCACCAGCGCCGGTAGCTTGAGGCGCGTTGCAAGGTAGCCGAACACCAGGCCGAAGCCCAGCGCCGCTGCGATTGTGGTGATCAGACTGATATTGTGGGGCATGCGCGTGGGGCTCCTCTGGGGTTGGGGACAGCCCAAAGGGTAGCACACGCCGGCAGGCCGACAACACGCCTGCACGCGATGGTGGCGCGCCTATTTGCTCAGCGCGGCCGGCACCAGGCGCATGCCGACGCCGATGCGGTTGAATGCGCTCATCAGCGCAATCGACATGGTCAGATCGGCGAGTTCCTTTTCACCCAGCACGGCGGCTGCCTTCTGGAAGTCGGCGTCCGGGGCGTTGGTCTCGGCCACGCGGGTAAGCGTCTCGGCCCAGGCCAGCGCGGCGCGTTCCTGCTCGGAGAACAGGGCCTCGGCTTCCCGCCATACCGGCACCAGCACGACCTTGTCGATGCCGACGCCGTGTGCCAGCAGGTCGCGCGTGTGCATATCGATGCAATAGGCGCAGCCGTTGATCTGCGAGACGCGCAGATCGACCAGCTCCAGCAACTCGCGCGGCAGGCTCGATTCCTGCAAGGCGGTTTTTACGGCGCCGAAGCCCTTGTAGGCTTGCGGGGAAAGCTTGAAGATGTCGAGTCGGGCGGTCATGGCGTTTCCTTGGTTGATTGCGGATAGCCGTATTGTGCGATTTCATGGCTTAGCCCGGAAGTGCCAAGATTGGTCAACTTAACTGGGCCATGATGCCCAATGCCAGCTCGCGCGCCCGCCGTGGGGTCTCGATATTGGTAAAGCTCAGCAGCAGTGCCGACGACGCCTGCGGCAGCGCGCTGCATTCGGACAGTGGCAGCGCGAACATGCCTTCCTGCCGCAGGCGCGCCGCCAGCGCGCGGTCGGCGTGCCTGCCCGGCAGGCGCAGCACCAGGTGCATGCCGCCGGGTTGCGGATCGATGCGCAGGTGCTTGCCCAGCACTTTGGTCAGCTCGGCGGCCACCATCTCGCGACGTTCGCCGTACAGCCGCCGCATGCGCTGGATGTGGCGGGCGAAGTGGCCATCGTTCATGAAGCTGGCGACGATGTCCTGGGTCAGCGCCGGACCACCGGCGGCAAAGGTCTCGCACACCGCCTCGAAGCGCCTCACCTGCGCCGGCGGCACCACCAGATACGCCAGCCGGATCGCCGGGAACAGCACCTTGCTGAAGGTGCCGGCGTACAGCACGCGCCCCACGCGGTCCAGGCTTTTCAGTGCCGGCAGCGGGCGGCTCACATAACGGTATTCGCCATCGTAGTCGTCCTCGATGATCCAGGCGTCGCTGTGCGCGGCCCAGTCCAGCAGCGCCAGGCGGCGCGGCAGCGACAGCGACACGCACAGCGGGCTTTGATGGGCGGGTGTGACCACGGCCGCCCGCGCATCGGGCGCGCTGGCGACGCCATGCGCCACCTGCAGTCCTTCGTCGTCGACCCGTACCGGCACCGGGCGCATGCCCGCTTGCGTCAGCAGTTCGCCGGTGGGCGGGTAGCCGGGATCTTCGATCCATACGCGATCGCCGGGATGCAGCAGCGCGCGCGCGGCCAGCTCCAGCGAGTTGCGGTAGCCCGAGGTGACGAACACCTGCGCCGGGGCGCAGTCGATGCCGCGCGAGAGTTGCAGGTAGGTGGCGATGGCGGTGCGCAGCGCTGGCGTGCCGCAATACGGCGGGTAAACCATGTCGGCGGCCTGCGTGGCGCGGATCGCGCGCGCCGCCAGCGCGGCCCACACCTTGCGCGGAAACGCGTCCAGCGCGGGCAGGCCCATTTGAAACGGCCTGCCAAGCGGCGCCGGCGAGCCGGCCAGGTCGGTGGAACGATCTTGCGCCCGGGCCGATGGCGCCACCGGCGCGTGCCGCGTCAACGCCGGCGAGACGACGGTGCCGGCCTGGCCGCGGGTCTCCAGGTAGCCCTCGGCGCCAAGCAGCGAGTAGGCCGCTTCCACCGTGCCGCGCGCAAGGCCCAGGTCCAGCGCCAGCGCGCGAGCCGACGGCACGCGCGCCCCCGGCTGCAGCATGCCGTCAGCGATGGCGGAGCGGAAGCGGGTGTAGATCTGGCGGTACAGCGGTTCGGCCGCACCGTGGTCGAGCATGAGGAAGTCCGGGGCGGCTGTCATCGCGCGCTACCGCCTGCGCGCCGTTAGACTTTGCGCACCACCACGCAGCCGATCGAGTAGCCCGCGCCGAACGAGCAGATCACGCCCAGCTGGCCCGGGGCCATGTCGTCGGAGTGCTTGTGGAAGGCGATGATCGAGCCGGCCGACGAGGTGTTGGCGTATTCGTCGAGGATCACCGGCGCCTCGCCCGGCTCGGCGTCGCGGCCCAGCACCAGGCGGCTGATCAGCAGGTTCATGTTCAGGTTGGCCTGGTGCAGCCAGTAGCGGCTCACCTGGGGCACTTCCAGGCCGGCGCCGGCGATCGTGGCCTTGATCATCTCGGCGGCCATCGGGCACACATCTTTAAAGACTTTCCTGCCCTGCTGGCGGAACAGCTTGTCCGGCTGGCCGATGCCAGCCTCGTCGAAGCGGTTGAGGAAGCCGAAGTTGTTGCGGATGTTGTTCGAGAAGCTCGTCTTGAGCTTGGTGTCGAGGATTTCCCAGCGCTGCGAACCCTTGGCCGTGTCGGCCGCCTCGATGACCATCGCCGTGCAGGCGTCGCCGAAGATGAAGTGGCTGTCGCGGTCGCGCCAGTTCAGGTGGCCGCTGGTGATTTCCGGATTGAGCACCAGCACCGCGCGCGCCTGGCCGCTTTGCACTGCCGCCACCGCCTGCTGGATGCCGAAGGTGGCCGACGAGCAAGCCACGTTCATGTCGAAGCCGTAGCCGTCGATGCCGAGCGCGCCCTGCACCTCGACCGCCATCGCCGGGTAGCCGCGCTGCATGTTCGAGCAGGCGACCAGCACCATGTCGATGTCGGCCGGCACGCGGCCGGCGCGGTCCAGCGCCTGGTGGGCGGCGGCCACGCAGATTTCGGCTTGCAGCGACAGTTCCTCGTCGGCGCGCTCGGGAATGCGCGAGACCATGCGCTTCGGGTCCAGGATGCCGGATTTTTCCATCACATAGCGCGACTTGATGCCGGAGGCTTTTTCGATGAAGGCCACGCTCGACAGCTCCAGCGGCGTGACGGTGCCTTCCGCGATGGCGCCGGCGTTGTCGGCGTTGAATTGCCCGGCGTAGGCGTTAAAGCACTCGACCAACTCTTCATTGGAGATCGATTGCGCTGGCGTAAAAAGGCCGGTACCGCTGATGACGGCTTGTTTCATGATTAAACTTTCGAATTTGGCAATGGCTTGCGCCAATAATGAGCCAAATTCTACACAATGACCGCATGATCCGCGTAATAAAGGGACGAAATAAAAATGGCGCCCCGATGACGCCGCCGGTTACCGCCCGGTTCGTGTAGCAATGGCGGACCTGACCCCGGGTGTGATCCGGATGTGATCCTGAATGTTAATTGCCCCAGAATAGGTCTTCCTGCGCCTGGTCGCTGGAGAACAGCCGCACTGCGACGATTTTTCCCGCCTCAATGCGGACCAGGTCCACGCCGCGTTGCCGGAGCTTGATGCCGTTGGCCTCGCCGGCAAATTCGATCGTGATGGCGACCAGCTCGCCGTTTGCCATGTAGTCGTCGGCGCGGGTGATCGCGAAAGTTCCGTTGGATACTTCCATCATCTTGCCCAGCATCGGGCCGACCGCGGCCATGCCCTGGTGCGTGCCGGAGAACTGGTTGTTGCCTGGCTGGTGCCAAATCACGTCGGGCGAGATGATGGCGCCCAGGATGGCCTGGTCGCCAGCTTGTATCGCCTTGATGTAGGTTTTTGCGATGTCAATGTTGGTCATGGTGGTTCCGTTAGGTTGGTCGATAGGGTTATTATTGGACACCTCCAGCCAAATGAAACGGTCTAAACGGGACAATGACTGATACATTCAAGACATTCGGCGACGAGATCCGGCCGCTGCGTTATCAGCCGAAGGCGCCTTATCTGCTCGACCTGGAGATCTTCGCCATGGCCGACCTGCGGCGCCGGGGCAGCAAGGAAAACGTGCGGGCGACGCACCGGTACGAGTTCCACACCCTGGTCTGTGTAACGCGCGGCGTTTGTACGCAAGTGGTTGATTTCAAGGCGATCGCCTGCGCGCCGGGTTCCGTGCTGGTGTTGCGGCCGGGGCAGGCGCACAGCTTCGGACCGGACGAGGATTGGGAGGGTTGGAACGTGCTGTTTCGTCCGGAATTCGTTTTGCCGGTGTCGAGCACGCCGCGCGACCTCAAGCTGGCCCTCGATCTGATGCGGTTGGGGGAGCACCTGCAGCTTGGCGTCGAGGCGCTGCGCCAGGTCGCGGACGCGATCCAGCAGATGCGCGAGGACTCGCGGCTGGACGCGCCGCCGGAGGACGTGCATGCGTTGCTACGCCATCAGCTGCATGCGCTGCTGACGCGGTTGAGCATGCTGCAAGGCCCGCGGCCGGCGCCGGAGTCGCCGGTGTCGCCCGCGTCGCAACGCTTCAGGCGGTTCCAGCAGTTGGTGGACGAGCGCTTCGCGCAGTGGCACCAGGTGGCCGACTATGCCGATCAACTCGGCTACACGGAAAAGAGTCTGGCGCGGGCGGTGACGGCGGTGCGGGGCACGACCGCCAAAGCCTTCATTGCGGCGCGCATCAACCTGGAGGCAAAGCGGCTGTTGGTGCATACCGACCTGGCGGTCGCCGGCATCGCGGAGAAGCTGGGCTTCGACGAGGCCACCAATTTCAGCAAGTTCTTCAAGCGGGAAGTGGGCTGCGCGCCGGCGGAGTTCCGCCGGCGGCAGAGGGATACGATCTGACCCCGGTTACTTTTTGACGTCGGCCTGCACGACCTTGGTTTCCTGCCTGGCCAGCTGCACCGGCAGGCCCTTGAGGTGGTTGAGCGCCTGCGCCAGCTGGAAGTCGTCGCCGCTGCCGTATTCGAGCGGCTTGCGGGTCTTTTCCATCGCGACGATGCGCAGCTGCTCTTCCAGCTCGTCGCGCTTGGTCTTGGCGACTTCCTTCTCTTTGTCGTTGCTCAGGTGCTTGTCCAGATCGGCCTCGCGCGTGCGCAGCGCGTTCAGGCCGTCGCCGTCGGCGTTCTCGTCCACCGCCAGGTCGGGCGTGATGCCCTTGGCCTGGATCGAGCGGCCGTGCGGCGTGTAGTAGCGCGCCGTGGTCAGTTTGACGGCGGTGTCGGCGGTGAGCTGGCGTATCGTTTGCACCGAACCCTTGCCGAAGGTTTGCGTGCCGATGATCTCGGCCCGCTTGTAATCCTGCAGCGCGCCGGCGACGATTTCCGACGCCGATGCCGAGCCGGTGTTGACCAGCACCACCATCTTCACTTGCTTGATGGCGGCCGGCAGCTTGGCCAGCGCGTCGCTTTCACTGCGCAATGCGTAGTACTCGGGACGGCCATAGAAGATCTGCTTTTGGTCCGGCAACTGACCGTTGGTCGAGACGATCGCCGCGTCCTTGGGCAGGAAGGCGGCGGCCACGCCAATGGCGCCTTGCAGCACGCCACCGGGGTCGTTGCGCAGGTCCAGCACCAGGCCTTTGATGTTCGGGTCTTGCTTGTACAGTTCGACAATCTTGGCGGCCATGTCGTCGATGGTCGGCTCTTGGAACTGCGAAATGCGCAGCCACGCGTAGCCCGGTTCGACGATCTTGCCCTTGACGCTCTTTTGATGGATCTCTTCGCGCGTGATGTTGAACACCAGCGGGTCGCTCTCGCCCTTGCGCAGGATGGTCAGGCTGACCTTGGAGTGCGGCTCGCCGCGCATCTTCTTGACCGACTCGTCCAGGCTCAGGCCCTTGACGGCGGTGCTGTCGAGGCGGCTGATCAGGTCGCCCGGCTTGATGCCGGCGCGCCAGGCCGGCGAATCCTCGATCGGCGCGACGATCTTGATGTAGCCGTCCTCGCTTTGGCCGATCTCGATGCCGAGGCCGACGAATTTGCCCTGCGAACCTTCGCGCAGCTCGGCGTAGGCTTTCTTGTCCAGGTAGGCGGAATGGGGATCGAGCGAGGCGACCATGCCGGAGATGGCCTCGGTCAGCAGCTTCTTGTCCTCGACCGGTTCGACGTAATCGGACTTGATCAGTCCGAACACGTCGGCCAGCTGGCGCAACTCTTCAAGCGGCAGCGTCGGCTCGACCGGCTTTTGGGCCATGGCGGAAAATTGAAGGGAGACGGCGATGCCGGCGACGACGCCGAGGCCGACCAAACCGGAATTCTTGAGTTTCTTGCCCATGTTTCACCTGTTGGAACAATGTACAGAGAGCCATCACCAGCGAGCGATTGTGTGCGCGGTGTGCATGAGCTGAGTATAAACCTGATTTCGGGCAATCGTAGTAGCTCTCACGAAATGATTTATACCTTTACGGAATTTTACAACGGTTGGCGTTGACATTGAAACTACACCAGCACCCGCTTGGCGTTGGATCAAGTTTGCATAAATTTACGCAGTGTTTCCCCTACGTTCACGTCGGTAAGCATTTGTAAGAAGTGCCGCCACGGCCGGGGGCGCGGCCTACACTGAACTCGTATTTCTCTCTACCCTGAAGTGGTTTTCGCCTGCGCCCCAAGCGCAGGCTTTTTTTACCTACGGAGTTCCCATGCGTTCATCGTTCTTCCCCTTCACCGCCGCGCGCGCCGTGGCTTTGGCTGGCGCGCTGTTGCTTGCCGCGTCTTTGCCGACGTCGGCGCTTGCGGTCCCCGTCCTCGACATGCATGCCGAGGATTTCCTGCCGATGGCGGACGATTTGAGGAAGGCGCTGAATCTCAATCCAAACCAGCAGATACTTTGGCAACAAACCGAGACTAAAACGCGCAACCTGTTGCGCGAGCGCAAAGCCCGTCGCGACCGCTTGCAACTGGCGACGCAGGCCGGCACGCAGGGCGCCAATGTCGAACTGCGCGATCTGACCAAGGCGATCGACGAGGAAACCAACGCCGCCGCCGCCGAGGAGAAGTTGCTGCGCGAATGGTGGCTGACCGTCAACGATGCGTTAAATGAAAGCCAGCGCAGGATCGTCGCGCAGCAGGTGAGCGAGCATTTGCTGCGGGTGCAGGACAATGGCGGCGGCCCGCGCGCCGGCGGCGAGCGTAAGGAGGAGGGCGGCGGCGAGCGTCGTGGCGGCCGCAGGGGCGGCGGCGCGGGCGGCGTGGGCGTGGGCGTCGGCGCGGGCGGTGCCAGCATCAACCTGCCGGGCGGCGGTTAAGGCCTGTATCCGCGTGCGTGTATCGTAAAGTAAAAAAGCGGAATGGTGGCATTTAGATACGAGCTCAAGCGGTAGAATATTTGCGCGGCCGTCACAAGCGGCCGACAATGATGACTTGAAGTTCTAATTAAAGGACCGCCGTGAACCGCTTTCTGCTGAGTACCCTGACCCTGAGCCTTGCCGCCGCCTTCGCCACGGCCGCCGACACCCCCGCCGCCGCCAACGCGCCGCTGACTTCCGGTATCGAAGTCAAAAACATCGATAACAGCGTCCGCGTGCAGGACGACTTCTACACCCACCTCAACGGCCAGTGGCTGAAGACCACCGAGATCCCCGCCGACAAATCGAGCTGGGGCACCTTCGCCAAGCTGCGCGACGACACGTTGACCGAACTGCGCGGCATCGTCGAGAAGACCGAGGCGCAAAAAGGCAAGAAGGCCGGCAGCGAGGCGCAGAAAATCGGCGACCTCTACGCCAGCTTCATGGACGAGAAAAAGCTCGACGCGCTGGGCATCCGTCCGCTCACGGGTGAACTCAACCGCATTCGCGCGATCAAGGACAAGAAAGCCTTCCCGATGCTGATCGCGCATCTGGACAAGCTTGGCGTCGCCACGCCGTACGGCCTGGGCGTGCGCCAGGACGCGCGCGAATCGACCAAATACGCGGTGAGCATCTCGCAAAGCGGCCTGGGCCTGCCGGACCGCGACTATTACCTGAAAAAGGACGACGCCAAACTGGCCGCCATCCTGGTCAAGTACGAGGCGCACATCGCCAAGACCCTGAAGCTGGGCGGCGACAAGAATCCGGAAGCCAACGCCAAGGCCATCGTCGCGCTGGAAACCGCGCTGGCCGAGGCGCAGTGGACCAAGGTGCAAAACCGCGACCCCGTCAAACGCTACAACAAGACGCCGATCAGCAAGCTGCCGGAACTGGCGCCCGCCTACGACTGGGGCCACGCGCTGGCGTCGGCCGGGGTCGCCAACAAGGTCGACTACGTGATCGTCAGCCAGCCGAGCTACCTGGCCGGCTTCAACGCGGCGCTGGAGAAGACCGACCTGGCGACGTGGAAGGCCTACTTCGAATGGCAACTGCTGCGCAGCGCCTCGCCCTACCTGTCGAAGGACTTCGCCGACGCCAGCTTCGACTTCTACAGCACCGTGCTGACCGGCGTGGCCGTGCAGGAGCCGCGCTGGAAACGCGGCGTGGCGCTGGTCGAGCGCTCGATCGGCGAGGGACTGGGCCAGCTGTACGTGGCCGAGTATTTTCCGCCGGAGCGCAAGGCGCGCATGGACCAGCTGGTGAAGAACCTGCTGGCCTCGTACCAGACCAGCATCGACGCGCTCGACTGGATGGGCCCGGAGACCAAGAAGGAGGCGCAAGCCAAGCTGGCCAAGTTCACGCCCAAGATCGGCTATCCAAGCAAGTGGCGCGACTACTCGTCGCTGGCGATCGTCAAGTCCGACCTGATCGGCAACGTGCTGCGCGCGGCCAACTTCGCCAACCAGCGCATGATCAACAAGCTGGGCAAGCCGATCGACCGCGAGGAATGGGGCATGACGCCGCAGACCGTCAACGCCTACTACAGCTCGACGATGAACGAGATCGTGTTCCCGGCCGCCATCCTGCAGCCGCCGTTCTTCGACGTCAAAGCCGACGACGCGGTCAACTACGGCGCCATCGGCGCGGTCATCGGCCATGAGATCAGCCACGGCTTCGACGACGGCGGCAGCCAGGCCGACGGCGACGGCAACCTGCGCGACTGGTGGACCAAGGAAGACCGCGCCAACTTCAAGGCCAAGACCGACGCGCTGGTCAAGCAGTACGGTTCCTACAGCCCGATCAAGGGCTACAACGTCAACGGCGAGCTGACCCTTGGCGAAAACATCGCCGACAACAGCGGCGTGGCGATCGCCTACAAGGCCTACAAGCTGTCGCTGGGCGACAAGCCGGCGCCGGTGATCGACGGTTTGAGCGGCGACCAGCGCTTCTTCATGGGCTTCGGCCAGGTGTGGCGCGTGCGCATGCGCGACGAGCAGCAGATTTTGCAGGTGAAAACCGATCCGCACTCGCCGGGCCAGTTCCGCGCCAACGGCACCATGGTCAACCAGCCGGGCTTCTACGACGCCTTTGGCGTCAAGCCCGGCGACAAGATGTATGTGGCGCCGGATCAGCGTGTCATTATCTGGTAAGCGATTACAATGAGTTGTTGAAGAGGCCACATCGTGTGGCCTCTTCGCCGTCATCCCCTTACCGGAGAGCCGATTTGAAAGCACATCTGTTGTTAAGCGCGCTGACTTTGGCGCTGCTGGCCCCGGCCGGCGTCCTGGCCCAGCAAAAGAGCTCGGGCGTGGATCTGGCCAGTATCGACGCGTCGGTGCGTCCGCAGGACGATTTTTTCCTCAACCTCAACGGCAAGTGGCTGGCCAAGACCGAGATCCCGTCGGACAAGTCGAGCTGGGGCTCGTTCGACAAGCTGGCCGACGACACCCGGCCGCAACTGCGCGCCATCATCGAGGCGGCCGCCGCCGGCGGGCAGGTGGGCGGCGACGCCCGGCAAATCGGCGACTTCTACGCCAGCTACATGGACGAGGCCAGGCTGGAGGCGCTGCGGCTGAAACCGCTACAGGCCGAGCTCGACCGCGTTGCCGCGCTGCGCGACAAGCGCGGGATCGCGGCGCTGATCGCCGACTTCAACCGCCACGGCGTGACCGCGCCGTACGGCTTCGGCATCCACCAGGACAACAAGGATTCGACCAAATACGTCGCCGACCTCGGGCAGGACGGCCTGGGCCTGCCGGACCGCGACTACTACCTGAAAAAAAGCGACCGCAAGATGGCCGACACGTTGGCCAAATACCAGCGCCACGTCGCCGCCATGCTGACCTTGGCCGGCAACGCCAACGCGGCGGCCGACGCCCGCGCCATCGTCGCGCTGGAAACCGAGATCGCCAAACTGCAGTGGACCAAGGTGGCGCTGCGCGATCCGGTCAAGGCCTACAACAAGGTGCCGCTGGACAAACTGCCGGCGCTGGCGCCGGGTGTCGACTGGTCGACCTGGCTGCGCGACACCGGCATCGCCGGCAAGGCCGACTACGTGATCGTCGGCCAGCCGAGCTACATCAAGGGCTTCAACGGCTTGCTGGCCAAGACGCCGCTGGCGACCTGGAAGGCCTACTTCCAGTGGCAGGTGATCCACGCCTACGCGCCCTACCTGGCCAAGGACTTCGCGCAGGAAAACTTCGCCTTCTACGGCACGGTGCTGAGCGATATCAAGGAGCAGGAGCCGCGCTGGAAGCGGGCGGTCAACGCCGCCGACGGCGCGCTGGGCGAGAGCCTGGGCAAGCTGTATGTCGAGCAGCATTTCCCGGCCGAGCGCAAGGCGCGCATGGAGGCGCTGGTCAAGAACCTGCTGGCGGCCTTCCGCCAAAGCATCGATACGCTCGACTGGATGAGCCCGGAAACCAAGCTGCAGGCGCAAGCCAAGCTGGCCAAGTTCACCACCAAGATCGGCTACCCGAACAAGTGGCGCGACTATTCGAAGCTTGAAGTGGCCAAGGACGACCTGGTCGGCAACGTGCGCCGCTCGCGCGCCTTCGACTACGACAAGGAATTGAACAAGCTGGGCAAACCGATCGACCGCGACGAGTGGGGCATGACGCCGCAAACCGTCAACGCCTATTACAACCCGGAGATGAACGAGATCGTGTTCCCGGCCGCCATCCTGCAGCCGCCGTTCTTCGACGCCGACGCCGACGACGCGGTCAACTACGGCGCCATCGGCGCCGTCATCGGCCACGAGATCAGCCACGGCTTCGACGACCAGGGCGCCCAGTACGACGGCGACGGCAACCTGCGCGACTGGTGGACCAAGGCCGACCACAAGAACTTCGCGGCCAAGACCAAGATGCTGATCAAGCGGTACGGAGAATTCAGCCCGCTGCCCGGCTACCGCGTCAACGGCGAGCTGACCCTGGGCGAGAACATCGCCGACAACAGCGGCGCGGCCATCGCCTACAAGGCTTACCTGATCTCGCTGGGCGGCAAGCCGGCGCCGGTGATCGACGGCCTGACCGGCGAGCAGCGCTTCTACATGGGCTTCGGCCAGGTGTGGCGCTCCAAAACGCGCGACGCCCAGCAAGTTGTTTATCTGAAGACCGATCCGCATTCGCCCGACCAGTTCCGCGCCAACGGCACGGTGCGCAACCAGCCGGGTTTTTACGACGCCTTCGGCGTCAAGCCGGGCGACAAGCTGTACCTGGCCCCCAAAGACCGCGTCATCATGTGGTGATGTGATATAAATCGCTGCACGGCCCGTTGAGCACGGGCCTTTTATGGTTTTACTCAATAAGGAAAATCTCGTGAAACGTCATTTATTAAGTGCATTGACCCTGAGCCTGATCGCGGGCTTTGCCGGCGCCGCCGCCGACACCAAAAGTGCCGCGCCGGCCAACGCCAAGGTCGCCCCTGGAACCATGAGTTCCGGCATCGCCACCGAATACATCGACCCGGCCGTGCGCGTGCAGGACGACCTGTTCACCCATATGAACGGCAAATGGCTGGCCACGACCGAAATTCCGGCCGACAAGGCCAGCTGGGGCAGCTTCGCGAAACTGCGCGACGATATCCAGCCGCAGCTGCGCGCCATCATCGAAGGCGCCGCCAACCAGCCGAACAAGGCCGCCGGTTCCGACGCCCAGCGCATCGGCGACTTCTACGCCAGCTTCATGGACGAGGCCAAGCTCGAGCAACTGGGCGTGAAACCGCTCAAGACCGAGCTCGACGGCATCGCCGCCGTCAGCGACAAAAAGCAGTTGCCGGCACTGATCGCGCATCTGAACCAGATCGGCGTGAGCGCGCCCTACACCTTCGGCATCCATCAGGACAACAAGGATTCGACCAAGTACGTGGCCGACCTGTACCAGAGCGGCCTGGGCCTGCCGGACCGCGACTACTACCTGAAAGCCGACGACGCCAAGCTGGCGGACGTGCTGGCCAAGTACGAGCTGCACGTCGGCAAGATGCTGACCCTGGCGGGCGACCCGCACGGCGCCGTCACCGCCCACGGCATCGTCGAGTTCGAAAAAGAACTGGCCAAGCTGCAATGGACCAAGGTCGAGCTGCGCGATCCGATCAAGGCCTACAACAAGGTCGACGTCGCCAAGCTGGGCGCGACCGCGCCGGGCTACGACTGGAACGCCTACCTCAGCGGCGCCGGCATCGCCGGCAAGGCCAGCTACGTGATCGTCAGCCAGCCGAGCTATCTGAAAGGCATGACGGCCCTGCTGGAGAAGACCCCGCTGGACACCTTGAAAGCCTACTTCCACTGGCAGACGGTGCGCGCCTTCGCGCCGTACCTGAGCAAGGCCTATGTGGACGAGAACTTCTCCTTCTACGGCACCGTGCTGAGCGGCGTGACCGAGCAGCGTCCGCGCTGGAAGCGTGGCGTCTCGGTGGCCGAGGGCGCGCTGGGCGAGGCGGTCGGCAAGCTGTACGTCGAAGAACACTTCCCGGCCGACCGCAAGGCGCGCATGGAAGCGCTGGTCAAGAACCTGCTGGCGTCCTACAAGACCAGCATCGACAAGCTCGACTGGATGAGCCCGGTCACCAAGAAGCAGGCGCAAATCAAGCTGGCCAAGTTCACCACCAAGATCGGCTACCCGAACAAGTGGCGCGACTATTCCAAGCTGGAAGTGGCCAAGGACGACCTGGTGGGCAACGTGATCCGCTCGACCCAGTTCGAGTACAACAAGGAATTGAACAAGCTGGGCAAGCCGATCGACCGCGACGAGTGGGGCATGACGCCGCAAACCGTCAACGCCTACTACAACCCGGAGATGAACGAGATCGTGTTCCCGGCGGCCATCCTGCAGGCGCCGTTCTTTAACGCCGACGCCGACGACGCGGTCAACTACGGCGCCATCGGCGGCGTGATCGGCCACGAAATCAGCCACGGCTTCGACGACCAGGGCGCCCAGTACGACGGCGACGGCAACCTGCGCGACTGGTGGACCAAGGCCGACCACAAGAACTTCGCGGCCAAGACCAAGATGCTGGTCAAGCAGTACAGCGAGTTCAGCCCGCTGCCGGGCTACAACGTCAACGGCGAGCTGACCCTGGGCGAGAACATCGCCGACAACAGCGGCGTGGCGATCGCCTACAAGGCCTACAAGTTGTCGTTGAACGGCAAGCCGGCGCCGGTGATCGACGGCCTGACCGGCGACCAGCGCTTCTACATGGGCTTTGCGCAGGTGTGGCGCATGAAGATGCGCGAAGCGGCGCAGATCCAGCAGATCAAGACCGATCCGCACTCGCCGGGCCAGTTCCGCGCCAACGGCACGATGCGCAACCAGCCGGGCTTCTATGATGCGTTCGGCGTCAAACCGGGCGACAAGATGTACCTGCCGCCTAAAGACCGCGTCATCATGTGGTAAAAAGCAGCTGAAAAAACCCTCGCCACGGCGAGGGTTTTTTTTGGGTCGGCGCGTTCGGATTACAGCTTGCCGACCGAGACCGGTTTGCCTTTTTGCACCTTGGTCAGGTACACCGTGCTCAAGCCCTGGTGGTCGGTGGGGCTGAAGGCGATGTCGAGTCCGCCCAGGTTGACGTTGAGTTTTTCCAGCGCCGCCATGAAGCTGGCGCGCGTCAGGTCCGGGCCGGTTTTCTTGAGCGCCTCGACCAGCGCCACGGCGTTGATGTAGCCCTCCAGCGACGTGTAGTCGCCATCGCTGACGCCGGCCGCCTTCATGTCGGCGCGGTATTGCTTGACGATGGGAATCGATTCGTCGAACGGCGACGGCACCACCTGCGTGATGTAGACGCCTTCGGCCGCGTCGCCGGCAGCCTTGATGAAGTTGGCGGTGCCGACGAACGACAGGTTGAAGAACTTCGGCTTGAAGCCGGCCGCCGCCGCCTTCTGCACAAACGCCGCGCAGGCCTTGTAGGTGCCGACCATCAGCACCGCCTCCGGCTTGGCGGCGATCAGCGCGGCCAGGCCGGCGTCGACGTCCTCGGTGTTGCGCTGGTAAAAGCCTTCGCCGGCCATGGTCATTTTGCGTTTTTGCAGCGAGACCTGCAGGCCTTCCTTGCCGACCTTGCCGTAGGTGTCTTCCTGATAGAACAGGCCGATCCTGGTGACGCCGGCATCGGTAACCAGGCGCTCGACCTGCAATTCGATTTCATTGAAGTACGAGGAGCGGATGTTGAACACATGTTTGTTCAACGGCGTGCGCAGGAATTCGGCGCCGGTGAACGGCGCGAAGAACGGGATATTGGCCTCGTTGACCAGCGACATCGCCGCCTTGCTGGTGGGCGTGCCGACATAACCGAACAGTGCGAACACGCCGTCCTTCTTGATCAGTTTGTCGGTGGCGGCGGCGGTGCGCGGCGGATCGTAGCCGTCGTCCTCGCTGATCAGTGTGATCTTGCGGCCGTTGACGCCGCCGGCGGCGTTGACCTTCTTGAAGTAGGCTTCGCTGCCGGCCTTGATGCCCAATCCCAGGCCCGCGGTCGGGCCCGATTGGGCGTTGGCCATGCCGATCTTGATTTCGGTGGCGGTGACGCCGGTCTCGGCCGAGGCGGTCGACACCAGCGATGACAACAGCAATCCCAGCGCAGCGGTAAACAATTTGTTTTTCATATTATTGCTTCCATAGTATGCCGGCCCGCCGGCGTTCAGAAATCAAATAATTGCCCAACAAAAACTGGTAGTTCACATTAATCCTTTGTGTGTCGCGTGACAAGGCCGGTTTTGCAACGCATCGCCAGCCACATGCGAGCCGCCCGGGAGGGCCGCGTGCTGGTAAACTGGGCGCTCTATTCCACAG
The DNA here is from genome assembly GCF_979254035.1 of Duganella sp. AC237. NCBI lineage: Bacteria > Pseudomonadati > Pseudomonadota > Betaproteobacteria > Burkholderiales > Oxalobacteraceae > Duganella > Duganella sp. AC237. The sequence continues at coordinate 6,849,446 of NZ_CEEDEW010000003.1, read as the reverse complement.
GAAAGCCGTCTTCATGCGTCTGCGTTATCTGGCACCGATATTTTTTACGCTGTTGCTCAGCGGCTGCGGCGATTCCTACACGCCCGGCAATCTTTACATGGCGACCACGCCCGAGTGCAAGACGTGGCAGGAGGGCTCGCGCTTCGAACTGCCGCGCGGCATGAGCGTGGCCACCACGCCGCCTGTGACATTGCCGGAGGGCGGCGCCGAGTTCACGTTCGTGTACATCCTGCCGCGCGGCGAGCGCGCGCGTTTTCTAACGCGCGATTACAACGTCACCGCGCCGAAGGGGCCGGTGCTGCACAAGGCCGAGCTGGTCACGTTGTACCAGCGCACCACCAACTCGCGGCCGGAGATCGTCGACTCCATCCCCAAGGTGCCGGACATGTTCGTCGCCAGCGCGTCCGGCGAAGAGACGTTGTGGCGCGTGCGGGTAAGGGTCAAGGAGAAGCTGCCGGAGCGTTTCGACATTGTCTCGCCGGCGTTCGAGATCGGGTTGAAGGAATATCCCGTGCGCACGTTCACGTACCGCTACTTCCCGGAGCGCAAAGCGTTTGGCCTGTGCAGCTAGGCCGGCTTACCCCTCGGTCGCATCGTACGACGCCAACAATTTTTTGATTTCTTCCATCACCTGGCGGGCATCGCGTGCGTCCGCGCCCTGCGGCTTGGGCTCGTCGTCGGTGCGCAGGGTTTCGGTACGCACGAAGGCCACCTCCAGGCCGAAAAAGGCGCCAATGCGGTTCAGGGTGCCAACGGTCGGATTGCCGGTCCCGCCTTCAATCGCCTTGATCACCTTCGTGCTGACCCCGCGATGCGCTGCGAATCCGGCCTGGGTCAAGCGGGAAACGGCACGCATCTCCTTGACCGAGTCCTGCAGGTTGATCTCGCCGCGTGCGATGGCCTCGTACAGTTGAGCGCGCCGCTGTCGGAGTTGCTCTTTGCCGGCCTTTCTTCTGGTTGGCGTCATGATGCTTTCAAGGTTTGTAGTTGCTGAATTTGCGTCGCGATGTGAGGTTGGAGGAACGCCACGATATCGTCGTCGACGCCGGCCGCTTTCATGTGCCGCTCCAACGCGCTTAATTGAACGCTAAAGCCATGCAGTGCCAATCCAATCACGTCGCGCTCCGCATCGTCGATCTCGAGCGCGTCCAGGATCGGGCGCCACTCGTGCAATTCCTGCCTGGTCCCGGGTTGGTACCAGCGTGCGGCGCGGGCAATACCGGCCGGGTCCAGGTACATCGGCGCAAAGTCGAACAGCGGAGTCAGGCGCACCGTGTCGCCGAGCACTTGCACAGCGGTGTTGCGCGCGTGATTGTCGGTGTTGCGCATGGCCAGATTCAAAATGTCGCGTTTGAGAAACTCGATGGTTTCGCCGGTCGGGTCGGTGACGACGGCCCGGATCGCCGACAAAAGCTCGAACTGGCTTGGTGTGTTGTCGAAGCCGACGATGCCGGCCAGCGAGGCGGCGCTTTCCTGATGCAGGCGCTGCACTTTGCCATGGCGGACAAGCCGGTCGAATCTCGGGATGAACAGGGTGTCATCGAGGTAGCGCGGCGTACCGATGGTGCGCAGACCCATGGCCGCGGCGACCTTCATATAGGCCGCTTCGTTCCTGAGCACCTTGTGGTCCGCGTCGGCTTTGCCGCGCGCGCGTTTGACAATGAAGTGCTCGGCCGCCTGGCTGTCCGGCAGGGCCGCATCGGCGTGCCACAAGCCTTGCTGGTCGGTGGTGAGCAGATATTTTGGCGCCGCGCCCTGCACCCCGAGGCTGCCGGTCGTGAGCATGGCGTGGATCAGCATGTCTTCGCTGAACGCTTCGCCACGGCCGATAATGTCTTCCATTGAAAACCCCTTGAGTGGGGCTCCGGTGTCATGTCTGATGACGTGGTTCTTGTAGTAGGCCGCCGCCTCGGCCACGCGTACCCGGCCGATGGGATTGAACGCTCCCGCGCACATCAATGGAAAGTCGGCGGCGGCATTGTCGGCAAGCTGTAGTTCGCCCAGCAAGTACTGTCGGCCACCGCCTTGGGGAATCAGATCGAAAAGGAACGCGGGCCATTGCTTGAGCATGTGCATTTCCGCGCTGACAGGAAAGCACAGCGAGACCGGTTCGACCCCGGTCTGGAACGCGTAGTCGAGATCGTATTCAAAGATCGCGGGCCTGCGCGGATTACCGCCGGCCGGCTCGATGAGCGTCACTTCGGCGCAGTCAACCCAGTCATCGTCTCGAAAAATTTGGAAATGACAATTCATTTCAGTTTCCTGGCAGCCTTTAGGGGCTGATTATGGGATTAAGTATGTCATATTAGTCCCTATAGGTGCCATATCCGATGTATTGCCTGCGCAAATTAGCGAGTGCGGTAATCCGCATTGTTTTTGGGGGGAAGTGCGGTTTTCCGCGCTGGATGCGGACCAGATAATTCGCTGACGCCTTAAAAATCAAGGGCTTATCTTCAGCGTGGTGCTTGGCACGGAAGCTGCAATGTCTCCAACCACAACAAACACAATGGAGACACGCAATGCCGAAATCCCTGCCCAAATTCCGTCTGCTGGCCCTGACCGCCGCCATCGCCTTCGCTTCAACCGCGCAAGCGCAGGAAGTCGTCCGCCTCGGCAACCTTAAATTCGCCCACTACGGCGCCGTCTCGTACATCAAGGAAATCGCGCCCAAGTGCGGCCTGAAGGTCGAGGAGCACATCTTCGCCAAAGGCCCGGACGTCATGCAAGCCATCTTGGCGGGCGAGCTCGACGTTGGCGCCACCGCTTCAGAAGCGGCTATCTCCGGCCGCGCCAACGGCGCGCCCATCTACGTGGTGGCCGGCTTCGCCAAGGGTGGCGCCCGCCTGGTTGCCCGTCCCAACGAGGGCATCAAGTCCATCAAGGATTTGAAGGGGAAGAAAGTCGGCGTCACGCGCGGCGGCATCCACGAGGTGTTGCTGATCGCCGAGCTTGCCCAAGCCGGCCTGACCTCGTCCGACAAGCCGGGCAAGGATGTGCAGCTGGTGTTCCTTGCCTTCGCCGACCTGAACCAGGCGCTGATGGGCAAGAACCTCGACGCCATCATGCAGAGCGAGCCGCAATCGTCGCAAGCGATCAATAAGGGCTACGGCGTCGAGGTGATGAAGCCGTACGACACCGCCATCGGCGAGCCGGTGCGCACGATGGTGATGAGCGAGAAGTTCTACAACGAGAAGCGACCGCTGGCGCAGAAGTTCATGAACTGCTTCGTCCAGGCCACCAAGACGTTTATCGACAACCAGGCCGTCGCCGAGAAATACGTGCGCGAGTCGATGTTCAAGAACCAGATCACCAAGGACGACTTCGAGGACGCGATCAGCAATTCGCCTTACAGCTACGACGTCACCGCCGAGCACATCCAGATCACCACCGACATCATGCTCAAGACCGGCGTTGGCCGCATGAGCAAGCCGCCGGTGGCCAGGGATTGGGTCAAGACCGATCTGCTGGACGCTTCGAAGAAAAGCCTGGGCATCAAATAAACCCACCAATAGCAAGAATACGCAGGAGACACCATGAACAAACAAGACTGGCGCCAGAGCGCCACCGGGGCCGTTGTCCCGATTCTGATCGTCGTGCTGTGGCAGGCCAGCGCCATGCTCGGCTGGGTCAATCCGCAAGTGCTGCCGTCGCCGGTGGCCGTGGTCAGCAAATGGATCGAGTATCTGTTGCCGCTGACCGTCTACGACCCGGCCGCCAGCTCGTGGATCAGCTGGGCGTTCTCCGGCGAGCTGCTGGGCGACACCTTGAGCAGCCTGTATCGCGTGGTGGTCGGCTTCGCCGTCGGCGCCGGGCTGGCCTTGCCGCTGGGCCTGATGATGGGCGCGAGCCAGCGCATGTATGCCTGGCTCAATCCGCTGATGCAGGTGCTGCGGCCGATTCCGCCGATCGCGTACATCCCGCTGGCGATCCTGTGGTTCGGCCTGGGCAACGCACCGGCCGTGTTCCTGATCGCGCTCGGCGCCTTCTTCCCGGTGCTGGTCAACACCATCGCCGGCGTGCGCCAGGTCGACGGCATCTATATCCGTGCCGCCCGCAACCTGGGCGTCAACCAGCGCACGATGTTTATCCGCGTGATGCTGCCGGCGGCCGTGCCGTACATCCTGTCGGGCGTGCGGATCGGTATCGGTACCGCGTTCATCGTGGTGATCGTCTCGGAGATGATCGCCGTGAACAACGGCCTCGGCTTCCGCATCCTCGAGGCGCGCGAGTACTTCTGGTCGGACAAGATTATCGCCGGCATGATCAGCATCGGCCTGCTGGGCCTGATCATCGACGTCGGCATGAACAAACTGAACAATCATTTGCTGCGGTGGCACCGTGGTCTGGAGAATTGAGATGAACCCTACCCATATTCAAGTCAGCGGTGTCAACAAAGTCTTCAAGACCGACAGCCGCGATGTGGTCGCGCTGAAGGACATCAACCTCGATATTCCACAGGGCCAGTTCGTTTGCCTGCTGGGACCTTCGGGCTGCGGCAAGTCGACCTTGCTGAACGCGGTCGCCGGCTTCTCGTTGCCGTCGTCCGGCACCATTACCGCCGACGGCAAGCTGGTTACGGGTCCCGGACCGGAGCGCGGCATGGTGTTCCAGGAATACGCGCTGTTCCCGTGGATGACGGTGGAAAAGAACATCGCCTTCGGCCTGGAGATCAAGGGCATGGACCAGTCCGCGATCACGGCCAAGGTCGACGAGTTGCTGGCGATGCTGTCGCTGAGCGATTTCCGCCACCGTTTCCCGAAAGACCTGTCGGGCGGCATGCGCCAGCGCGTCGCCATCGCCCGCGTGCTGGCGCTGGATTCGCCGATCATGCTGATGGACGAGCCGTTCGGTGCTTTGGACGCACTGACGCGCCGCAATCTGCAAGACGAACTGTTGCGCATATGGGCCGAGCTGAAGAAGACGATCATTTTCGTCACCCACAGCATCGAGGAGGCGATCTACCTGGCCGACCGCATCGTGGTGATGACCTACCGTCCCGGCACCGTCAAGCGCGACATGCTGGTTGACCTGCCGCGCTTGCGCGACCCGGCAGCCGCCGAGTTCAACGCGTTGAAGCGCGAACTGGGACAGCTGGTGATGGAAGAGCAGCAACGCCACCACAACGACGAGATGCGGATGGCCGCCGTCGATTAGCCGCCGCAGGGTCGGACCCATCCGGGTCCGACCCTGGTTTGCGGGGTTACAGTAGAATCTGCCGATGCGCGCCAAAAAACCCCTGCTCCTTCTGTTCGCGTTGCTCTGCGCGGTGGGCGTCATCGCCGCTTCGTATCTGGCCGGCACCTCGCGCGCCCGTGCCGACCTGCGCTTGCAAGGCCAGCGGCAATTGCAGCTGATGGCGCCCGATCTGCAATCGCTGCTGCAAAAATATGAGACGCTGCCGTTCGTGCTCGGCTTCCAGCCGGACCTGATCGAAGCGCTGGCGAACCCGTCCGACACGCACGCGATCAGCCGCCTCAACAGCACCTTGAAAACCATCCAGCAACAGGCCAACGTCGGCGCCATCTACGTGATGGACCGCGACGGCCTGACCATCGGCGCCAGCAACTGGGACCAGCCGCTGGGCTTTGTCGGCAAAAACTTTTCCTACCGTCCGTATTTCGACGCCGCGCTCAAGGGCAGGGCGGGGCGCTTCTACGGCATCGGCACCAGCACCACCGAGGCCGGCTACTTCATCGCCCAGCCGGTATACGGCAACGGCAGCGCCGGCGGGCCGGTCACCGGCGTGGTCGCCGTCAAGATCAGCCTGGCGGACTTCGAACGCACCTGGCGCAGCAGCGACGACGCCATCGTGCTGGCCGACCGCAGCGGCGTCATTTTCCTCAGCAACCGGCCCGACTGGATCTACCGCAGCCTGACGCCGCTGGACGCGGCCACCGAGCGGCAACTGGCGCATACCCAGCAATACATGGGCAAGACCGTGACGCCGCTGAGCGGCCAGCCCGACCTGTTCGTCACGCAATCGGTGGGCCAACTGGGCTGGCAGTTGATGCTGTTTCCCGGACAGTCGCGGGTGCTGCGCGCCGGCCTGCAATGGGCGCTGGCGGCGGTCTTGCTGCTGGCGTGCGTCGCGTTGGCGGGCTGGGCTTCGCACCAGCGCCGGCGCCGGCTGGAGGAGCGGCTGGCCTCGCGCGCGGCGCTGCAAAAGGCCGAGCTGGAGCTGAACGACAAGATTGTCGAACGCACGCGGCAGCTGCGCACCACCAACCAGCACCTGGAAAGCAAGTACGCCAAGCTGCAGGAAACCGAACACCTGCTGCGTTCGACGCAAAACGAACTGGTGCAGGCGGGCAAGCTGGCGATGCTGGGACAGATGGCGACAGGCATCACCCATGAACTGAACCAGCCGCTTGCCGCAATTCGCGCCTTTGCCGACAACGCCCGCGTCTTCCTCGAGCGCGGGCAGGGCGAGCAGGTCGCTGGCAACCTCGCTCATATCAGCGAGGCCAGCGCGCGCATGGGCGCCATCATCGGCCAGCTCAAGGGCTTCGCGCGCAAGGACGAGACCCTTGGCACGGTCGAGCTGGCCGCGTCGGTGCGGGCGTCGGCCTTCCTGCTCGACAGCGAATTCAGGCGCAACGCCGTCACCCTCGAGATCGACATCGGCGTCGAGAACCTGAAAGTGACCGGCGACAGCGTACGCATCGAACAAGTGCTGATCAACCTGCTGCGCAACGCGCTGGACGCGGTCGAGAGCGCCGAGCGCCGCTTGGTCGCCATTCGCCTGGCGCGTGACGGCGACAGCGCGCTGGTCAGCATCAGCGACAGCGGCGAAGGCATCCCGGAGCAAGTCGTGGCCCACCTGTTCGAACCGTTCTTCACCACCAAGCCTTCCGGCAAGGGCCTTGGTCTGGGGCTTGCGATCTCATCGTCGATCGTGCAGGCGATGAACGGCCAGCTGACGGCGCATAATCAGACCGACGGCGGCGCGCGCTTCGAGCTGCGCCTCCCGCTACAACAACAAGGAGCATGACGTGCAGGCCATCCTGATCGAAGACGAAGCCGCGCTGCGGCTGGCCACCAGCCAGACCTTGGAACTGGGCGGCTTCAGCGTGCAAGCGTGCGCCAGCGCGGAGGAGGCGCAAGCGCTGCTGCGCGCCGACTATGCCGGCGTCATCGTCACCGACGTACGCCTGCCGGGCCGCTCCGGCCTGGACTTGCTGGCGCAGATCGCCGCGCTCGACGCCGAACTGCCGGTGATCGTTGTCACCGGCCACGGCGACGTCGAGATGGCGGTGGCCGCGATGCGCGGCGGCGCCTACGACTTCATCGAAAAGCCCTTCGCCAGCGGCCGCCTGCTGGACGCCGTGCGGCGCGCGCAGGAGCGGCGCCGGCTGGTGCTGGAAAACCGCCAGCTGCGCACCGACCGCGCCCAGCATCCGGACTTGCCCGACCTGATCGGGCGCTCGGCCGCCATCGAACAATTGAAGATCCTGGTGCGCAACGTCGCCCCGGCCGGCGTGGATGTGCTGATCAACGGCCAGACCGGCACCGGTAAGGAAGTGGTCGCCCGCCTGCTGCACGCCGCCAGCGGACGCAAGGGTAACTTCGTCGCCATCAACTGCGGCGCGTTGCCCGAGTCGGTGTTTGAAAGCGAAATTTTCGGCCACGAGGCGGGCGCCTTCACGGGCGCGCAAAAGCGCCGCGTCGGCAAGCTCGAGTTTGCGCAAGGCGGCACCGTCTTTCTCGACGAAATCGAAAGCATGCCGATGGCGTTGCAGGTCAAGCTGCTGCGTGTGCTGCAGGAGCGCAAGCTCGAACGCCTGGGCGGCAATGACTCGGTCGCGCTCGAATGCTCGATCGTCGCCGCCACCAAGGTCGATCTGCTGCAGCTGAGCGCGCAGGGCCACTTCCGCGAAGACTTGTACTACCGCATTGGCGTTGTCAGCATCGAGCTGCCGCGCCTGCGCGACCGGCGCGAGGACATTCCACTGCTGCTGGCCCACTTCGCCGCCGATGCCGCCGCGCGCTACCGTCGTCCTGTGCCGGCCTGGACCGCGCAGCAGATGGCGCAATGGCAGGCCGGGGACTGGCCGGGCAACGTCCGCGAACTGCGCAATTTCGCCGAGCGGCTGGTGCTGGGTATCGTCACCGCGCCGGGAAATGCGCCGTCGGTCGTGGTCGGCGACGCCATGTCGCTGCCGCAGCAGGTTGACCATCACGAGCGCGAATTGATCGTCCAGGCGCTGGCGGCCGTCGACGGCAACGTCGGCTTGGCGGCCGACAACCTGCTGGTGCCGCGCAAGACGCTGTACGACAAGCTCAAGAAGTACCAGATCGGCACCGGCCGCAAATAAGTTCGCGAATGTTTGGACGAAAAAAAACCGGTCATGCAGACCGGTTTTGTTCATTGCCGCTTGCCGATTACTTAGGATTGGCGGGATCGACGGTTTTTTCCGGTCCTGGCGCCGCAGCCGGAGCGGCCGGCACTTCAGGCTCCTTGAACTTGGCGCCCGCCTGGTTGGCCATGAAGACCACTGCGCGTGCCACTTCCACGTCGTCCAGGTCCGGGTTGCCGCCTTTAGCGGGCATTGCGCGCAAACCTTCGATCGCGTGTTTGACGATGGTGTCGTAGCCTTGCGCGATGCGGGCCGCCCAACCGCCGGCGTCGCCGACTTTCGGTGCACCGGCGACGCCCGCGCCGTGGCAGGCCGCGCAGGTGGAGGTGTAGATGGCTTCGCCCGATTGCAGCACCTTCGGCGCGTTCACGTCCTTGAAGGTGAAGCCCGCGTCGGCGACGGGGGAGAGGCGGGCGGCGATTTGCTCCGGGGCCTGGCTGTTGGAGCCGGCGCCGGTCAATTTATCTTCCGTGACGTACTTGACCAGCAGGACAATGCCTAAGACGGTGACTAAGAAAAAGCCGATCACAGCAGCAGCAAGCTGTTTGGGTGTTCTGATTGCGGATTCGTGTTCGTTATGTGCGTCGCTCATGATTTCCTTAACAGACTAATGTCGAGCCGGGGTGGCGTGCGAAAAACTGATCAAGCAGCTGCCTTGCAAAACCTTCACCAAACGGGCGATTATAGACTCAAAAATCCCGGTATGGAAACGCAAAGGTGCTCAAAACGACACTTTCCGTGGACGGGAAGCGATAAAAACGGTATCCTACGGCTCACTTCAAGAAATCCCCCTACGCGGCTGTAGCTCAGTGGATAGAGTATTGGCCTCCGAAGCCAAGGGTCGTGGGTTCGATCCCCGCCAGCCGCACCAAAAAAATCAACAATATCATAGAGTTGCGCTCAAACAGCGCGGGTTCCTGCTGGCCAAACCTTTTATAGTCTGGGTAGGGCCGGTGTAGGATTCGATGGCGGGAAATAGGCTAACAATTTTCCCTCTCGCCATATTGAGTTGGAGTTTTTCGAAAAAACTTCAATTTTCTGGAGGAAAGTCATAATTTTCGATAGAAGATAGATCTGGCGGCGCACATTATCCCTCATAAGCTCACAACGCCGGGATGGCCGCCTAAAGGATGAACGGCGTGCGCGAGCGTGCTACACTTCCGGGGTCGAAAAAGGTGGGCCGGCGTGGTGAGCCCCGGCCAACTCCAACCATGGAGCAAAATTTTCCCGGCCACCGAGGCCGGGGACCACGACGAGAGCGGACGTGCGCCGATTTCTCGTGGACTTTTTTGACTTGGCACCGCTGCTCCCCCAGCCGCGCCAGCGTTCCCGCGCGATCGACACACGTCCTTTGATGAGCCATTTGGCAAAAAGGACGTTTCTTATGCATACTCCCATTCTCGTTGTCGGTGGGTCCCTCGTTGGACTTTCCACGTCGCTGTTCCTCGGCTGGCGCGGCGTACCGCACATCCTCATCGATAAACATCCAGGCAGTTCGCCCCATCCGCGCGCCATGGGCTTCACGGAAACAACGTTGGAGCATTACCGGGCCGTCGGCATCGCCGATCAAATCCCCCAAGTGCCCGCCGGCGCCCGTCTGCGACGCGTGACCGTCGACAGCCTGGTCGGTGACTGGTGCAGCGAGCAGGCCTGGACGCCGGGCGAGGCGCCGCCGTGCCCGCTCGAGCAATCGCCGTGCACCGGCGCGGCGATCCCGCAAGACACGTTGGAGCCGATATTGCGGGCGGCGGCGATTGCACGCGGCGCGGAGCTTCGCGCCAGCACCGAGCTCACCGGTTTCCGGCAAACCGAAGGGGGCGTGCTAGCCCAGGTCCTCGACCGCACCAGCGGACAGCGCTACGAGATCAGCGCGGACTACATGATCGCCGCCGATGGCGCCAACAGCCCGGTCAGGGAGGCGCTGGGCATTACGCGCAGCGGCATCGGGCATCTCGGCATCCTTCGCAGCGTGCTGTTCCGTTGCTCCGAAGCGGATGCCTTCCTGCAGCGCGGCGCGCAGCAGTTCTCCATCGAGCAGGAGGGCTTCCGCGGCTTCCTGACCACGTACGGGGACAGCCGCTGGGTGCTGATGCTGGACGGCGACGAGGAGCGCACCGAAGCCGCGCTGCGGGCGGCGATCCGCCGCGCGCTTGGCGCCGACATGGCGTTCGACATCATCACGACGGGGCGCTGGGAGTTGGCGGGCCGCATCGCCGATGCCTACCGCCAGGGCCGCGTGTTCCTGGCCGGCGACGCGGCGCATCAGCTGCCGCCCACCCGGGGCGGCTTCGGCGCCAACACCGGTATCGACGATGCATGGAATCTCGCCTGGAAATTGCAGCGTGTGATCCAGGGCGAGGCCGGGCAGGCCTTGCTCGACACCTACGACGCGGAACGGCGTCCCATCGGCTGGCTGCGGCACCAGCAGACCTTTTCACGTCCCGATTATGCCGAGCGCGCCGGCGCCGCTTTCGTGCCGGAGGCACTGTTCAGCAACGATGCCATGGAGTTTGGACAGCTGGTCCGGTCACGGGCGGTGGCCGGCGCCGGGTCCGAGTTGCCGGCCGCCGCCACGCCCCAGCAATGGGCGGGGCAACCCGGCACGCGCGCGCCGCACGTGTGGGTGAACCAGGCGGGCCGGCGGATGTCGTCGCTGGACTTGTTCGGCAGGGAGTATGTGCTGCTGACGGCAAACCCGGAATGGCGGGCAGCGGCAGGGCGCCTGCGGCTGCGGTCGATCGATGTCGGCGACGATGTCATTTTCCCGCCGTCGCAACCGTTCGCTGAAGTGTTCGGTGTTCCTGCCTTGGGCGCGATATTGGTGCGGCCGGACGGCGTCATCGGCTGGCGCAGCCTCGTTGGACCCAAAGAAGACGGCATTGAGACCCTCTCGGCCTCTCTGCTGCTCGCCTAAGACAGACGCACCTTGATACAGGCAAAGGCCCGATAGGTTTCTCCTATCGGGTCGATAGATTTAAATCGATTGCTATTAGATCGTACACTATGTAAAGTACACACATCGGCGCGCTGCAAACGAAACAAGCCACAGAAAAATAGCAAGCGATTGAATCGCAAGTTATCTGAAGGGCACGCAGTGAACCACCATCCAAACACTTTAAAGGAGATTTACCATGAAAAACGCCGCCATCGCCCTGACCATCGCCCTGCTGTCCTCCTCGGCCGTGTACGCCCAGGAAGCTCCCCAACTGACTCGTGCCCAGGTTGTCGCCGAGTACAAAGCCGCTGTCGCAGCTGGCTTGGCACCGAACTCGGGCGAACTGTATGCAGGTTCCAGCCCAGAGGCTGTCTCGACCAAGACCCGCGACGAAGTGCGCGCCGAACTGCGCCTGGCCCAGCAACGCGGCGAGGTTGTCAGCGGCGAACAATATCCGCAGTTCGAGACCGAGGCCGCCGTGTCGATGATCACCCGTGCGCAAGTCCGCGCCGAGCTGGCCGCCTACCTCAAGGCCAACCCGCATCCGGTCGGCGAAGTCAGCCTGTATCTGTGATCACGGGATAAACAAGTCCATAAATATAGCTCACTATCTAATCGCTAATTATCTACAGCCGCAGTCAGCCAACTCAAACTTTAAGGAGTCACACCATGAAAAACGTCGCCATCGCCCTCTCCATCGCCCTGCTGGCATCCACCGTCGTGTACGCCCAGGAAGCGCCTCAAGTTACCCGCGCCCAGGTTGTCGCCGAATACAAAGCCGCCGTCGCGGCGGGCCAGGCGCCGAATTCCGGCGAACTGTACGCCGGTTCCAACCCAGAGGCTGTCTCGACTAAAACCCGTGACGAGGTGCGCGCCGAACTGCGTCTCGCCCAGCAACGCGGCGAAATCGCCAGCGGCGAACAATATCCGCAGTTCCAGACGGAAGCCGCCGTGCCGGCCGTGACCCGCGCGCAAGTTCGTGCCGAGCTGGCCGCTTACCGCCAGGCCAACCCGTATCTGGTCGGCGAAGCGAGCCTGTGACCGGCCCGTCCAACCGCAGGCGGTTCAGTGCCACGAAGGCAGCGCATACCGGGCCAGTATGCGCGAATAAGTCTGGTCCTTGCGCATCTCGATCAGCGCGCGGTTGAAGGCGTCGCGCAGGTCGCGCTCGCGGAAGCCGACCTTGAAGCCGGTGGTGGCGTCGAAAATGGCATGGTAGTCCAGCGCCACTTGCGTGTTGAACTCGGCGCTGAACTGCTTGCGATACCACTCGAAGACTTGCTTGTCGACGACGATGACGTCGACCCGGCCGAACCAGAACATCTTGTTTTGGGCTTGCTGGTTGGAGGGCTGGAAATAATTACCGGGGAAGCGGCCGTCGGCGCCCGGCCGGTAGCGCGCTTCGAAGGCGGGACCCAGGTCGCGCCAGCCGTTTTGCCAGATGGCGAAGGTGTAGCGGTCCAGGTCGGCGATGGTCTTGAGCACGATGTGCCGGTCGCGCCGCGAGATGGCGACGTTGTGGAACGTGACGAACTCGTCCGAGAAATACACGCCGCGGCCATCGCTGCCGCGCACGCTCACAGCCAGGTCGACGCCATCGCCCTCCCTGAACGGCAGCAGCCGCACGTTGGGCGTCTCCCGGAACGTCACGCGACGTCCCGCGCGCCGCAGCGCCTCGGTGACCACGTCCGCCTCGATGCCCCCGGCTTTGCCTTGCGCATCGCGGAACGAGAACGGCGGCCGGTTGCCTTGATAAACCGCCACGAGCTCGTCCGACCGTGCGCGGGCGGTCAGGCTCGCCACGGCGAGGATGCACATTACTGCCAGTCTTTTCATAGTCCGCTTGGTATTGCGATTTTGCATTGTGACAATGTGAGATTTTTCATGCCCAGCCGCAATGGTACGATAATTCCTACTGGAAATTCCGATATCGTCGCAGTTCGCGCCCGGAAATAGGTTATTAGGAAACGGAATTATGGGTATTACTCCAGAAGTCAGCCGTCGTACCTTTTTAAAAGTATTGGCCAGCGGCGCGACCGTCGGCTTGTCGGTGACCAGCCTGCCCGGCATGGCGATGAACGCGTCGAGGCCGCGCTTGACGGAGATACCGGCCTGGGCGCCCGAGCCGGGCCGGGCCCGATGGCGCATCGACGGCCTGCCGAAGGTGCTGGGACAAAAAATCTACGCGCGCGATTTCAAGGCGCGCGACTTCAAGGACTGGCCGCAGAACGAGCAGTTCCTGTACGCGGTGCGCTGCGACCGCTACGACCAGGTGGTGACCGGATACGACCTGGGCATGCTGCCCGCCGGCTTGCGTCCGGTGGCGGTGATCGACGCGCAGGCCCTGGTCGACAAAAAGCTCAAACTGGCCGACGGCATGAACAGCCCGTTCCTGGCCAGTATCGGCAAGCCGGCGGACTTTTTCGGACAGCCGGTGGCGATGCTGATTTTCGCCAATTTCGATGTCTACCGCCGCGCCGTCAAAATCCTGCAATTCAATCCGGACGTGATCAAGTACGGCGCGCCGGCCGCCACCGCGACCGGCACGTATCAGCCGGTCACCAGCTATGTCCGCGACGACGCGAAAAATTTTAACTACGTCTATACCCCCAACTACGCAGCGAACAAGCAGGCGGTGGCCGCCGGCATCTCGGCGGCGATCGACGGCAAGACCTGGCCCACCTTCACACGCCAGTTCTATACCCAGACCATCGATCCGATGTTCATGGAGCCGGAGTCGGGCATGGCGTGGTACGACCCCGCCACCCAGCAACTGAACCTGGTGCTGGGCACGCAGTCGCCCAGCGGCGACCTGCGCAACGCGGCCGACATCTTCGACGGCAGCGCCTACCCGGTGAAAGACATCGATTTGTTGTCGTGCTACCCAGGCGGCGGCTTCGGCGGGCGCGATTCGTCGCTGTTTTCGATGTACCTGGCGCTGGCGGCGCCGTTCTCCAGCGGGCCGCTGCGCTGGGCGCAAAGCCGTTTCGAGCAGTTCCAGGTCGGCCTGAAGCGCTGCGAAACGGATTTCAGCGAGACCCTGGCGGTGGACGCCAACGGCAAGATCCAGGCGTTGCGTTGCGATTTCACGCTCAACGGCGGCGATCAGATGAACCTGACGCCGTTTGTCGCGCAACTGGCCGCGCTCAGTTCGATGAGCTGCTACAACATTCCGCGCGCGATCGCCAACGCCAGGTCGATGCAAACGCCGCAGTTGATGGGCGGTTCGCAGCGCGGCTTCGGCGGGCCGCAGGCCTTCATGGCGATCGAGACCCTGCTCGACGAAGCGTCGCAGGCGCTCAACATCGATCCTTTCGAGCTGCGCCGCCGCAACCTGCTGGGCAAGGGCCGTGGCGCCACCGTGACGGGCGCGCCGATCCTGCAGGACCTGCAGCTGGAAGAGATGTTGCAGCGCCTGGAGCGGCATCCGCTGTGGCAAAACCGCAAGCTGACGCAGCAGGCCAGGCAGCGCCAGGGGCTGCTGTACGGCGTCGGCTTCGCGCTGTCGAACGAGGCCTACGGCACCTCCGGCGACGGCATGTTCGGCGCCGTGCAAATCGAGCCGACCGGCACCATCACCATCTACACCCCCTATATCGATATGGGCAATGGCGCCGCCACAGCGCTCGGCCTGGCGCCGGCGTCCTACCTCGGACGCAACGCCAACAGCATCAACATGGGCGAGACACAGCTGTTCGACTCGCTGAACCTGACCACCAGCCTGCCCAAGCCGCCTGCGCCGGTGCCGCCAAACTACGTGCTCAAGGCGTCCGGCTCGGCCAGCGCCTGCCTGGGCGCTTTCTACCAGTACCACGTGGTGGAGCAGGCGGGGCTGGCGCTGGTGTTGCAGACCTTGCTGCCGGCGGCCAACGCCATCTGGGGGCGGGAGGTGCCGGCCGCCGCGTTGCGCTGGAAGGACAACCGGCTGCACGCCGAGGGCGTCAAGTCGCTGCCGTGGTCGGCGCTGGTCAAGCAGGCCACGCGCATGCGCCTGCCGATGGTGGCGGTGGTGCACGCCAGCTATGTCGGCGGTTTTGCCACGGCGCCGTTCACCTTCCGCAGCGGCGCCACGACCTTGCCGCTCGACTATGTCGCCATGGGCCTGACGGTCGATACCTTGCAGCCGATTGCGCGCGGCCAGGTGGTCAACCCGCCGTTGATCAACTTCCGGTTCGGCCGCACCACTTACGCGCCTTGCGGTTCGCTGGTGGCGGCCACGATCGAGCCGCGTACCGGCGTGATCGCGGTCGAGTCGGTGGTGTCGGTGCTCAGCGCCGGCGTCCAGCATTGCCCGCAGATGGTGTCCGGCCAGTCGCAGGGGGCGATCGCGATGGCGCTGGGGAACGTGTTGCTCGAGCATTGTCCGAACGACCGCAGCGGGCCGGGCAACGGCACCTGGAACCTGAACCGCTACGCCATCGCGCGCTCGACCGATATTCCGCAACAGGAATTGATCGTGCTGCCGCCGGCGCCGGGCGAGACCACCGCGCGCGGCATCGCCGAGGCGGTGATGTGCCCGATCGGTCCTTCCATCCTCAACGCGCTGGCGATGGCCACCGGCGGCAAACGCTATACGACGACCCCGGTCACCGCCCGCGCCGTCCTGGAGTCCCTGAAATGACACAGCCCATCCGTTTTCACATCAACGACCAACCCGTGCAGGCCGACGCCGGCGACGCCGACATGGCACTGATCGATTTCCTGCATGAGCGACAGGACCTGACCGGCACCAAATTCTGTTGCGGCATCGGCGTTTGCCGCGCCTGCACCGTCGCCACCCGTGAAGGTGGCGACGATGTCCTGGAGAAGACGCTGTCCTGCTCGACGCCGGTCAGCGCGGTCGAGAACATCTCGATCTACACGGTCGAAAGCCTGGGTTCGGAACAGGCGCTGGCGCCGTTGCAGCAAGCCTTCCTGGAAAATTTCTCTTTCCAGTGCGGCTACTGCGCGCCCGGATTTTTGATGGCGGCCACCGCCATGCTGTCGCATCTGAAGCGGGCGCCGGTGCCGGCCTCGCAGCTCGACGAGGTCATGGAGACCTGGGTCGGCGGCAATCTGTGCCGTTGCACCGGCTACGTGCGCTATATGGAGGCGATCCGCAAGGTGGCCTTGCCCTATACGCTGGGTGGCGGGGTGCAATTATGAGCCTGCCTTCGCTGCTGTCCTTGATCCCGGCGCTGTTGCTGGCCGCCACGATGGGCATGGCGCAAGCCGCGCCCAAGGCCGCCGCCGTCAGCAAATACAGCAAGCAAAGCGCCGTCGAGTACGGCCAGGTGTGCGCCGACATGATCGGCCAGATTCCCGCCTTCGATTGCCTGGACGGCAGCATCGTGCCGATCACCGTCGATGGCAAGACGCCGACCGAGTACAAGCCCGGCATGACGTGCGACCGGCCGGCGCTGCTGCCGTATCCCGGCGATTCGTTCGGCCAGTGCACGCCGTATTCCCGCTTGCTCAATCTGTCCTACGGCAAGACGCAAATCTCGGCCATGTGCCGGCGCGAACAGTTGCGCGATCCGAACAGCAAGTTCTTCGACGAGGTCGACATCGTCGCCCACAATGTCGATACCGGCGACACCTGCTGGTTCCACGCCGAGGGCAAGCCGGGCCAGAAGACCGGCTTCGACGCCTCGCGCGTGCCGCCGCCCAACGAAAAGGCGCCGCCGCCGCAGCGCATTGCCTCCGGCCAGTTCTGGTGGACGCCGGCCGCCACCGCGTCGAAAAACTGCCTGAGCTGCCACGACGCCGATCCCTTCATGTACAGCCCGTGGATCGGCCAGCTCAAGTATCTGTTGCCAGCCGATCCGCTGGGCCGCTACAGCAACGTCGGCAAGGAGTTCGCGCAGTGGCATTCGAATAGCATCAGCACGCGCGACAACACTTGCATCGGTTGCCACCGCATAGGCGACCAGGCAAGCTGCTCGCAATTCGTGCCGATGGCCGCCGGTAAAATACCGGCAAAGGGCGGCAACGCGCTGGCCAACAGCTATCCGTTGAGCCACTGGATGCCGGTCAACAACGATCAAAGCAAGGAGTTCTGGGAGCAGGCCAACCTGGAATCGCTGAACCAGCTGTTGACGTGCTGCGCCGATCCGAAGAATCCGATCTGCACGATCAAGCCCATCGTCGCGCCGCCCAAGGCGGGCAAGTCCGGACGCTGACGTCGCAGCGCCACTGCCGAACGGTCTAATTTGGTTAAATATGCAATAATTTATTATTGCTATGTTTCGCGTTGATGTTTCGATCCCTCGAAGCGTGCGCGCCGGCAAATTTCAATCAAAAGGGGAAGTTATGGGCGGGTCGGCGAGCAAGCGGTCACAATCGACGTTATCGGGTTATGGACGCGCCGTCGGGCGCGCGGCATGCGTAGCGGCCATCATCGCGGCGTTGCCGGCGACGGCGCTGGCCGACGGACGCTCCGCCGTGCAGAATTTGTTTGCCAACGCCGCAACCGCCAGGCTGGCTCCAAGTTTCGACCAGAAGACCACGCAGGCGACGCCGTCGCTGGTGCGCGGCATGTATGTGCTGACCACTTCCAAGGGCGAGTTCGCCGGCTTCGTCAACGAAGCCGGTACGCTGTGGGGCGACGTTAATGAGATGCGGGTGTATTCGCCCAGCGGCGCGCAGCCGCGTCCGATCACCCCGCAGGAACGCGACGCGCTGCGCGCCGAGATGATGTCGGCGATCGAATACGACAAGCTGATCAAGGTCACCTATGGCGACGGCGGCGGCCGCAAGATGCTGATGTTTTCCGCGCTCGACTGCGGGTATTGCAAGATGTTCGAACAGCAGTTCAGCAAAGTGGGTCCCAACAATAACCTCGCGTTCTATGTAGTGCCGTCGTCGTTGCGGCCCATCAAGGCCGGCGGGCAGGAGGCATGGCAAGGCGTGTCCCAGATCTGGTGCGCACCGGACAATGGGCAGGCGTGGAAACACTATTGGGCCACCGACGAGTTGCCGGCGCCACGCCAGTGCGGCATCGATGCCGCGAAGGCTGAGCGCGACGTGCACTACCTGTCGTCGCTGATGAAGGTGGCTGGCGTTAAAGTCACGGGGACGCCGCAATTGGTGCGCGAAGACGGCGTGATGATTCACCCCGGGGACTTCAAGGCATATCTGAAGTTGCGGTCACCAGTGCAGTCGGAGCCCAAGCTGGTATGGCTGGCGGCGGCGGATCCAACCGTCCAGGCGGCTACGCCGTCCAACAACAAAATCAACGTCGGCGAGAAGCTGAAAAAGCTGTTCAACTAAGATCCTCGCGCGCCAACGCCGCCGCCAACATGTCGGTGAAGACACGGATCTTTGTCGAGCCCCGGCGGCTGGCCGGATACACCGCGTGGATCACCACATCCATGTCGCCGGGGTTGGCGTCGTACTCCGGCAGCACGGGCAGCAAGGCGCCGGCGGCCAGATCGTCGCGGATCAGCCAGTCGGCCAGCAGCGCCAATCCCACCCCTCCCAGCGCCGCCTGGCGCAGCATTTCCGAGTTATTCACGTTCAGGCTGCCTTGCACGTCGATGTCGGCCTGCTCGCCGTCGCGCCGCAACCGCCAGCTGTGCCGATTGGCGCCGTAGGAAAACTGCAGGCAGTTGTGTTGCGCCAGCTCGGCCGGCGTCTGCGGCGCACCATGCCTTGCGAGATAAGCGGGACTGGCGCAAATATGCCGCCGATGCGCCGCCAGTTCGCGCGCGATCAGGTGCGGCTGCTGTTGCGGACTGCCGATGCGGATGGCGACGTCGACCGCCTCCTCGACCAAATTAATGTAGTTGTCGCTCAGCCGCACGTCCAGCGTGACCTTGGGATGGCGGCGCGCGAACTCGGGCAGCAGCGGGGCGATATAGCGCACCGCCAGCGTGACCGGGGCGGCGATGCGCAGCACGCCGCTGGGCTCGGCGTCGCGACCGGCGGCGGCGTCGTCGGCCTCATCCAGCGCGGCGAGGATTTGCGTGGCGTGCTCGACGTAGGCGCGGCCGCTGTCGGTCAAGGTGATGCTGCGCGTCGAGCGGTTCAGCAGCGGCGCGCCGAGGCGCTGCTCCAGCGAATCTACCAGCCGCGTCACCGACGAGGTGGCCACGCCCAGCTGGCGCGCGGCCGCCGAAAAGCCGCCATTGCTGGCGACCAGGCAAAAGGCTTTCAGTTCGGCGAATCTGTCCATGGTGGCGTTGCGTCCAGCGCAAAGGTGTATGCGAATCCATTCATATTATCATCAGCGCATGGTGCCTATATATTGATTTCATACATTTCAGGCTTAGGAGGCCACATGAATATCACCCCGCTCCCCGTCGGCTTTGGCGCCATCATCGAAGGCTTGGACCTGCGCGACGCCGGTCCCGGCACGGCCAAGCTGCTGCGTTCGGCATTGCTCGAGCACGGCCTGCTGGTCATCCGCGGCCAGACCTTGACGCCGCAGCAACAAATCGCCGCGACCGGCTTGTTCGGCACACTGGAGACCTTCCCCACCATGCGCGGCCAGTTGGACGGCCTCGAGGAAATCTTCCGCGTCGCCAGCCGGCCGGAGGACGGCCACGTCGAAGTGGGCCGCTACTGGCATTCGGACGGCTCCTTCCGCGCCGATCCGACACCGATTAGCTTGTGGTATTCGGTGGCGCAGGCCAGCGAGGGCGGCGATACGCTGTTCACCGACCTGCAACGCGCCTATGCCGAGCTGGACGACGATATCCGCCAGGAGTTCGATGGTCTTAATACCGCGCATCGCAACGGCGTGGTCCATCCCCTGGTGCTCAAGCATCCGAAAACCGGAATTCCCGCGCTGTATCTGAACCTGGGGCTGACGGGCGGCGTGCTGGGATACGACCCTGACCGCTCGCAGGCGCTGATGCAGGCCGTCGATCGCCATTATTCGCGTGACGGCGCGACCTACCGCCACCATTGGCTGCCGGGCGACGTGGTGGTGGCCGACAACCTGCACGTGGCGCACAAGGCGACGCCGATCAGCCCGCAGTCGCGCCGTATCCTGAACCGCACCACGGTGCGCGCCGACGGCGTCATCTGGCACGAGGCGGCAAGTACATCGGCGGCCAATTCGATGCCCGCATCGACAGCGGCGCCGGCGGCGGTCCGGACGGCGTAACAAGATGTGCGTGGGGACCATGTTATTTCCCCCACGCACGGTTGGAGTGACGCTCTGGTTAAACTTGTATTTGAGATAAAATCTTGCTTCTCCAGTTATCTTGGTCCGTGCCATGCCCACTAAAACCCTCGACGACGCAGCTTTCCGTCGTATTCTTGCCCGCAACATCACATTGCCGCTGGCCGCCGGCGTGGTCAGCGCCGGCGTGTTCGTTGTGCTGCTGGTATATCTGGTCACGACCATGAACTGGGTCGAGCATAGCGAGCGCGTGATCGGCAACGCTAGCGAGATCAGCAAGGAAATGGTCGATATGGAGACTGGCCTGCGCGGCTATATGCTGGCCGGCGACGAATCCTTCCTCCAGCCCTATGTGCTGGCCAAGCCGAAGGTGGCCTCCAGCCTGGCCAGCCTGGCGAAACTGGTGGAAGACAACCATGCCCAGGTCGACCGGCTGCGCCTGATCGAGGCTCAGCACCGGCAATGGGATTTATACGCGCAGGAAATGATACGGCTGCGCGCCGCCAACGGCGATGTGACCGGCCCGGTCAAGACCGGACGCGGCAAGAACCAGTTCGACGAGATCCGCCGCCAGCTCGACGCTTTTCTCGAGGTCGAGATGCGCATGCGCCAGGACCGCAACGCCTCGGCGCGCAGCGTCACCATCAGCGTGGCGGTGGTCTACCTGCTGCTGACCCTGGGCGTGGGCGGCGCGCTGGCATGGTTCGGGCGGCGCGAGCTGCTGGGCCTCTCGAAAACCTATAACGCCGTGCTGCTGCAGCACACCGAACACGCCGATCTGTTGCAGCAGCAAGCCTGGCTGCGCACCGGCCAGAGCGAGCTGGCGCAGCAGGGCATCGGCCAGCTGGCCCTGCCGCAATTGTCGGCGGTGCTGCTGCAATTCCTGGCGCGCTACATGAACGCGGTGGTTGGCGCGCTGTATCTGCGCAACCCGGACGGCAGCCTGCGCCGCGTGGCGTCGTACGGCTTCAGCGCCGAGTGGGAACGGCGCGACCAGCAGCTCAAGTCCGGCGAGAGCCTGGTGGCGCAAGCCGCGCTGGAACGCCGCCTGATCCGCCTCGACCGGGTGCCGGCCGATTACATCCAGGTCGCCTCCGGCCTGGGCGCCGGGACGCCGGCCAGCGTGCTGCTGGCGCCGCTCGACAACGACGGCCAGATCAACGGCGTGGTTGAAATCGGCCTGCTGCGTCCAATCGCGGTGCGCGACATGGATTTCCTCACCCTGGTCAAGGGCAACATCGGCAACGCCATCGAGGCCAGCCAGTCGCGCCAGCGCTTGCAGGAAGTGCTGGAGGAGACCCAGCAGCTCAACGAGGAATTGCAGGTGCAGCAGGAGGAATTGCGCACCGCCAACGAGGAACTGGAAGAGCAGTCGCGCGTGCTGGAGGAATCGCAGGCCAGCCTGGAGAACCAGAAGGCCGAACTGGAACAGACCAACGAGCAACTGGCCGAGCAGGGCACCGCGCTGGACCAGAAAAACGCCGCGCTGGTCAAGGCGCAGTCGGACCTGGAGGAGCGCGCGCGCGAGCTGGAGCGCGCCAGCCAGTACAAGTCGCAGTTCCTGGCGAACATGTCGCACGAGCTGCGCACGCCGTTGAACAGTTCGCTGATCCTGGCCAAGCTGCTGTCGGAAAACTCCGCCGGCAACCTGAACGACGAGCAGGTGCGCTTCGCCAACACGATTTACTCGGCCGGCAACGATCTGCTGAACCTGATCAACGACATCCTCGACATCTCCAAGGTCGAGGCGGGCAAGCTGGAGCTGGTGCCGGAGCAGCTGTCGCTGCGCCACGTGGTCGAAGGCATGGCGATGGTGTTCGAGCCGCTGGCCCAGCAAAAGAAACTGGGCTTCCACGTGCAGGTGGCCGACGATTTGGCCACGCACATGGTCACCGACCGCCAGCGCTTGGAACAGATACTGAAAAACCTGCTGTCGAACGCGCTCAAGTTCACCAGCAACGGCCAGATCACCCTGGCCGTGCATGCCGCCGGCGACGGCGCGGTCGGCTTCTCGGTGCAGGACACCGGCATCGGCATCCGCCAGGAAGACCAGCAAGGCATTTTCAACGCCTTCCAGCAGGCCGACGGCACCACCAGCCGCAAGTACGGCGGCACCGGCCTGGGCCTGTCGATCTCGCGCGACCTGGCGCACCTGCTGGGCGGCGCGATTAGCCTGGTCAGCGAACCGGGCAAGGGCAGCTGCTTCACCCTGACCATGCCGTTGCGCTGGACCGCGCCGGAGCCGGGACCGCGCGTCGGCAGCGCCAGCGCGCCGGCCAGCATGGATGACAATGGTGGCGGCGGCGTCGGCGCCTACGCGGCCACGTCGCTGGGCCTGGCGATCGCCGCGACGTCGCCGCCGGCCCGCGGCGACGACGGTACCGAAGAGGCGCCGCCGCGCGTGCGCGCCTTCGACGACGACCGCGAGCAATTGCCGCCCGGCGCCGACAACGCCCGCTCGGTGCTGGTGATCGAGGACGACCCCACCTTCGCCCGCATCCTGTACGACCTGGCGCACGAAAAGCAATACCGCTGCCTGGTCGCGTTCGACGCCGACGAGGGCCTGGAGCTGGCGCGCCTGCACCGTCCGAACGCGATCCTGCTCGATATCCGCCTGCCGGACCGCTCCGGCCTGTCGGTGCTGCAAATGCTCAAGGACGACGCCCAGACCCGCCACATTCCGGTGCACGTGGTGTCCGGCTCGGATGCCGGCGAGGCCGCGCTGCACCTGGGCGCGATCGGTTTCGCGCTCAAGCCGACCACGCGCGATCAGTTGATGGAAGTGTTCCGCCGCATCGAGACCAAGCTGACGCAAAAGATCAAGCGCGTGCTGCTGGTCGAGGACGACGACCGCCAGCGCGACAGCGTGGTGCAGCTGATCTCCGACGACGATGTCGACATCGTCGACGTCGGCAGCGGCGAGGAGGCGCTGGCGCTGCTGCGCACCACCGTGTTCGATTGCATGATCATCGACCTGAAGCTGCCCGACATGCAGGGCAACGAGCTGTTGCAGCGCATGTCCGGCGAGCAGCTGGCGGCGTTCCCGCCGGTGATCGTCTACACCGGCCGCAACCTGTCGCGCGCCGAGGAGGCCGACCTGCACAAGTATTCGCGCTCGATCATCATCAAGGGCGCCCGCTCGCCGGAGCGCCTGCTCGACGAGGTGACCTTGTTCCTGCACAAGGTCGAGGCCGACCTGTCGTCCGAGCGCCAGACCATGCTGCGCACGGTGCGCTCGCGCGACCGCGTGTTCGAAGGCCGCCGCATCTTGCTGGTCGACGACGACGTGCGCAACATCTTCGCGCTGACCAGCGCGCTGGAGCAGAAGGGCGTGCTGGTCGAGGTCGGCCGCAACGGCTTCGAGGCGATCGAAAAGCTGGACCAGAATCCGGACATCGACCTGGTGCTGATGGATGTAATGATGCCCGGCATGGACGGCCTGGAGGCGACGCGCCATATCCGCGCCGACGCCCGCTTCGCCCGTCTGCCGATCATCGCCATCACCGCCAAGGCGATGAAGGACGACCAGGAGCAGTGCCTCGCCGCCGGCGCCAGCGATTACCTGGCCAAGCCGATCGACCTGTCGCGCCTGTATTCCCTGCTGCGGGTGTGGATGCCCAACGGCGAGCGCGCCTGATGAAGCGGAGGACCACGCATGCAACATAGCGACACCGACATCGAGCTCAAAGTGTTGATGGAAGCCATCTACATGAAGTACAGCTACGATTTCCGCGACTACACCGGCGCCTCGCAAAAGCGCCGCGTGCTGCATGCGCTCAAGGAAATGGAATGCGCCAGCATCTCGGCGCTGCAGGCGCGCATCATGCACGAGCCGGCCGCGTTCAGCCAGCTGCTGCAATACCTGACGATCCCGGTGACGTCGATGTTCCGCGATCCCAGCTATTTCAAGGCGCTGCGCGAGCAGGTGGTGCCGGTGCTGCGCACCTATCCGTCGCTGAAGATCTGGATCGCCGGCTGCAGCACCGGCGAAGAGGTGGTGTCGATGGCCATCCTGCTCCGGGAGGAAGGCTTGCTCGAGCGCAGCATGATCTACGCCACCGACATCAATCCGCAGTCGCTGGAGAAGGCGCGCAAGGGCGTTTTCCCGCTCGACGCCATGCAGGAATATACGGCCAATTACCAGGCCGCCGGCGGCACCCGCAGCTTTTCCGACTACTACACGGCGGCCTATAATGCTGCCCTGTTCGACAGTTCGCTGTGCGAGAACGTCACCTACGCCGACCACAGCCTGGCGACCGACGCCGTGTTCGCCGAGACCCATTTGATCAGCTGCCGCAACGTGATGATCTATTTCAAAAAGAGGTTGCAGGAGCGCGCGTTCGGACTGTTCCACGAATCGCTGTGCCATCGCGGTTTTCTCGGCCTCGGCAGCAAGGAAAGCATCGATTTTTCCGCCTACGCACCCAGTTTCGAACCGGTGCAAAAGCGCGAGCGGCTGTTCAGGAAGCGTTAGAAATGAAGCCGACGACGGGACCATCGGGTTCGCCATCGGGTGCGCCGGCCAAGGCGGCGGCGACGGCGGCGATCGCCGCCGCGCTGGCCGGCCGCACCATCGAGGCGGTGGTGATCGGCGCCTCGGCCGGCGGCGTTGGCGCGCTGCTCAAGCTGCTGCCCGGCCTGCCCGCCGGTTATGGCCGGCCGCTGGTGGCGCTGCTGCACCTGCCGGAGAACCGCCAAAGCCAGCTGGCCAATGTGTTCCGCCAGCGCATGGCCCTGCCGGTGCGCGAGGCGGCCGACAAGGAACCGCTGTCGTCCGGGACGCTATACTTTGGCGGTTCCGGCTACCATTTGTCGGTTGAGTCGGACCGCAGCTTTTCGCTCAGCTGCGAGGCGCCGCTGCACTTCGCCCGTCCCGCGATCGATTTCCTCATGGAGTCGGCGGCGGACGCCTACGGCCCGGCTTTGCTGGGCATTTTATTGACCGGCGCCAATCAGGACGGCGCCGCCGGCCTGGCCGCCATCGGCCGCGCCGGCGGCCTGACCGTGGTGCAGGACCCGGACGAGGCCGAGGTGGCCACGATGCCGAAAGAAGCAATCCGTCTGCGGACGCCGGACCTGGTCCTGCCGCTGGACGCGATACACACAATGCTGTTGATGCTGGAGAATAATTGATGCAAGCCGAGCACCCGACCAAACTGCTGATCGTCGACGATCTGCCGGAAAACCTGCAAGCGCTCAACGCCGTCATCCGTGGCGCCGGGCGCGAGATCTTCCAGGCCGGCTCCGGCGAGGAGGCGCTGGCCTTGCTGCTGCAGCACGACTTCGCGATGGCCTTCCTCGACGTGCAGATGCCCGGCATGGACGGCTTCGAACTGGCCGAGCTGATGCGCGGCACCGAGCGCACCCGGCAAATCCCGATCGTCTTCGTCACCGCCGCCGGCAAGGAACTCAATTATTCCTTCAAGGGGTACGAGGCCGGCGCCGTCGACGTGCTCTACAAGCCGCTCGACTCGCGCGCCGTGCGCAGCAAGGTCGAGGTCTTTGTCCAGTTGTACGAGCAGCGCGAGGCCACCCGGCGCCAGGTGCAGGCGCTGGAGCTGGCGCGGCAGAAGCAGGAGGCCACCCTGGCCGAGCTGAACGCGGCGCAGACGCAGTTGCAGCGGGCGCTGTCGATGCGCGACGAGTTCATGTCGATGGTGTCGCACGAGATGCGCACGCCGCTCAACACCTTGTACCTGGAAACGCAGCTGCGCAAGATGCAGCTCGAGCGCGGCAACATGGCCGCCTTCGGCGCCGAGCAATTGCAGCGCATGGTGGCGCGCGACGACCGCCAGATCCAGAGCATCATCCGCCTGATCGACGACATGCTCGACGTCTCGCGCATCCGCAGCGGCAAGCTGTCGCTGCGGCCGGGCTGGGTGGAGCTGTCGGGCCTGCTGCGGCGCGTGGTGCACGACCTCACGCCGCAGGCCAACACGGCCGGCTGCAGCATCAGCCTGGACGCCGACACGCCGGTCAGCGGCTGGTGGGACGAGTTCCGCATCGAGCAGATCGTCGTCAACCTGCTGACCAACGCGCTGCGCTACGGCGCGCAGCAGCCGGTGGCGGTGTCGCTGGTGGTCGGGCAGGATGCGGTGCGGGTCGACGTGCGCGACCACGGTCCGGGCATCGCGCCCGATCAGCAGGCCAAAATCT
Source organism: Duganella sp. AC237 (assembly GCF_979254035.1). NCBI lineage: Bacteria > Pseudomonadati > Pseudomonadota > Betaproteobacteria > Burkholderiales > Oxalobacteraceae > Duganella > Duganella sp. AC237. Next base: position 6,822,889 of record NZ_CEEDEW010000003.1, on the reverse strand, counting down.
TCGAACCGTATGAGCGCGGCGTCGGCAACGAGGTGCCGTCGGGGCTGGGATTGGGTTTGTATATTTCGCGCGAGCTGGCCGAGGTGCACGAGGGCACGTTGACCGTCGCCAGCATCCCGGGCGAGGGCGCGGTGTTCAGCCTGACCTTGCCGCGCAGGGACGCGCCGCCGGCCTGAGGACTTGTCGGCGTGTTCAGCGCGAGCCGGATTCTTCGCGGCGCTGGATCAGGTAGGCGTTCAGGTCGTCGAAGCTGACGTTGCCGCGCTGCGCGGTGTCGATGCTGTCGAAATTCTTGTCGACCACGCCGAGGCCGGCATTGCGCGCCTCTTCGCGGTTCAACGTACCGCTGTGGTCGGCGTCGGCGTCCTCAAAACGTTTCTTCAGCTTTTGCACCGTGGTGAAGCGCAGCAGCACCGGTCCGGGCGCGATGTCGCGCTGCGGCTGGCGCATCGAGCGCGGCACCGAATACGGCGTCGCCACGCCTGCGGCGGACGCCGCGCGGACGGCGGGTGTGGGCGTTTCCACTTGCGGGGTTTGGGCGCCGGCGCCGGCGGTGGCCAGCAGCGCTGTCAGTAAGATCGGATGTGAAAGGTTCATGGTTGTCTCCCCGTCATCGGTGGATGCACGGCTCAGGTTGACACTTTGATCCCAATGTCCGAATTAATCAAACACCTTCTATTGTGCGATGCGATTTTGTCGCCAGGAAACATCGTTTTGGCGAGTTAAGTGTTTGTTTTTGCTGGTAATTTTGTTGAAACGGTAAGTGTGCAATGTATGCCAGATGGCATTAATTGAACGGTTGGAAGAGGGCGGCCGCGCGACGATGCGGCGCGCCCCCGAGGCAGCTGCATCAGCTGCAATTGCGCAGTTGCAGCGATCCGATCGCTAAGCCGGGCAGGGCCGGCAGCAGGGCGGGCGTCATGTCGACCTCGATCCAATAGGTGTTGGCCGTGAAGTTCAAATTCATGGCGCCGGCGCAGGCCGCAGGGAAGCGGTAGCGCGTGAAGCCGGTGGCCGCGATCGGCGTGCCGGCCAGCATATCGCTGTCGATCGTCGCCATCAGGTTGCCGGCCGGCGTGCCGCCGCCGTTGGGATACTCGTAAAGACGCACCACCACTTTGCCGGCGGTAACGCTGTTGTCACGGATGTGCGCAAACATCGCCAGCGTGGCGGTGGACAAGCTGCCGAACGAGTCGGTGACCTGATAGCGTATCTTGCACGGCAACAGCAGGCCGGGAACAAGCCTTGCCTCGGAATTGTCCATCTGAACGGCGAGGTAGCACGACTCGTCGATCGCGCCCATCGAGCCGCTGCCGGTCCACGGGCTGCTGGCGAGCGCGGCGCCCGGTGCCGACAGCGCTGCCACGGCCAGCAGGGCCAGGGGGCGCATCAGGCGCGACGAGAAGAGGTGGGATAGTTGAAGTGAGAACATGGCGACTCCTTGAAATGGCAGACCGGACCGGCCTGCATGACTTCAAGACTAGACCGTCGCGCAAGCGCAGCTTTACGACGGATCAACCAAGTCACTACGTTGAAAATAGGCAGCCCGAGGCTATCGTTGCCCTCGGGTTTCTATTTTTGCCAGAAGCCGGCGTGGGCGGCGCGCGCCTCGTCCTCGCGCAGCGGACCGATGACCTCGGTCGGCCGCTGGCCGCGCGCGAAGACATCGCGGCACGGCAGCGACAAGGTCGGATTTTCGGGATCGCTGCCGGTCAGTTGCAGCAGGCTCGCTTCCGACATCGCGTAGACGACGCGGCCGACGCCGCTCCAGTAGGTGCCGCCGGCGCACATCGCGCACGGTTCGGCGTTGGCGTACAAGGTGGCGCCGGCCAGTTGCGCGGGGCTGTGGCGTTGCGACGCCATGCGCAGCGCGTTCATCTCCGCGTGCGCGGTGCGGTCGCTGCTGGAGGCGTTCATCGCCTCGGCGATGACCTCGCCGTCGGCGGCGACCACCATGGCGGCGAACGGATGGTGGCCTTCGTCGCGCGAGCGTTGCGCCAGCGCCAGCACGCGGCTGAGGAATTCGTGGTCTTGCGGCGTGGCTGTGGTCATCGGCTAAGTCATATAAAAATGCTATCAGATAGCATAATTTCATCAAATAATATTATGTCATTTTGATAATTCTTCGCCGGTATGATGTGCCTCAGCGTTCATCCCTGATGTTAAACAAAAAGGCGCACAATGTCCAAAATTCTCACCGCGTTAATCTGCGTGGCGTCGCTGTGCGCGGCGCCGGTCCACGCCGCCGTCAATCTGGTCCAGAACGGCGATTTTGAAACCGCCACCCTGCTGGGCTGGACCTCGAGCGGCGACCCCAGCGGTCAATTCGTCGGCCCCGACTACAGCGCCGCCGTGCCGACGCTGAACCAGGTCTTCAGCGAATCGGCCTACGACAACCTCGGCTACATCAGCCAGCAGGTCGCCACGGCGGTGAACGGCATTTATACGCTGGAATTCGATTTGCAAGTGCAAGCCGATCCGGTCGAGGCGGCCGACACCGAGGCCCTGGTCCTGTTCAACGGCGCGCAGGTGTTCGGCGAGACCGACGTCAGCCACGACTGGCAGCATTTCACCATCACCGGCCTGCTGGGCAACGGCACTTTCGGCTTGCTCAGCTTTGGCAACCGCAACTACTTCGCCTATAACCAGCTGGACAATATTTCACTGGTGCAGACCGGGGTCGGGGTCGGCACCGTGCCGGAACCGGCGTCGGTGTCGATGCTGGTGCTGGGCCTGGGCCTGATCGGCCTCGCCCTCAAGCAACGCCAACAGCGGTCTTTCTAAGTCCACCACGCCGGAGTCGCCATGTCCGAAGCCTTCCTCGGAGAAATCCGCATGTTTTCGTTTAATTTCGTGCCGAAAGGCTGGGCCGCCTGCAACGGCCAGCTGTTGCCGATCAATAGCAACCAGGCGCTGTTTTCGCTGCTTGGCACCTACTATGGCGGCAACGGACAAACCACCTTCGCCTTGCCCGACCTGCGCGGGCGCGCGCCGATGCACACGGCGGACGGCACCCCTGGCCAGCGCGGCGGCGCCGTCAGCCACACGCTGACGCTGGCGGAGATGCCGGCCCACCGGCACGCGCTGCTGGCCGAGGCGCCGGGCAATCCGGGCCATACGCCGGCGCCGGGCGGCGCGGTGCTGTCGTCGGTGCCGGCCGGCGCCATCAACATGTTCAGTCCGGCCGATGGCAGCGCCGCGCTCGGCGCGCTGGCCGTGGCGCCGGCCGGCGGCGGGGCGCCGCACAACAATATGCAGCCGTATGCCACCAGCACGTTCGGCATCTGCCTGTCGGGCATTTACCCTTCCCACTTCTGACCGCGGCCGGAGTCCTCCATGTCCCAACCTTATATTGGCGAAATCCGCATCTTCGCCGGCAATTTCCCTCCCTACGGGTGGCGGTTCTGCGACGGCGCGGTGCTACCGATCAATGAGAACGACGCGCTGTTCGCGCTGATCGGCACCACCTACGGCGGCGATGGCCAGCAAACCTTCGCGCTGCCCGACCTGCGCGGCCGGGTGCCGGTTCATGTCGGCGCGAACGCCGGGTACGACTACCTGCCGGGCGACCACGGCGGCGCGGAAACGGTGACGCTGACGGCCGCCCAGATGCCGGACCACACCCACGCTGTCGGCGCAAGCACGGCGGCCCCGGCCAAGGCCGGCGCCGCGCTCGACATCACCACCGGCGCCTACGTGCCCGGCACGCCGCAGCCCAAGCCCAAGCTGTACGGCGCGCCCACCGCGCTCACGCCGATGTACGCGGGTGCCGTGCGGCCGGAGGGCGGCGGCCAGCCGCACGACAACATGGCGCCTTTCCTGGCGATCAATTTCATCATTGCGCTGTTTGGCGAGTTTCCGTCACCTTACTAGGACCGACCATGTCAGATCCATTCATCGCCGAAATCCGCATGTTCAGCGGTAACTTCGCCCCGTCCGGGTGGGCCTTGTGCAACGGCCAGTTCTTGCCGATCTCGCAAAACACGGCGCTGTTCGCGCTGCTGGGCACTTCTTATGGCGGCGACGGCAAGAACAACTTCGCCCTGCCGGACCTGCGCCAGCGCCTGCCGCTTGGCACCGGCGACGGTCCCGGGCTGACGCCGCGCGACCTGGGCGAGCGCAGCGGCAGCGCCAGCGTCAGCCTGCAGACGCCGCAGCTTCCGTCCCACGGCCACCAGCTGCGCGCCACTTCGCAGGCGGCCACCAGCACCTCGCCGGCGGGCAACCTGCCGGCCGGCGTGTCGTCGCCGACGCCCCCCTACCGGGCGCCCAGCAACCTGGCGCCGATGGCCGCCAATCCGATCTCGGTGGCGGGTGGCGGCCAGCCGCACAACAACCTGCAGCCTTACCTCGAGGTCAATTTCATCATCGCCACGCAGGGCATTTTTCCGGCGCGCTGGTGAGCCGATGAGCGCCATCACGCTACGCCCGGCCACGCCGCAGGATGCGGAATTCATGCTGCGGCTTTACCGCGGCACGCGCCAGGACCTGGCCGCGCTGGCCGACGAGGTGCTGCGCGAGCGCATCGTCGCGATGCAGTTCGCGGCCCAGCAGCAGCAATACCTGGCGCGCTTTCCGCATGCGGAGGTGAGCGTGGTGGTCGACGGCGACCGGCCGGTGGGACGGCTGTATGTCGATTGCGACGAAACCGGCGTGCGGCTGGTCGATATCAGCCTGCTGCCGGAGGTGCGCAACCGCGGCATCGGCGCCGGCCTGCTGCGCGCCTTGATGACGCGCGCCGGCGCCCACGCGCTGCCGTTGCGCCTGAGCGTATTGCCCACCAACCGCGCGCGGTCGCTGTATGCGCGGCTGGGCTTCGAGGCCGCCGGCGATGGCGGCCTGTATCAATCGATGGAATGGCGCGCCGCCGGCGCGCCAGCGGCAACCTGACTGGGGAATCTTCATGGAACGCAGGAACTTCATTTTCGCCGGTGGCGCCTTGCTGGGCGGCGCCGGCCTGCACGCGGCAAGCGCGTTCGCGGCCGCGCCGCGGCAGCCGGGCGGCGCCACCTACCAGACGCTCACGGGGCAGAGTTTCAACCTGTATGCCAGCACCAGCGGCACCAGCGTGACGCTGTTGAAGGTCAAGCGCCGCGACCAGGCCAGGGAGTTCGACCAGTTTTCGCTGTTGTTCGCCGGTGCCGGCGCGGCGCTGCCGGCGGCGGTCTACGAGATCGAACACCCGGTGACCGGCAAGCTGGCGCTCTATCTGGAACCGGCCGGCAAAGGGCCCGAGGGGACCTACTACCGGGCCGATTTCACATTGCTGGCGTCCGCCGCCCGCTGAGGGCGGGCCGATGCCGGGGCATCAATCGTCGCGCAGCACGCCGTAGCGCAGTTTCTGCCGCTTGAGGTAATTGCGATAGGCCAGCGACATGCGGTCGCATGCCACCGACACTTCGGCGCCGGGAATCAGCGGCAGCCGCGCGGGGCTCTGGCTTTCCAAAATCGGCAGGTCCTGCAGGAAGATGGTGTCCTGGAAGGCGCGCAGGGCGTTGTCGTCGGAGTTGAAATCGTTGAGCGCCATGATGATCCACACGCGGGTGGTGGTCTCGGTCAGCGGCTGCGGCAACAGCGCGATCGCTTCGACGATGCCGCCCGGCGGATGCTTGGTCAATATCGCCGTCAGCGGCCGCACCACGCGGTAGGTGTAATCGATGTCGCTGCCGGCGGTGGCGGCCTTACTGGCCTGCGGCTGCCACGCGCGGCATTGTTTAGCCCAGACGCCGCTGCCGTAGTCGGCATCGTCGAACGTCTCGACCGTGTAGTCGGCGATCGCCGCCTGTTCCGGCACGCCCAGTATGCCGTCGTGCACAAAGGCGAAGTGCGCCATGTCGAGGAAGTTCTCGACGATGCGCGGCGCGCTGCTTTGCACGTCGTACGGGCCGCACCAGACCTTGCGCAGGCGCTCGTCCGCGAACTCTGGAAAGCGCGGCGGCCCAGAGCTGGCAGGCGATCCGGCAGGCGACCCGATGCAAACCCATACCATCCCGTATTTTTCCTGCGTGTGGAAGGCGCCGACCCGCGCTTTGAGCTGGTCGGGTTGGAGCGACGGCAGCGCGGGGATGTGCCGGCAGCGTCCCTCGCCGTCGAAGCGCCAGCCGTGGTAGGCGCAGCGCAGCGTGTCGTTGTCGATTGTGCCCATCGACAGGCGCGTGCCGCGATGCGGACAGCGGTCCTCCCATGCGTGGACGTTGCCGGCGCTGTCGCGCCACAAGGCGATGCGCGTGTCCAGCAGGTCGCTGGCGGTGACGGCGCCGGCCACGATCCGCGTGGACAGCGCCACCGGATGCCAGTCGTCGAATAAAACGGGATCGGTCGTCATGTGTGTCGCGGTTGGCGGGACCGTAAAGCGTCCCGCCGTTGCCCCTATTTTGGAATCGCGCCGTCCACGCCCTGCACGTAGAAGTTCATCGACAGCAGGTCCTTCAGCGGCACGGCGACGCCGGCCGCGTACTTGACCGCGCCCGATTGGTCCTTGATCGGACCGGAGAACGGGTTGAAGGTGCCTGCCGTCATCGCCGCCTTTTTCTCCTCGAAGATTTTGGCTGCGTCGGCGGGAACCACGGCGTTCAACTTCGACATCTTGACCATGCCTTCCTTCAGGCCGCCGCGATAGTCGCCGGTTTTCCAGGTGCCGGCGAGGACCGCTTTGGCGGTATCGGTGTAGTAGCCCGACCAGTCGTTGGTGGCCGCGGTCAGGTGGGCCTTGGGCGCGAAGCGCGACATGTCCGAGTCCCAGCCGAAGGCGTACACGCCTTTTTCCTGCGCGACCTGCAAGGTGGCCGGCGAGTCGGTGTTCTGCGCCATGACGTCGGCGCCTTGCGCCACGAGGGTTTCCGCCGCCTGGCGTTCCTTGGCCGGGTCGTACCACGAGTTCACCCAGATCACTTTGGTCTTGATGCCCGGATTTACGCTTTGCGCGCCAAGCGTGAAGGCGTTGATGTTGCGGATCACTTCGGGCACGGGGAAGGAGGCGATGAAGCCCAGCGTCTTGGATTTGGTCATTTTGCCGGCCAGGATGCCGTCCAGGTACGCGCCCTCGTACAGGCGCGATTCGTAGGTGCCCAGGTTCTTGGCGGTCTTGAAGCCGGTGGCGTGCAGGAACACCACGCCCGGCGTGGACTTGGCCACTTTCTCGGTCGGGTTCATGTAGCCGAACGAGGTGGTGAAAATCAGCTTGTTCCCTTCCGCGACCAGCTTGCGGATCACGCGCTCGGCGTCGGCGCCTTCCGGCACGTTTTCCACGTAGGTGGTTTTGACTTTGCCGGCCAGCGCCTTTTCCATCGCCAGGCGGCCCTGGTCGTGGGCGTAGGTCCAGCCGGCGTCGCCGACCGGGCCGACGTAGACGAAACCGATCTTCAGCGGTTCTGCCGCCAGCGCGGGCAGGGCAGTGGCGCCGAGGGCGGCGGTCAGCGCGGCGAGCGCGATCATGGTGCGACGATTCATCATGCGGTTTCCTTTAGCGTTGAAGAGGGTGGATTAGAAGTGGTATTCCGCGCGGACCATCGGCGTTCTGGCCGTGGCGCCGGGGTTGTTCTTGTCCGAATTGCCGAATTTGTTTTTCCAGTACTGGTACTCCACGCCGATCTTGAAGGTGTTCTTCGGCGCGCTGACGACGGCGCTGGCGTCATACATGATTTGCATGTCGATGTTGGTCTCGCGCGCGGTGTCGCCGCCGAATTCGTCCTTGCCTTTCTTGTCGATGAAGTTGGCGTAGCCTTCGAACGACAGCGGAATGCCGATGTTGAACGGGATGCCCCACGCGGCGGTGAGCATGGCGTGCGTGTCGTAGCGGTAGCGCGGCGTGGCGACGTTGGTGAACGTGTTGAACGGCGCGTTGCTCTCCCATAGCGCGAGCAGGCTGATGTCGAGGAAACCCGGCACGTCCATCATCAGGGTCGGGCCGGCGACGACCATGCGCTTTTTGGAGTTGTAGCCGGCGTCGGTCTTGCTGTTGTAGTCGAAGCCGGCGGTCAGGCCGACGCCGCGCACCGGGCCGAAGGCCAGCGTGCTGCCGCTGATTTTGCCCAGGTCGAGCGTGTGGCGGTAGACGGCGTACGCTTCGTGCGCACCGCTGGCCGCGCCGGCCGACGACGGGTCGTCGTGCGACGACATCAGGAAGTCGACGTTGAAGAAGTTCTTGCCGTATTTGTAGCCCGAGACGTGGCTGAAGTTGACGATGTTCTTGGTGATGTCGGTGTCGTTGAACGGCTCGGCGAACCGGGTGCCGTAGCGGTAGCCGACGTAGGTGTCGCTCCAATCGGCGGCTTGGGCGGCGCAGGCGCAGCCGGCGAGAAGTATTAGTGCTGCCGCGTTGCGGGTTACGAGTTGAGACATCATGCGAACTCCAGTCAGTGGGTGAAGGTGCGGTATGAACGAACTATTTTTGTATCCAATTTCGTGTGGCGATTGGATTCAATCTCGTTGTCTTTTCTAGCAAGTTGCGGGCCACATGCCTGCCTTCCCGTTCAAAAATCCGACAGCGCTTCGGCGAGGTTCACTTTTTTGTGCGGGGTGTCCAGGTGCAGGCGCGCTTCGATTTCCAGCAAGTGGTGCTCGATCAGGTGCGTCGCTTCGGCGACTTGTCCTTGCTCGATCAAGGTCGCCAGGTCCTGGTGCTCGTGGTTGCCGCACATCGGTGCGCCGGGCTTTTCATAGAGCGCTATGATCAGCGAACAGCGCGACACCAGTTCGCCCATGAAGCGTTGCAGCACGTGGTTGCCGGCCAGTTCGGCCAGCAGGATGTGGAACTCGCCGCCCAGACGTATCCAGCCGGCGCGGTCGCCGGTGCGGCGCGCCCGGTCCTCATCTTCAAGGGCTGCGCGTATCTGCCGCAGCGAAGCCGGTGTGGCATTGCGTATCACCAGCGGCATGATCTCGCGCTCGATGGCGCGACGCGCGGCGAAGATGTCGCGCGCCTGCTCCGGCGTGGGCGAGGCGATGACGGCGCCGCGATTGGGCCGCAGTTCGATGATGTGGTCGTGCGCCAGCCGTTGCAGCGCCTTGCGCACGGTGGTGCGGCTGACCTGATACAGCTCGCAGAAGTCGGCTTCGCCCAGATGGGTGCCGGGTGGCAGGCGGTGGCTCATGACGGCGTTGACCACGGCGCGGTAGATGCGCATGTCGACGCCGGTGGTGCCGCGCTTGAGCGGCGCGACTTTGCCCGCAGCCGGGGCGGCCGGTTGGGCCTTGCCTGCGTTGGTGCGTTTGCCTTGTGGGCGTGCGGAACTGGTGGATGACATCTGTTGGATCTCCGTTGGATACACGCGCTTATATAAGCAGGAATTGTGCTCAACCCTGTGCTCAACCCCTGTGCTCAACCGCACGCGCTTTTTGTGTACAACCGAAGGGAGACCGCGCACGTTTTTGGTGACGTTTATGTCATATTCAGTGCGCTGTGCTGTTTTAAAGGGCGCGCAACCCGGCGCTTCGCGTGGCATGTTAATTGCGTCTGTCGACGTAACTACTTTGTATACGATGAGGACAGCGGATGAAGCATGCACCCCGCCTGCAGATGCTCGGCATCTCGAAGATATACCCGTCCGTGGTGGCCAACGCCGACGTTAACCTCACCGTGATGCCTGGCGAGATCCACGCGGTGCTGGGCGAAAACGGCGCCGGCAAAAGCACGCTGATGAAGATCATCTACGGCGTGACCAAGCCCGATGACGGCCAGGTGATCTGGGAGGGGCGCCAGGTCCATATCAATTCGCCGCACGACGCGCGCAAGCTGGGCATCGGCATGGTGTTCCAGCACTTTGCGGTGTTCGAGACCTTGACGGTGGCCGAAAACATCGCGCTGGCGCTGGACGAGAAGGTGACGCCGGCCGAACTGGCGCCGCGCATCCGCGCCGTCTCGGAACAATACGGCCTGCCGCTCGATCCGCTCCGCCTGGTGCACAGCATGTCGGTGGGCGAGCGGCAGCGGGTGGAGATCGTGCGCTGCCTGTTGCAATCGCCACGGCTGTTGATCATGGACGAGCCGACCTCCGTGCTGACGCCGGACGCGGTGCTCAAATTGTTCGAATCGCTGCGACGCCTGGCCTCCGAAGGGGTCAGCATCCTGTATATCAGCCACAAGCTCGACGAAATCCAGTCGCTGTGCGACAAGGCGACGGTGCTGCGCGGCGGGCGCGTGTCCGGCACCGCCAACCCGAAACAGGAAAGCGCGCGCTCGCTGGCCGAGTTGATGATCGGGCGCGAGCTGCCGGTGTGCGTCAACACGCCGCGCGCGCCGGGCGAGGTGATGCTCTCCATCGATGGCCTGACCGTGGACAGCGAAGACCCTTTCGGCACCCGGCTCAAGGACATCAACCTGGACCTGCGCGGCGGCGAGATCGTCGGCATCGCCGGCATCTCCGGCAACGGCCAGCAGGAGCTGTTGAAAGCCATCTCCGGCGAGCGTCCGCTGCGCGGTGGCGCCGGCAGCATCCGCCTCGGCACGCTGGACGTCGGCGCGCTGGACGCCGCGCGCCGCCGCCAGCTCGGACTGGGCTTCGTGCCGGAGGAGCGCCTTGGACGCGGCGCGGCGCCGGAGCTGTCGCTGGCCGATAACGCGCTGCTGACCGGCTATCTGCCGTCCGCCAACACCGGCATGGTGAAAAACGGCCTGATACAGCGCGGCGCGGTGCGCGACTTCGCGCGCAAGGTGATCGCCCGCTTCAACGTCAAATGCGGCGGCGAGGAATCGGCCGCCTCCAGCCTTTCGGGCGGCAATCTGCAAAAGTTCATCGTCGGCCGCGAGATCGGGCTGGCGCCCAGGGTGATGGTGTTCGCGCAGCCGACATGGGGCGTGGACGTCGGCGCCGCCATGCTGATACGCCAGGCCATCCTCGACATGCGCGACCAGGGCGTGGCGGTACTGGTTCTGTCCGAGGAGCTCGACGAATTATTCATGCTGAGCGACCGCATCGCCGTGCTGGCCGACGGCCGCCTGTCGCGCGCCGTGCCGGCCGCCGACACCGGCATCAACCAGATCGGCGTGTGGATGAGCGGCGACTTCGACTACCAGGGAGCTGACCATGTCCAGGCTTGAAAAACGTCCGGAACCTTCGCGCCGCATGATGCTGGCGTCGCCGCTGATCGCCGCGGCGGCCATGCTGCTGACCGGCTCCGTATTGTTCTTCTTCCTCGGGCAGGAGCCGCTGCACGCCTTCCACGTGTATTTCATCAAGCCGTGGACAACGTTGTACGGCGTGGGCGAGCTGCTGCTGAAGGCGACACCGCTGATCCTGTGCGGCGTGGGGCTGGCGATCGGCTTTCGCGCCAACGTCGCCAACATCGGCGCCGACGGCCAGCTGACCATCGGCGCGATCGCCGCCGGCGCCGTGGCGCTGTACTTCGACCAGGTCGAGGCCTGGTGGGTGCTGCCGCTAATGCTGGCCGCCGGCGCGCTGGGCGGCATGTTGTGGGCGGCCATACCGGCGCTGCTGCGCACTCGCTTCAACACCAGCGAAATCCTGGTCAGCCTGATGCTGGTGTACGTGGCTTATCATCTACTGAGTTATTTGGTGCACGGGCCGATGCGCGATCCGGACGGCTTCAATTTCCCGCAGTCGAAGATGTTCAGCGAGTCCGCCACCTTGCCGCTGCTGGTGGAGGGGCTGCGGGTCAACGCCGCCTTCATCCTGTCGCTGCTCGCGGCGGCGGCGGCCTGGTTCTTCTGCAAGCACACCTTTGCCGGCTACCGCATGCAGGTCAGCGGCATGGCGCCGGCCGCCGCGCTGTACGCGGGTTTCAGCGAACCGCGCAACGTGTGGCTGGCGTTCATGGTCAGCGGCGCGCTGGCCGGCGTGGCCGGCGTGGGCGAGGTGGCCGGCCCTCTGGGGCAGATGCAGCCCTCGGTGTCGGCCGGTTACGGCTTCGCGGCGATCATCGTCGCCTATGTCGGCCGCCTGCATCCGCTGGGCGTGGTGCTGTCGGCGTTGTTGATGTCGCTGCTGTACATCGGCGGCGAGACCGCGCAGATCGAGCTGCAGGTGCCGTCGGCGATCACCGGCATGTTCCAGGGTTTGCTGCTGTTTTACCTGCTGGCGGCCGACCTGTTCATCCACTACCGGTTCAAACCGCGCAAGCGCCATCTGCCTGCTGTCGTTGGAGAAGCCACATGATCGATACCGCGCTGTTAATCGCCTTCCTCGCCAGCACGGCGGGCGCCGCCACCCCGCTGGTGGTGGCCTCGATGGGCGAGCTGGTGACCGAACGTTCCGGCGTGCTCAATCTGGGCATGGAGGGCATGATGCTGGTCGGCGCCGTGACGGGCTTCGGCGTCACCCTGGCCACCGGCCAGATGTGGCTCGGGCTTCTCGCGGCGATGGCGGCGGGGATGGCGATGTCGTTGATCTTCGGCTTCCTGGTGCTGACGTTGCAGACCAACCAGGTGGCCACCGGCCTGGCGCTGACGTTGTTCGGCATCGGCGTCTCCGCGTTCATGGGACGCGGCTTCGTCGGGCAGACGGTGGAGCGCATGCCGCAACTGACCTTCCCGCTGCTGTCGGAGATTCCATTCGTCGGTCCGCTGCTGTTCCGCTTCGACGGCATGGTGTACGCGTCGGTGGCGCTGGTGGTGCTGATCGGCTGGATGCTGGCGCGCACCCGTCTGGGATTGGTGATACGCGCCGTCGGCGAGTCGCCGCACAGCGCCCACGCGATCGGCTTTCCGGTGATCGCGCTGCGTTATGGCACGGTGCTGTTCGGCGGCGCCATGGCCGGCCTCGGGGGCGCCTATCTGTCGCTGGCGCTGACGCCGATGTGGGTCGAGGGCATGACGGCGGGACGCGGCTGGATCGCGCTGGCGCAGGTGGTGTTTGCGACGTGGAAGCCGCGCGGCGTGCTGGTGGGCGCCTATCTGTTCGGCGGCGTGACGGTGCTGCAGTTCCACGGCCAGGGGCTGGGATTGGCGATTCCGTCGGAGTTCCTGTCGATGCTCCCTTATCTCGCCACCATTGTTGTGCTGGTGATTATCTGCCGTAATCCGCAGACAATCTTGCTCAACAAACCAATGTCGCTGGGGCAGAATTTTAAGGCGGACTGATCTGTTGTTTTGCCGCGAATATCGCCGCTGTTTCTTGTCGTAAACAACGATTGAAACAATTGGAGAGATTTGAACTAATTGTTTCAACCTATCCTGCCTTATCGAGCGGTAGCAGTCGGCCGCCGACCCCCTGACGGCCCCAGCCCCCGCTCGTCCATTTCCAGTGTTTTCACGATAAAACTATAAGGGATGGGCCATGCGCACCAATACTCCAATCACCCAAAACGAATACATCATGGAAGATGGCAAGACCATCGTCTCCAGCACGGATTTGCAAGGCAATATCAACTACGCCAATCCCTACTTCATCGACGTCAGCGGCTTCACCGAGGAAGAACTGATGGGCGCGCCGCAGAACATCGTGCGCCATCCGGACATGCCGGTCGAAGCCTTTGCCGACCTGTGGGCGACCATCAAGGACGGCATGCCGTGGACCGGCCTGGTGAAGAACCGCTGCAAGAACGGCGACTACTATTGGGTGCTGGCCAACGTCACGCCGGTGATCGAGCAGGGCAAGCCGGTCGGCTACCTGTCGGTGCGCACCAAGCCGACGCGCGAGCAAGTGCGCGCGGCCGACGAGCTGTACCGGCAGTTCAAGGCCGGCAATCCGCGCCGCATGCGCATCGTCAACGGCAAGGGCGTATCGACCGGGATCGCGGCGCGCCTGTCGAGGTTGATGACGATGTCGCTGGCCGCGCAGATCGGCCTCACGTGCGCGCTGGTGTGCGGGACGCTGGCCTTGCTGGCCGCCTGCCTGCTGGGCATGGCCGGCGCGACCCTGGCCGGCGCCAGCGGTTGGCTGGGCGGATTGGCCTTGCTGTCGATGGCGGCCATGGGGTTGTTCGGCCGCAGCCTGTATGCGAATGTGGCGCTGCCGCTGGGACATGCGACCAAGGCGGCGCGCATGATGGCCGGCGGCGACCTGACGGCCAACATCGAGGTGCGCCGCGACGACGAGGTGGGCCGCCTGCTGGCGGCGCTGCGCCAGACCAATATCAACCTGCACAGCATCATCGGCGACGTGCGCGCCAACTTCGAGGAGATTTCGCAGGCCACCGGGGAAATCGCCAACGGCAACCTGGACTTGTCGGGCCGTACAGAGTCGCAGGCGTCGAGCCTGCAGCAGACCGCGGCCAGCATGGAGCAGCTGACGTCGACCGTGCAACAGAGCGCGACCAATGTGGCCAGCGCCAACGACCTGGCCGACCACGCCAAACAGGTGGCGGCGCAGGGCGGCAGCATCGTCTCGCAGGTAGTCTCGACGATGGGCGACATCAGCGCCTCGTCGAACAAGATCCTCGACATCATCGGCCTGATCGACGGCATCGCCTTCCAGACCAACATCCTGGCGCTCAACGCCGCCGTGGAAGCGGCGCGCGCCGGCGAGCAGGGACGCGGTTTTGCCGTCGTCGCCAGCGAGGTGCGCGGGCTGGCGCAGCGCTCGGCCACGGCCGCCAAAGAGATCAAGACCCTGATCGATATGTCGATCTCCAAGGTGCAGGCGGGCACGGTGCTGACCAACAGCGCCGGCGTGACCATGGGCGAGGTGATCGAGTCGGTCAGCAAGGTGTCGGCGGTGATGGGTGAGATCTCCAATTCCACGCGCGAGCAAAGCACCGGCATCGGCCAGGTCAACCAGGCGGTGATCCAGATCGACGACATCACGCAGCAGAACGCGGCGCTGGTGGAGGAGGCCGCTGCGGCGGCGGGCAACCTGGCACAGCAGACGCGTTGCGTGTCGCAGGCGATGGCGGTGTTCAAGCTGCAGAACGCCAAGCGCGTGGCGCGCGCGCCGTTGCCGGCGGCGCCCAAACCGCCGGCCAGGGCCAAGCCCAAACTTGTCGCGGTCGGGTGACGGCCGGCTCTAGTATCATGCCGGTTTGACGATCTGGAAGCGACGGCATGGGCGGCACGGTGACATTGGCGGGGCAGGGCTGGCGGTTCGAGGCGGAGGCGCCGGCGACGGTGCTGGAAGCGGCCGAGCGGGCCGGCGTGCGCTTGCCCAGTTCGTGCCGCAACGGCACCTGCCGCACCTGCATCTGCCTGAGCAAAAGCGGCACGGTGCGCTACAAGATCGAGTGGCCCGGACTGAGCCTGGACGAGAAGCGAGAAGGGTATATCTTGCCGTGCGTGGCCGTGGCGGAGGGCGATCTGGTGATCGTGGCGCCGGCGGCAAAGCGCCTGCCGTGATGTCTACGCCCCCGGCCCCTTGCGCAACCGGCTCAGCAGCGCGTCGGCCGATTCGCTGAGCGGCACGCCATGGCGCCGCAACAGCTGGATATTGAGCACCATGTTCTCCAGCACCAGCTTGGCCGCGACGGCCAGCAACGTCAAATGCTTGTCCTCGTCGCTGAAGTTCTCCATGGCGTCGGCCATCTCGCACAAATGGTTCGAAATCAATCCCCGCAGATCGTGCTCGTCGAACGGCAGGTCGGCGAAATCGATCGGATCCTCCTTTTCCACCTCTTGCATCAGCAGTTCCAGCTCTTGCGGCGTAATCGTCATGCGGTGCTCCGGTAGTTGACGCGTTTTCATTTTAGCGAAACCGGCGCCAATCCGCGTTAGAATCTGTGGTGAATCCAGTCGACCAATGAGAAAGTAAACATGGCGCAACTGATTTTTACCCAGCAACTGGGTCGATTCATGACCGTGCCGCAGGTGGAGACCGACGCGGCCGATCTGCGCGGCGCCCTCGACCAGGCCTTCGACGCCCATCCGAGGCTGCGCGGTTACGTGCTCGACGAGCAGGGCTGCCTGCGCGAGAACGTGGTCATCTTCATTGACGGCCAGCGCGCCCGTGAACGCGAGCGCTTGAACGACGCGCTCGCGCCCCTGTCCAAAGTCTATATCTTGCAAGCACTATCAGGAGGCTGATATGTCCGACCGCGCCTATCTGGCGACCCGCAAGGGGCTGTTCGAACTCTACCGCACGCACGAGGCGTGGCATGTGGACCGGCAGCATTTTCTTGGCGATCCGGTGTCGATGGTGCTGCCGGACCGGCGCGACGGCACGGTGTACGCGGCGCTGAGCCTGGGCCATTTCGGCAGCAAGCTGCACCGGCTCGATCCGGGCGCGACCGACTGGACCGAGATCGCGGCGCCGGCGTTTCCGCCCAAGCCGGCAGACAGCGACGACAAGGTCGAGTGGGCCGTCAAGCAAATCTGGTCGCTGGCGGCCGGCGGGCCGGACCAGCCTGGCGTGCTGTGGGCGGGGACTTTGCCGGGCGGCCTGTTCCGCTCCGACGACCGCGGCGACAGCTGGCGCCTGGTCGAGCCGCTGTGGAACATTCCCGAGCGCAGCCAGTGGATGGGCGGCGGCTACGACGTGCCGGGCATCCATAGCATTTGCGTCGATCCGCGCGACAGCCGCTCGGTGCTGGTGGGGGTGTCGTGCGGCGGAGCCTGGCTGACCAACGACGGCGGCGAGAGCTGGGCGCCGCGCGCCAGGGGCATGGTGGCAAGCTATATGCCGCCCGAGCTGGCCGAGGTGGAGGCGGTGCAGGACCCGCACCGCATCGTGCGCTGCGCGGGCGAGCCGGACAAGCTGTGGTGCCAGCATCACAACGGCATCTGGCGCAGCGTCGACAACGGCGCCAACTGGACCGAGGTGCGCGCGGCGCCGCTGTCGAATTTCGGTTTCGCCACGGCGGTCCATCCGACGGACGGCGAGACGGCGTGGTTCGTGCCCGCCGAGGCCGACAGCAAGCGCGTGCCGCCGCGCGCGGCGCTGGCCGTCACCCGCACCATCGACGGCGGCCAGAGCTTCACCGCGTGGCGCGGCGGCCTGCCGCAGCAGCATTGCTACGACCTGGTTTACCGGCATGGGCTGGCGGTCAGCGACGACGGCCAGTTGTTGTTGATGGGGTCGACGACCGGCGGCGCCTGGCTGTCGGAGGACGGCGGCGGCCAGTGGCAGACCGTGTCCACCACGTTGCCGCCGATTTACGCGGTCAGCTTCGCCTAGGCCTTTGCGTCGGTCCCGGGGCCGTAGTAGCCCAGAAACATATCGACGGCGGTCTCGATCACCTTTTGCTGCGTGGCCGCGTCCAGTTGCGGCTGGTTTAGCGTGACTTGCGGCCAGAAGGCGAAGGTTTTGAGCTGTCCTTGCAGCATCTGCGAGGCCATTGCCGGGTCGGCCTCGCGCAGCTTGCCGTCGGCCTGCGCCGCGCGCAGCCATTGCGTGACGGCTTCCTCCTTGGCGCTGAGCCGCGCCACCATCTCGTGGGCGCGCGCCGGCGAGTGGATCGTCTCGGCGATCGCCACACGCGCCAGGTCCAGGAAGTAGGCGTCCTGCAGCATCGCCATCTTTTTGCCAAGAATCTCCACTAGCTGTTGTCGCAGCGGCAATTCCGGCACATACGGCGTTTCCATCAACGCGGTCGTGCTGGTCCATAACTCATGCAATATTTGCGCGAACAGTTCGTCTTTACTGGGGAAGTGGTTGTAGACGGTGCGTTTCGACACGCCGGCCGTGGCGGCGATCTTGTCCATGCTGGTCGCCTCGAAACCGCTGGCGCGGAACTCCGCAATGGCGGCGTCGACGACGGCCTGGCGCTTACGGTCGGTGAGCTTGAGGGGAAGGTTCATGGCATTTATTTTACACCGTCTGGTTTACTTTCTCAAAAAATGTAACTACACTGTGTAGTGTACATTATCTGTCCTGGAGCGTTCCGATGCCTTATCAAACCGCTATCGCCAAATCCCCCGCCGGTCTCGATGGCCTTGACGGCCTGTCCGTGCCCACCGCCCCGCGCACGCGCACCGGCAAGTTCCGCAATCCGGTCAAGATGCATGCGATGGGCCTGATGCAGGGCCTGGGCCTGATGCTGCGGGTGCTGTTCGATAAGCCGGCCGACACCGTGCCGCGCCAGGCCATTCCCGTTCACGCGATCACGCAGCGCCAGTTATTGGATGCTCCGGATCGCACCCTGTTCCGCCTCGGCCATTCGACCGTGTTGCTCAAGCTCGACGGCAACTTCTGGCTGACCGATCCGGTGTTCTCCGAGCGCGCCTCGCCGGTGCAGTGGGCCGGTCCGAAGCGCTTCCACAAGCCGCCGATCAGCATCGACGAACTGCCGCCGATCAAGGGCATCATCCTGTCGCACGACCATTACGACCATCTGGACAAGGCGGCGGTGCTCAAGCTGGCGGCCAAGACCGAGCACTTCATCACGCCGCTGGGCGTGGGCGACCGCCTGATCGCCTGGGGCATCCCGCGCGCCAAGGTGCGCCAGTTGAGCTGGTGGCAGAGCACGCAGGTGGCCGGCCTGAAGCTGGTGGCGACGCCGGCCCAGCATTTCTCGGGTCGCGGCTTAAACGACCGCAACAAGACGCTGTGGGCCTCGTTTGTCATCGAGGACCGTGGCCTGAAGGTGTTTTTCAGCGGCGATAGCGGTTACTTCGATGGCTTCAAGGAGATCGGGCGCAAATTCGGCCCGTTCGACCTGACCATGGTGGAGACCGGCGCCTACGATCCGCAATGGCCGGACGTCCATATGCAGCCGGAGGAGTCGTTGCAGGCGCATATCGACTTGCAGGGCAAGGTCATGATGCCGATCCATAACGGCACCTTCGATTTGTCGATGCACGCGTGGCACGACCCGTTCAACCGCATTTCGGAATTGGCGGGCGAGCGCAGGCTGCCGCTGGCGACGCCGGAGATCGGCCTCGCGCTCGACATCACGCAGCCGGCGCTGGACGGCAAATGGTGGGTGCCGCTGGTGGAGCGGGAAACGGCCGCCGCCGAAGCCGCTGCGGCGAGCGCCTAGGCCTGGTGTCTAGGCGGTAACGTCGATCAGCTTGCCGATGGTTTGTCCCTGCGCGTTCAGCTGAGGCCGGACAGCAGCCGGATTGGCCGTCAGTAGCTGTTCGGCGCGGCTGGGGCGTTCGATCGCACTGCCGAGCGCGGCGCCCAGTTGGATCGCCGACGATTGCGCCGGGGCCTGCTGTTGCTGGGCCTGGGTGCTTTGCCGCTGGGTATCGGCCAGGGTTTGCCGGTCCTTCGTCAGCTGGCTGCGGCTCTGTTCCAGGCGGCCGGCGTCCTGGCTCACCCTCGACTGACCCTGTTGCACTTGCCGTTCAGCTTGTGCGACCGAAGCTTGCAATGCATTGGCAGAAATTACGGTGGCCACGATATTCCCCTGGTAACAAAACGCTGGACGCGATAATGCAGAATTGACATCAATCCCTGAAGATTAGGTGATGGCGGACAAAAAGGCAAGGTCCGCCGAGTGTTGTATTTCTCATTAGAAAAAGCGATCGCTATGGCGGCAAGCTCATCAGCGCCGCTATAATCAATGATCAACATTGAGCGTTTTTCTATGAATCTTCAGCTCCTGGCAAAGTTCCTCGGCATGTCGAAGACCACAGTGAGCCGGGCGTTAAACGGTTACCCTGAGGTCAATGTCCGGACGCGCGAGCGGGTCTTGAAGGCGGCCCAGGAGGCAGGCTACCAGCCCAATCCGCTCGCGCGCAGCCTCGCGCTGGGCCGCACCAATGTGTTCGGCATCATTTATCCGCTGCTGCCGTCCGACCTGGGCGATCCGATGTTCCTGGATGTGGTATCCGGCATGTCGGCCGCGCTCGAGGACGTGGGCAAGAACCTGATCATCGCGCCGGTGTCGCCGAACGCCGAGCAACGCTCCTATCAGCAGACCGTTTTGGGCCGCCGCGTCGACGGTTTGGTGGTGGCCCGCACCTTGGTGCGCGACGAGCGCGTCGCCTTCCTCAGCAAATCCAAATTCCCGTTCATCGCCTACGGCCGCACCGAGCTCGACGCCCCGTACGCCTGGTTCGACTATGACAACGCCTCCGGCACCAGCATGGCCATAGAGCGGCTGCTGGCGTGGGGGCACAAGCGCGTGGCCCTGATCAGCGCACCGCTGGAAATGAACTTCGCGCGCCAGCGCCGGGACAGTTTCGTCGCCTCGATGGCGGCGGCCGGCTTGGCGGTCGATCCGCGCTACCTGATCGACAGCAAGCTGGACCGGCGCAGCGGTTACCAGGCGATGCAGCAGTTGCTGGCGTGCTCGCCGCGCCCGAGCGCCGTCATCGTCGACAACAACATCGCCGGCATCGGCGCGGTGCGCGCCTTGCGCGACGCCGGCGTGGAAATGGGCAAGGAAATGTCCATCATCGTCTGGGGCAGCATGGCCGACACCCTGGCCGGCGCCAACGTCACCACCATCGACCAGCCGGAGCCGACCAAGGCCGGAGCGCGCATGATCCAGATGCTGCTGGCGCTGATCGACGGCACGCCGGCGAGCGAATTGCACGAGCTGTGGCAGCCGGTGTTTTTGGCCGGGACGACGGTTGGGCCCTGTTTGCCGCTTTAAACCCCGGGGTCCAGTCTGACATTCGGACACGAACTCGGCCGCCATAGGTTGATACGGCTGATCTCGTGTCCGATTGTCAGACTTGACCCCGATCTGATGTTTATTTGATCGCGGTCGCTTCGATCTCGAACAGCATGCCGTCCAGCGCCAGGCGCGGGACCGGGATCAATGTGCAGGCCGGGGCGGGATTGTCGCCCCACACTTCGCCCAGCGCGCCGCCGAAGATGCGCAGGCGTTCTTCACTATGGTCGACGATCAGCACCGTGAGCTTGGCGACGTTGGCGAGTCCGGCGCCGGCCGCGTTCAATGCCGTTTGCAGGTTTGCCAGCGCCTGCTTCACCTGCGTTCCGAAATCCTCCGACAGCACGCCATCGGCGTTTTCCCCGCCCTGGCCGGCGACGTAGATCAGCCGTGCCGGCGCTTCCGCGACGACGACATGGCTGTAGCCGTTGGGACGCGGGTCGT
Organism: Duganella sp. AC237; assembly: GCF_979254035.1. Taxonomy (NCBI): domain Bacteria; kingdom Pseudomonadati; phylum Pseudomonadota; class Betaproteobacteria; order Burkholderiales; family Oxalobacteraceae; genus Duganella; species Duganella sp. AC237. Next base: position 6,802,054 of record NZ_CEEDEW010000003.1, on the reverse strand, counting down.
ACAAACCGGGTGGGTTGATGAATTTAAGCTGGGTCATGGCGGCCTTTCGTGTGATGAGTGTGCGAACACTATAAAATCTCAACTTAACTTGAGGTCAAGGATTTTATATGGCATCTCCACCGAAGGAGCTGGGCGTCGGCGAGCTGGCCGGGCGCGCCGGCGTGGCGGTATCGGCACTGCATTTTTATGAGGCCAAGGGTTTGATTCACTCCGTGCGCTCCGGCGGCAACCAGCGGCGGTACGCGCGCTCGGTGTTGCGCCGGCTGGCGGTGATCAAGGTGGCGCAGCGGGTCGGCATGCCGCTGGCGGCCATCGCCGAGGCGTTGAATGCGCTGCCGTCGGGACGCACGCCGACCGTTGCGGACTGGCGCCGGCTGTCGGCCGCGTGGAAAGCGGAACTCGATGAGCGCATCCGTACGCTGACGCAGTTGCGCGATCAACTGGATGGCTGCATCGGTTGCGGGTGCCTGTCGTTGAAGGCCTGCCCGCTACGCAATGCACAGGATGCATTGGCGCAGGAGGGCGCGGGGCCGCACTTCAAGCCTTAGCCCCAACCAACGCATAGCGCGCGCGGCGCTAAGCGCTGGATGCGCCGCCCCTGTTGTCCACCGGCGGCGTCGAGCCGCTGCTGGGGTCGCCGCCGGTCAGCGGTGTGGCGTGGCCCGACGACGTTCCCGTGCCGGTGCGTGTGTCGTCGGCGGAGGCGGCTTCTCCAAGTCCGGTCCGTCCGGCCACGGCCGCTCCCGCCGCGTTGTCGCCGCCGCCGGCCAGCGAGCCGCCGGGCGTGCCGGGCGCGCCAACGCCATCGACCCCATCGGCCTGATGGCGCGGTCCTTCGCCGCCGGGACCGCCAGCGCCGCCCGACTGGCGCGCGCCGGCGGCCGCATCGCTACCGGTGGCGGCCACCTGCGCCGCAGTGGTGGGCGCGCCAGTGAAGTCCGGCCCGGCGGTCGCGGTTACCGGCTGGGTTCCCGCCGAGGGTACATCGCTGCGCGTGGGCTCCGCCTTTTGTGCGTTTCCTGGAGGCTGCCGCTCAGCAGTGCTTTGTTGATCGCGTTGCTCGTTGCTCATGATGGTCTCCGGTGTTTCATGCGTTGACAAATTCTGCCAAAATTTATCGTGAATCGGCGTCCTTTTCCGGCGCGCACGATTCAGGCATCGACCCCATGGTTACGAGGACACAGCAAACGAGGAGGACAGCATGAACCAGCACAACAGTGATGAGAAGCTCGACCCGCAAGATCCGGAACGCATGCGTATGCAACCGCCGATTCCCACCCATCCGCCCGATCCAATGCAGAACGACGATGTCGATAAGGTGGTGGCGTCCAATACGCCCGAGCAGGATCTGAACGACCCCGCGCTGGTCAGCACCGGCATCGGCGCCGGTGCGCCGATTGACGAAGTCGGCGGCGCCGGTTTGGGCCGGCCGCCGGGCGGGGGCAATGATAACGGTGGGGAAGAGAAGCCGGCGACCGAGCGCGATCGCGACGTGCGCGCGGTGGATCAGCAGGATCGGACCGGCCAGGCGTAAGGCGCTCGGCATCACGCCGGCCGCGCTGGCCGGCGGCCTGGGCTACATTGTTGTCGAGGACGGTGTCTGGCCACCGGCCTCGGCGCGCTCCTGGCAGCGAATGCAGGTTTGCGCGGTCGGCAGCGCCAGCAGGCGCGCTTCGGGAATCTCTTCGCCGCAGACGGCGCAAACGTTCGCGACGCCTTCGTCAAGGCGGCCCCTGGCAACATCAATAGCGTGCAGCAATTCGCGCTCCTGTCCCAGCAACGCCATCTGATCGTCGCGCAGATACGCGGCCTGTGAGACGTCGTCCGGCTGTCCCTGATGGGCCAGCAAGGACACCGCCGCCGGCTCGTCCGAGCTGTCAGAACGGGTGCGGATTTGCGCGAGCACGTCGTCACGCGCGCTGTCGAGCCGCTTGTGCAGCTCGGCCGATGTTTCGGCAGAAAGTGTAGTCATGGTCTTCCTCCTGCGGGTTGGTTAGTCGGTGTTTGGTTTGTCTACATATTGCGCCGGTACTGGCCGCCGACCTCGAACAGCGCAGTGGTGATCTGCCCCAGCGAGCAGACACGCACCGCCTCCATCAGCTTTTCGAACACGTTCTCGTTGTCGATCGCCGCCTGTTGCAAGGCGGCCAGCGCGGCCGGGGCCTGCGCCGCGTGGCGGCTGTGGAATTCCTCCAGCCGCTTGAGCTGCGATTGCTTCTCGTCATCGGTGGAGCGGGCCAGTTCGATCTTTTGCGGCTCGCCCGTCGCCTTCGGATTGCGGAAGGTGTTGACGCCGACGATGGGCAAGGTGCCGTCGTGCTTCTGGTGCTCGTACAGCATCGACTCTTCCTGGATCTTGCCGCGCTGGTAGCCGGTTTCCATCGCGCCCAGCACGCCGCCACGCTCTGCAATGCGCTCGAACTCCTGCAGCACCGCTTCCTCAACGAGGTCGGTCAGCTCGTCCATAATGAACGAACCCTGGTTCGGATTCTCGTTCTTTGCCAGGCCCCATTCGCGATTAATAATAAGCTGGATCGCCAGCGCGCGTCGCACGGATTCGTCGGTCGGCGTGGTGATCGCCTCGTCGTAGGCGTTGGTGTGCAGCGAGTTGCAGTTGTCGTAGATGGCGATCAGCGCCTGCAGCGTTGTGCGGATGTCGTTGAAGTCGATCTCCTGCGCGTGCAGCGACCGGCCGGACGTCTGCACGTGGTACTTGAGCTTTTGCGAGCGGTCGTTGGCGCCGTACTTGTCGCGCATCGCCACCGCCCACAGGCGGCGGGCGACGCGGCCGAGCACCGTGTATTCCGGGTCCATGCCGTTGGAGAAAAAGAACGACAGGTTGGGCGCGAAATCGTCGATGTGCATGCCGCGCGCCAGATAGGCTTCGACAAAGGTGAAGCCGTTCGACAAGGTGAACGCCAGCTGCGAGATCGGGTTCGCGCCCGCTTCGGCGATGTGGTAGCCGGAGATCGACACCGAGTAGAAATTGCGCACCTGGTGCTCGACGAAGTACTGCTGGATGTCGCCCATCACCTTGAGCGAGAATTCGGTCGAGAAGATGCAAGTGTTCTGGCCCTGGTCTTCCTTCAGGATGTCGGCCTGCACGGTGCCCCGTACGTTTTGCAGTACCCATTCGCGCAGCTTGGCCGCTTCGTCGGCGTCCGGCTGGCGCTTGTGTTCTTCGACGAAGCGGTCGATTTGCTGGTCGACGGCGGTGTTCATGAACATCGCCAGGATGGTAGGCGCCGGGCCGTTGATGGTCATCGAGACCGAGGTGCTCGGGCTGCACAGGTTGAAGCCGTCGTACAGCACCTTCATGTCGTCCAGCGTGGCGATCGAGACGCCGGAGTTGCCGACCTTGCCGTAGATGTCCGGGCGCGGCGCCGGATCGGCACCGTACAAGGTGACCGAGTCGAACGCGGTCGACAGGCGCTTGGCGTCCATGCCGGTGGAGACCAGCTTGAAGCGGCGGTTGGTGCGGAAGGCGTCGCCTTCGCCGGCGAACATGCGGGTCGGGTCTTCGCCTTCGCGCTTGAACGGGAACACGCCGGCGGTGAACGGGAACGACCCGGGCACGTTTTCCAGCATCAGGAAGCGCAGGATTTCGCCGTGGTCCTCGTAGCGGGGCAGGGCGACCTTGCGGATCCTGGTGCCGGACAGCGTATGCTGCACCAGGCGGGTACGGATTTCCTTGTCGCGGATTTTGACGACGTAATCGTCGCCTGCATACGCGGCCTGCATCTCCGGCCAGGCGGCGAGCAGTTTCTTGGCTCCGGCGTCCATCGCGGCGTCGCGGTCGGCGATCAAATCGTCAAAGTCGGCGCTCTTATGCGCCAGGGCCAGCATGCGTTTGGATTCGGTCAGTTGCTGGCGTTCGCGCGCCAGGGTTACCTGCTTGCGGGTGAAGCGGTGGTAGCCACGTACGGTGTCGGCGATCTCCGCCAGGTAGCGGGCGCGCGCCGGCGGCACGATCACGTTCTTGCCGCTGGAGTGGCGCAGCGCGACCGCCGGCAGCTTGCCCGGCCTGGTCGGCAGGCCGAATTGCGCCAGTTTCGGCAACAGGCCCTGATACAGCGCGGTGACGCCATCGTCGTTGAAGCGCGACGCCTGCGTTCCGTAGACCGGCATCTCCTCCGGGCGTTGACTCCACAGCTCGCGGTTGCGCTGGTACTGCTTGGCGACGTCGCGCAGCGCATCCTGCGACCCCTTGCGATCGAACTTGTTGATGGCGATGAAGTCGGCGAAATCGAGCATGTCGATTTTTTCCAGCTGCGAGGCGGCGCCGAATTCCGGCGTCATCACGTACATCGACACGTCCACGTGCGGCACGATGGCGGCGTCGCCCTGGCCGATGCCGGAGGTTTCGACGATGACCAGGTCGAAGCCGGCTACCTTGCAGGCGGCGATGACGTCGGGCAGCGCCTCGGAAATCTCGGAGCCCGCCTCGCGCGTGGCCAGCGACCGCATGAACACGCGGCTTTGGCCGGCCCACGGATTGATCGCGTTCATGCGGATACGGTCGCCCAGCAGCGCGCCGCCGGATTTGCGGCGCGACGGGTCGATCGAGATGATGGCGATGTTGAGCGCGTCGGCCTGGTCGAGGCGGATGCGGCGTATCAGTTCATCGGTCAGCGACGATTTGCCGGCGCCGCCGGTGCCGGTGATGCCCAGGGTCGGCACGGGCAGGCCCTCGGCGGCGGCCAGGATTTCCGTGCGCAGCGCCGGCGCGGCCTTATCGTTTTCCAGCGCGGTGATCAGTTGCGCCAGCGGGCGATGGCGCGAGGCCACATCGCCTTCGCGCAGCGGCGCCAGCGACGTCGGGGAGTACTGCGACAGGTCGATGTCGCACTGCTGCACCATCCATTGGATCATGCCGACAAGGCCCATGCGCTGGCCATCCTCCGGACTGAAAATCCGGGTGACGCCATACGCATGCAGGTCCGCGATTTCGTCGGGGACGATGACGCCGCCGCCGCCGCCGAACACTTTGATGTGGGCGCCGCCGCGCTGGCGCAGCAGGTCGAGCATGTACTTGAAGTATTCGACATGGCCGCCCTGGTAGCTGGAGATGGCGATGCCCTGCACGTCCTCCGCCAGCGCTGCGGTGACCACCTCGTCGACCGAGCGGTTGTGGCCCAGGTGGACCACCTCCACCCCGTTCGATTGCAGGATGCGGCGCATGATGTTGATCGAGGCGTCGTGGCCGTCGAACAGCGAGGCGGCGGTGACGAAGCGGATTTTGTTGTTCAGGCGCGGCTGATCCGGCACTGCCGCGATGGTCGGAGCGGAGAGGTCGTTCATGGTGTCCCTTCTATTCTGTGCGGCGATCTATGTCGTGCGTTTTTGTGTGGCTATTATATGACGTTTACGTAAACGTAAGCTTTTGAGGCTTAGGCTGCGCGCTGCTGGCCGAATTGCGCCATCAAGCGCGCCTTCTCGGCGTGGAAGACCGCCACCGCCTTCTCCTTCACGTGACCATAACCGCGCACTTTTTCCGGCAACCCCGCCAGTTCGACCGCCAGCGCGTGGTTTTCCACGGTAAGCCCCCCGATCAAAGCGGTGACCATCTCACGATATTCGACGATCAGCGCGCGCTCCATCTTGCGCTCGTCGCTGCGGCCGAAGACATCGAACGCGCCTCCGCGCAGGCCTTTGAACTTGGCCAGCAGCTTGAAAGCGCTCCACATCCACGAGCCGAATTCCGCCTTGACCAGATGGCCCTTGGCGTCCTTCTTCGCGAACAGCGGCGGCGCCAGATTGAACTTGATCGAGAAGTCGCCCTCGAACTGCTGTTTGAGCTGCTCGACAAAGCGTCCGTCGGTGTACAGGCGGGCCACTTCGTATTCGTCCTTGTACGCCATCAGCTTGAAGTAGTACTTGGCCACGGCGGTCGACAGCTTGTTCCCCAGTCCCAGCGCGGTTTCCCTGGCGCGCACCTGCGACACCAGCTGCTCGTAGACGCCGGCGTAGGCGGCATTCTGATAATCGGTCAGGAACTGCACGCGCTTGGCGACGATGTTCTCCAGGCTTTGCGGCATTTGCACGACGATTGCCTGCGTCGGCGTGGCCACGCGCTCGACGCGCTTCAGGTCCACGGCCGCACGGCGGCCCCACAGGAAGCTCTTTTTGTTGGACGCTATGCCGACGCCATTGAGTTCGATCGCGCGCAGCAGCGACGCCTCGGTCAGCGGAATCCGGCCCCGCTGCCACGCGTAACCGAGCATGAACAGATTGGCGGCGATGGAGTCGCCCATCAGCGCCGTGGCCAGCTTGGTGGCGTCGATGAAATCGGCGGCGCCAGGACCGCCGACCGATTCCTCGATCAGCGCGCGCACCTCGGCCACCGGATACTGCCAGTCGGCGTTTTGCGCGAAGGTGCCGGGCGGCTGTTCGTGCAGGTTGATGACGGCCAGGGTGCGGCCGGGACGCATCTTCGACACCGCATCCGCGGCGCCGGCGGTCAGCATGTCGCAGCCGAGGATGACGTCCGCCTCGCCGGTGGCGATGCGCTGCGCGCGCAGGTGCGCCGGGGTCTTGGCCACCTTCACGTGCGAGGTGACGGAACCGTTTTTCTGCGACATGCCGGTCATATCCAGCACCGACGCGCCTTTGCCTTCCAGGTGCGCGGCCATGCCCATCAAGGCGCCGACGGTGATCACGCCGGTGCCGCCGATGCCGTTGATCAGGATGTTGTAGGGCTGCTCGCAGGATGGCAGTTCGGGTTCCGGCAGCGCGCCGAAACCGTCGTCGCCGTCGTCACTATTGGATTTACTCACCCCGGTTTTGGTCTTCTTCAGTGTTCCGCCTTCGACAGTGACAAAGCTCGGGCAGAAGCCTTTCACGCACGAGTAGTCCTTGTTGCAGGAAGATTGGTCAATGGTCCGCTTGCGGCCGAACTCCGTCTCCTTCGGCAGGATGGAGGTGCAGTTCGACTGCACGCCGCAATCGCCGCAGCCTTCGCACACGGCTTCGTTGATGACCATGCGCTTGGCGGGGTCGGGAAACTCGCCTTTCTTCCGGCGGCGACGCTTCTCGGCCGCGCAGGTCTGGTCGTAGATCAGCACCGATACGCCTTCGACCTCGCGCAGCTCGCGCTGGACCGCGTCCATGTCCTTGCGGTCGTGCAGGCTGACCAGCGACGGCAGGGCGGCCCGGTCGGTGTAGCGCCCTAAGTCCTCGGTCACCAGCGCGATGCGTTTGACGCCTTCGGCCGCCATCTGCTGCGCGATCAGCGGCACCGATGTGATGCCGTCGACCGGCTGGCCGCCCGTCATCGCCACCGCGTCGTTGTAGAGGATCTTGTAGGTCATGTTGACCTTGGCCGCCACCGCCGCGCGGATCGCCAGATAGCCGGAGTGGAAGTAGGTACCGTCGCCGAGATTTTGGAACACGTGCGGAATCTTCGAGAACGCCGCCTGGCCGATCCACGGCGCGCCTTCTCCGCCCATGTGCGTGGTCAGCTTGTTGAACTCCGGGTAGATCGACGTCGCCATCACGTGGCAACCGATGCCGGCCAGCGCCAGGCTGCCCTCGGGAACCTTGGTCGAGGTATTGTGCGGGCACCCGGAGCAGTAAAATGCGGGGCGGAACGGCGTGCTGATGGCCTTCTTCAGCACCGCGTCCTTGGCGTCGAGGAAGGTCAGGCGCGCCTTGATATGGTCGCAGGTGACCGGGTCGGAAATCAGGCGCTTGACGCGCGAGGCGATCACGCGCGCCACCTGCGAGACCGAGAAATCGGCCTTGGAGGTCAGCAGCCATTCGCCGCGCGGCGCCACCCACTCGCCTTTTTCGTCGAACTTGCCGATCACGCGCGGGCGCACATCGTCGCGCCAGTTGTACAGCTGCTCCTTCAATTGGTACTCGACGATCTGGCGCTTTTCCTCGACCACCAGGATCTCGTCGAGGCCTTGCGCGAATTCGCGCACGCTGTCCGGCTCCAGCGGCCATGGCATCGCCACCTTGAACAGGCGCAGGCCGACATCGGCCGCCATCTTCTCGTCGATGCCCAGTTCCTCCAGCGCCTCGAGCACGTCCAGGTACGATTTGCCGGAGGCGATGATGCCCAGTTTCGCGTTAGGGCTGGTGATGGTGGTGTGATTGAGTTTGTTCTCGCGCGCGTACGCCAGCGCCGCGTAGATTTTATAGTCCTGCATCAGCGCTTCCTGATTGCGCGCCTGCTGGCCCAGCGGAATGCTCGACAGGCGGGCATTCAGGCCGCCTTCCGGCATGACGAAATCGAGCGGGATTTTGACATCGACGCGGAACGGATCGGCGTCGACGGATGCCGACGATTCGACCGTATCTGCCAGCGCCTTGAACGCCACCGTGCAACCGGAAAAACGCGACATCGCCCAGCCGTGGATGCCGAGGTCCAGGTACTCCTGCACGTTACAGGGATACAGCACGGGGATCATCGACGCCGAGAACAGATGGTCCGACTGGTGCGGCAATGTCGACGAATAGGCGCCGTGGTCGTCGCCCGCCACCAGCAGCACGCCGCCGTGCTTCGCGGTGCCGGCGTGGTTCATGTGTTTGAAGACGTCGCCGCAGCGGTCCACGCCCGGGCCTTTGCCGTACCACATGGCGAACACGCCGTCGTATTGGGCCTCGCCGATCAAATCGACCTGCTGCGAGCCCCAGACGGCGGTCGCCGCCAGGTCCTCGTTCACGCCCGGCACGAACTGCACGTGATGCGCCTCCAGGTGCGGCTTGGCCTTCCACAGGTTCTCGTCGAGTCCGCCCAGTGGCGAGCCGCGGTAGCCGGAAATGAAGCCGGCCGTGTTCAAGCCGGCCGCCTGGTCGCGCACCCGCTGCATCATGGGCAGGCGCACCAGCGCCTGGATGCCCGACAGGAAGATGTCGCCGTGGGTGGCGGTGTATTTGTCGTCGAGGCTGACGGTCGTCAGTCGGGCGCTGCCGTCTCTTGCGGACGTTGCAGGGCCGGTTGCCTTGGTATCGAGCATGGGAGGTCTCCGTTTTTGGTATCAGATCGCACCTGAACTCGGTCACGCCGGGTAGGCGCTCCACGATCGGGCCAGGGCCGCATGGTGAGCGGGATTGGGCCTAGTATGGGCGCGAGTTGACGTATACGGAAATAGTGTTTGCCAATCGGGGCATAAGAAAAAGTGATACCCCTCAAAGCAACTCCGGGGTCAGGTCCACCAATGCTACACAAGCTCTACCTTACCGCCGCAAAAGGGGCGCTAATGTCGGGGCCGTGTAGAAATGGTGGACCTGACCCCGGATCGGAAGCAATTGTTTAGGGGATGGGGGTGGCGCCGGGCCAGGTGCCGGACTGGCACAGCTGCATGCTGACTTGCTGCACCAGCCGGCTGATGGCGCTGGCCGCGTTGGTCAGGGGGATGTTTTTCGAGGCGCATAGCACCACCGTGCGGGAAATCGCCGGTTGACGGATCGGATGGGCGCGCAGGGTGCCGCGCTGCAGCTCGTCGAGCACCGGCGCCGACGGCAGCAGGGTCGCGCCCATGTCGGCCAGCAGCGCCGACTTGAGGATGGCGATGGAGTTGATTTCGATGACGTTCGAAAGCTTGAGCCCGGCCGCGCGCACCATGCTTTCAATGCGCGGACGCACGCCGTGCTGCAGCCCCGGCAGGATTAGCGTAGTGCCCAGGGTTTGCTCAAGGCTGAGCGTCTCCTGGCCGAGCGCGAAGGCGGCGTCGGCGCGGCAGATGAAGCGCAACTCTTCCTCCACCAGCGGCGTTGTGGCGAATTGCGCCAGTTGGCCGTCGTCAAACAGCACGGCCAGGTTGACCCTGCCGGATTTGAGCTGCTCGCTCAGGTTGCCGGTCAGTTCCTCGGTCAGCTGCAGCGTGATTTCCGGATAAGTGGCGCGCGCGGCGGTCAGCAACGGCAACGCTAGCGCGCCCGAGATGCTGTGCGGCAGCCCGAGCGTGACGCTGCCGCTGGGGCGCTCGGCCGACTGCGTGACGGCCGAACGGGCGTCGGCCACCTGCTTGAGGATGGCTTGCGCGTGTTCGTAGAAGATCTTGCCGGCGTCGGTGCTGAGCACGCCCTGCGCCGAACGGTGCAGCAGTTGCACGCCCAGCTCCTCCTCGAGCTGGCGCAGCTGCTGCGTCAGCGCCGGTTGCGCCACGTGCAATACCAGCGCCGCCCGCGACAGCGAGCCGTGGTCGACGATGGCGACAAAATAACGAAGTTGGCGTAGTTCCATAGTGCGGCGCGGTGCTTGACCCGGAATAGTCATGGACAACACATGGTAACACTTGCAAATATGATCCTGACAGGAAACTATTTGTTATACTGAATTCAGATTGTCCTCTCCTCCAGACTTTTCGCGGGTGCATGTATGTTAAAGAAAGTCGACTCATCCCAGCTCAAAGTGGGCATGTATATACATGACCTGAGTTGCGACTGGATGACGCACCCGTTTGTCCGCAACCGGTTTTTGCTGACCAGCGAGGATGAAATCCGCAAGATCCTCAACGCCGGCATCCATGACGTGGTCATCGACAGCGGCAGGGGCCTGGACGTGCAGGACGCGCCGTCGCTGGCCGAGGCGCAAGCGGCGACCGAGCGCGAAATCGTTGACATCGCCGCCAAGACGCCCATTGTCACGCGCGTCTCGCTGGGCGACGAGATGCGGCGCGCGGTGCAGATCCGCCACCAGGCCTCGACCCTGGTGCGCACCGTGATGCAGGACGCCCGCTTGGGCAAGGCGATCGAACTCGACCAGGTCGAGCCCGTGGTGCAGAGCATTACCGAGTCCATCCTGCGCAATCCGGGCGCGCTGGTGGGCCTGCTGCGCATCAAAACCAAGGACGATTATACGTTTTTGCACTCCGTTAGCGTCTGTACGCTGCTGGTGGCGTTTTGTCGATCACGCAATATCGACGCCGATATTACCCATCAGGCCGGCCTGGGCGGCCTGTTGCACGACACCGGCAAGGCGCTGGTGCCCGATGCCATCCTCAACAAGCCTGGACCGCTGACGGACGAGGAGTTCGCCATCATCAAGCGCCACCCGCGCGACGGCTATGACATCCTGCGCAAGACGCCCGAGGTGGGGCCGATTCCGCTCGACATCACCTTGCACCACCACGAACGGCGCGACGGCAGCGGCTACCCCGGCAAGCAAGCGAACGAACAGATCAGCGAACTGGCGCAAATGGCGGCCATCGTCGATGTGTATGACGCCATCACTGCCGATCGCTGTTATCACAAAGGCATGTCGGCGGCTGCTGCGCTGCGCAAGATCTATGAATGGAGCAAGTTCCATTTCAATCCGCAGTACGCGCAGGAATTCATGCGCTGCGTCGGCATTTATCCGGTCGGGACGATGGTGATGCTGGAGTCGGGCCGGCTCGGTGTGGTGATCGAGCCACACGAAACCAATCTGCTGGCGCCCAAGGTGAACGTCTTCTTCAACACCAAGCAGAATCTGTACATCAAGCCGGAAACGGTCGATTTGTCGCGCGGGCTGGGCTTTGGAGGTGGCGACAAGATCGTCGGCCACGAGTCGGCGGCCAAGTGGAATGTCGATCCGATGCGGTTTTTAACCCTGGCGTAAAGCCGTCGAGCCGCCGGTCAGAAGAATTCGGCCGTGTCGTTCGAGGCGGTGGTCTGCAGCAGGCCGCCGCTGAGCAGCTCATCGTAGTGGCACACCAGGTTGCGGCCGTGGCTTTTCGCGTAGTACAGCGCCTGATCGGCGTGTCCCAGGATGATCACCGGCGCCTCCAGCGCGCTGATGCTGACAAAACCGACGCTCACCGTCACCTTGCCCACCTGCGGGAAATCATGCGACGCCACGTTCATGCGGAAGCGTTCGATGATCTTTTTGGCGTTGTCGAGCGTGGTCGAGCGCAGCAGCACGACGAATTCCTCGCCGCCGAAACGGAACACGCGGTCTTGCGCGCGGAACGACGAGGTGAGCAGGTTGGCGATCAGGATCAGCACCTCATCGCCGTATAAATGGCCGAAACGGTCGTTAACGTGCTTGAAATGGTCGACATCGACCACCGCCAGCCATTGCTTTTCCTCGTCGCCGTGCTGGCGGCGCTCCGGCTCGCCCGGCAAGGTGACCGAATCCTGCTCGATACTGGCGGCCAGCATCTTGGAGAGCTGGTCGTCGAAGGTCTTGCGGTTGAGCAGGCCGGTGAGCGAATCGCGCTCGCTGTAGTCGAGCAGGTTCTGGAAGTTGCGGTAGACGCTGACGATGCCGCCGATGATATGGATGGTGTCGCTGGTGTACGGCGTCGGGTTGACGATCTCGAGGCAGGTGTCGGCCTTGTCGCCCAGCCAGATCGGCAGCCACAGCGTGTGCTCGCCGGCCTCGTTGGCGACGTCGGCGCCGGACTCGTGGTGGGCGATGCAGTGCGCCAGCGCCGGGAAATTCTCGATCGGCTCGCCGGGATTGTGCAGGTCGGTGTTGTCGACCATGCAAGCCGGCTCGCCGGCGACGACGATGGCGCGCGCCCGCACGAACACCTTGCCGCGCACGGTGGCCAGGGTCAGCACGCGGGCCTGACTCGCGCGGGCAAGCTCCTGCACCGCCGAAATCACGGAGATGTCGAGCATCGTGTGATCTCGGTGGCCGGTCATGTCCACCATGTGTTTCAGTAGGGAATCCATTTTCTTCTCTGGAAAATTAACACACAACCTTGCGGTCAGCCACGCTTTGTTCACGCCTATCAAGCACGATTTCTCTGATAGTCAGGCGCACGGTAAAGAAGCAATACGGGGCCTTTCCAAAGAACAGCTAAGCAGGATAATAGCTTTTTGCAATCAAGGCAATTCTTGTGTGCGAAAAAAAATGTCCTTGACGCTTATTGCAACCATTCTTGCAACCATTTTCCTACAGCAAAGCCGAGTCCCGGGCCGCCTTCAGCGTACTCGCGGGCAACAACGAGTGGTTTGACCTACGCCAGTGCCCAAGCGCTTCAACTGCGCTTGTTTGAGCAAAACGACCAAAATAGTTCCTTGAAGAAAACTTGCGTCAAGTCAATTCCCATAAAGCTGCTAGTCCTATAGTGACCTCAATGGCGCGGAAACGGCGGTCTGCAGGCCGGCCGTCCGTATCAGAGGTTTTTTTATTAATCGACTCAACTAGGGAGTACATCATGAACTCACTTATCGCAGCAGCAAAGGCGTTTGCGTCGGACGAGGACGGGATCACGGCCATCGAATACGGTCTGATCGCGGCGACCATGGTCGCCGCTGTCGTCGCCGCGTTCGCCTTCCTGACGCCGGTGCTGGAGTCTGCGTTCCAGACCATCGGTTCCAAGATCACCGACGCAACGACTTAAACCGCTTGGCTTTCCAGTCGTCCCCCGGCTGGAAAGCCATTTTTTCGTCCGAAAGCCACCATGCTAAACGCCATCGAAGTCATTCTGATCTGTCTGGTCGCGCAGGCGGCGGTGACCGATCTGGCCATGCGCAAGATTCCCAATGTCCTCATTTTAAGCGGTCTGCTATTGGCGATGATACTGCATCTGCTCGGCGGGCAGCAGTGGGCACCCGTATCGCAATGGCTGGCCGGCACCTTGGCCGGCTTTTTTTTATTCCTTCCCCTCTATCTATTGCGTGGCATGGCCGCCGGCGACGTCAAGCTGATGGCCATGGTCGGCGCCTTTGTCGGGCCGCAGGCGGCCTTGCACATCGGCGTGCTGGCCTACCTGATCGGCGGCGGCATGGCCGTCCTGATGCTGGTATGTAGCGGCCGTTGGCGCGAGAGCTGGCGCAATGTCGTGCTGATATGCAAACCGTTGATGTGGCGCCTGCTGGGGCTGCCGCTGGCGCCCGTGCCGCTGGCCTCGATCGGCAGCGTCGGCGGCATTCCCTATGGCGTGGCCATCGCGCTGGGCACCGGCGGCTTTGTGGCGTGGGCGCATCGCTGACCGGCACGCTTGGTCCGACTTTGCTGCGCATCAATGCCCGCCGGGCACCGCCCGATAAACTTGATTCCTCAATGAAACAATTCAGTCCGCGGAGACCGCCATGCTCAGCCTCGATCCCTCACCCTATGCATCCACTGCGGAGACCGAGCCGGGCCACGCGTTGCCGCCGCAGCCCAAAACCCTGCGCGACACCGGCTTGCCGCAACAGCTCATTGTCGAGCTCATCGCCAAGGCCATCTACGTCGGCGGCCGCACCCATCTGCCGGTGCTCACCACCAAGCTGCACCTGTCGATCAACGTGCTGCGCGAGGCGCTCGACTTCCTGGTGGCCGAGCATGTGGCCGAGGTGGCGTGGCGCGGCGAATCCGACATCGACGTCCAGTACCAGTTGACGGCGGCCGGCAAGCAGCGCGCCAGCGGGTGGATGGAGCGTTGCCGCTACGTCGGCCCGGCGCCGGTCACCCTGGAGGCCTACCGCGCCATGGTCGAACGCCAGGCCGGCCACACGCCGCAGCTGTGCGCGGACGATCTGGCCGCCGAATTCTCCGACGATTTCCTGCCGCCGTCGGTGCAGCAGATGCTCGGCGCGGCCATGTACTCGGGCCGCACCATGCTGCTCTACGGCCCGTCGGGCGGCGGCAAGTCGACCCTGGCGCGCCGCCTCGGCGCCATGCAACAGGGCCTGGTCGCCGTGCCGCACGCGCTGATGGTGGGGCAGGACATCATCCAGGTCTACGATCCGGCGCTGCACCGCGCGCCGTTGTCGCGCCAGGTGCGCCAGGCGCCCGAGCGGCGCAGCAGCGATCCGCGCTGGGTGCTGTGCCAGCGGCCCGTGGTGGCGCTCGACGGCGACTTGAGCGAGGACATGCTCGACCCGCAGCCGGACACGCCCAACGGCTGCTACCGCGCGCCGCCCCAGCTGATGGCCAACAACGGCTTGCTGATCGTCGATGACCTGGGTCGCCAGCGCATGTCGTCCACCGATTTGTTCAACCGCTTCTCGCAGGCGCAGGAGCTGCAGCGCAGCCAGTTGTCGCTGGCGGGCGGCTACCATTTCAGCGCGCCGTGCCGGATGCGGCTCCTGTTCGCCACCAGCCAGGCGCCGGACGCGCTGCTCGACGCCTCGGCGCTGCGCCGCGTCGGCTACAAGATCGCGGTCGGCGCGCTGAGCGCGGCCAACTACCGCACGCTGTTCCGCCAGCGTTGCCTGAGCGTTGGCGTGGCGTACGACGAGCCGTCGCTGCGCTATCTGGTCGACGAACTGCACGCGGGCAGCGCCTTGCCGTTGCTGGCCAGCGGCCCGCAGGAGATCATCGGCCGCATCGTCGATTTCGCCGGCTTCAACGGCGAGTCGCCGCGCCTGACCGTCGCCACCATCGACCAGGCCTGGAGCAGCATGTTCGCCTGCGGCGAACGGCCGGCCGCCATCGACCGCGGCGACTCCGTTGACCAACTGGCCCAACACATCCTATGAAAAACCGGCGCGCACTGTGGATGATGGCGCTGGCCGTCATATTCGGACTGGGGGCGGTGCTGATGGCGTCGCGCTGGCTGCTGCGGCAGACGCCGACGACGGCCAACCGCATCGTGGTGGCCGCCGCCGATGTCAGCCTCGGTCAGCGGCTGACGCCGGAGATGATGAAGTCGCTCGACTGGCCGGCCGACAACCTGCCGCGCGGCGCGCTGACCGACGCGTCCAAGCTGGTGGGGCGCGTGCTCAAAACCAGCGTGCTGCGCGACGAACCATTGAGCGAAATGAAGCTGGCGCCAACCGGCACGGTGGGCGGGCTGTCGGCGCTGATCACCGAGGGCAAGCGTGCCATCACCGTGCGGGTCAACGACGTGGTGGGCGTGGCCGGCTTCGCGTTGCCGGGCAATTTCGTCGACATCCTCGTCAACACGCAGTCGTCGGGAAACGGCAACGAGAACGCCATCTCGAAGATCGTACTGGAACGGATACTGGTGCTGGCCGTCGCCCAGGAGGTGGGGCGCGACGAGACCAAGCCGCGCGTGGTCAACGCCGTCACGCTGGAAGTGACGCCTTCGCAGGCGGAGAACCTGGACCTGGCGCGCAGTGTCGGCACCTTGTCGCTGGTGCTGCGCAACCAGGTCGATCCGCGTCCGGGCATCACGGACGGCGCCACCAAGTCCTCGCTGCTCGGCATCGTCGCCAAGCCCGCCGAGCCGGCGCCGGAACCGGCGGTGGCGGCCAGGCCGCGCCCCCAGGTGGCGGCAGCCCCGCGCGCGCGCGCTTGTGTCGGCGTTATCGTCGGCACCCAGCGCACGCAGGAATGTCTGTGAGGATGCCATGAAAAATCCACTCCGCACCGCGACGCTGCTGGTACTGGCGGCGGCAACGCTCCCGCTGCAGGCGGCCACCCCGGCCTCCGATTCTCCTGCCGAAGGCCGGGGCTTGCGCTGTAGCGGCCAGGCCGCCGCGCCGGGCAGCATGACGCTGCAGTTGGGGAAGTCGACCTTGATGCGCATGCCCGAGCCGGTGCAGGCGCGCAGCGTCGGCAATCCGGCCGTGCTGCAGGCGATGCTGGTGGCGCCGGATACCCTGTACGTGGTCGGCGTCGATATCGGCACCAGCAACATGATCGTGCAGGGCCGCAGCGGCATGTGCAACGTGGTCGAAGTAGTGGTCGGCATCGATCCGTCGGCGCTGCAAGCGTCGATCGCCGCGCTGATGCCGGAGCAGAAAAACATCCACATCAGCGCGGCCGGCGACACGCTGGTCATCAGCGGCATGGTCGACGACGCGCAGACCGCCGCGCGCGTGCTGGATCTGGCGGCGGCGTTCGTGCGCCGGCCGGCGCAGCACTTGTCGGCCGCCGTCGCGGAAAAAGGCGCGCCGGCGCCGCCCGCCGAAGCCAGGGGCGGCGCCACGGCAGGCGGCACGCGCATCGTCAATTTCCTCAACGTCAGCGCGCCGCAGCAGGTCATGCTGGAGGTGAAGATCGCCGAAGTGTCCAAGACGCTGCTCGACAAGCTGGAGGCCGGGCTGCTGGTGAGCGTCGGCGGCGGCGGCTGGCAAACCACGCTGGCGGCGAACTTCTTCAGCGGCACGCTGAAAGGGATGCTGGGCATGGGCCGCCCGGACGGCAACCGTGTGGGCGTCGACGCGGACCGGAAGGAAGGCATGGTACGCATCCTGGCCGAGCCGACGGTGATGGCGATCAGCGGCCAGGAAGGCAGCTTTCTGGCCGGCGGCAAAATCTTCGTCCCGGTCGCGCAGGACAACAACAAGGTGACCCTGGAGGAGAAGGAGTTCGGCGTCGGCCTGCGCTTCACGCCGACGGTGCTGGCCGGCGGCCGCATCAACCTGCGGGTGGCGCCGGAAGTGTCGGAGATATCGCGCGAGGGCGTCGGCATCACTGCGGCCGGCTTCTCCGGCGGCGCCGTCCTGCCGCTGATCACGACGCGGCGCGCCTCCACCACGGTGGAGCTGTTCGACGGCCAGAGCTTCGCCATCGGTGGCCTGATCAAGAACAACCGCACCACCAATATCCACGGCCTGCCGATACTGGGCGAGATACCGGTGCTCGGTGCGCTGTTCCGCAGCACCGATTTCCAGCAGGACCGCACCGAATTGCTGTTTGTGGTCACACCGCATCTGGTCAAGCCGCTGCCGGCCGATTACAAGCTGCCGACCGACGGCGCCACCGCGCCAAGCCGCGCGCGACTCTTCCTCGGCGGGAAAATGGAAGGCGAGCCGCCGCCCGTGACTGCGCCGGCGCCATCGCCGACCACCGACAAACGTTAATCACCTCTTAGGAATCACTATGCGTATTTTATTCAGCATGCTGGCGGCATGCACCTTGGCCGCCTGCGTCAACACGCCGCTGGGCAAGACCACGCCGCAGTGGGACAGCCAGTTCGGCAGCAGCACCCGCACCGCGATGGCGCAGCAGATCATCGATCCCAACGCGCGTCGCAACGCCGACCCGGTGGCCGGCATGAACGGCAAGGCGGCGCACGGCGCCTACGAACGGTATCAGCGCACCTTCAGCGGCACCGCCCCGCAGGCGCCGACGTTCATGATCAGCAGCGACGCTAAATAAGGCCCGACCATGAAAGCACTGATGATCAGCAGGGACGCCCTGCTACACGCGGAAATCGCCGCACAGGGTTCGGCGCGCATGCCGGCGGTGCAGCTGGTGGCGTCGCGCAACGGCCTGCGCGACGCCGTCGAACGGCAGTTGCCGGAGTCGCCGGAGCTGGTGATCTTCGACGCCAGCGACGTCGAACCCGGCGAGGCCGACCTGGTCGAACGTCTCGGCAAGACCTATCCTTCGGCCTCGTTCATGCTGCTGACGCGCGAGCCGCAGCAGGATTTGCTGATCCGCGCGATGCGGGCCGGCATGCGCGAAGTGCTGCAGCTGCCGCTGGTGCACAAGGCCTTCCACGAGTCGATGGACCGCATCGAGGTGGCGGCCGGCGTGAGCCAGATGCGCGACGGCAAGGTGCTGGCCTTCATCTCCTGCAAGGGCGGCAGCGGCGCCACGTTCTTGTCGACCAATTTCGGCTACGCGCTGGCCGCGCTGGCCGACAAGAAGGTGCTGCTGATCGACCTGCATGGCCAGTTCGGCGACGCCACCTTGTACGTGTCGGACCAGAAGCCGGCGATGACCTTGTCCGACATCTGCGGCCAGATCAGCCGCATGGACGGCTCCTTCCTCGATTCCTGCCTGGTGCACGTGGCCTCGAACTTCGGCGTGCTGGCGGCCGCCGACGATCCCAACCACCTGGTCGACATGAAGCCGGAGCACATGGACACCATCCTGCGCGTGGCGCGCCAGCACTACGACTACATCGTGCTCGATGTCGGCCGCCAGATCGACGCCATTTCGTTGCGCGCGCTCGACCAGGCCGACGCCATCTACCCGGTGCTGCAACTGGCGCTGCCGGACATCCGCGACGGCCGCCGCCTGCTCGACATCTTCCGCTCGCTGGGCTATCCGAGCGAGCGCACCCGCCTGATCGTCAACCGCTACGAAAAAGGCGGCAAGCTGCGGCTGATGGACCTGGAACAGGCGCTGGGCGCGGAAGTGATGCACACGGTGCCCAACGATTACATGTCGGCCACCGACTCGGTCAACCAGGGCATACCGGTGCTGCAGCTGTCGCGCAGCAGCGCGGTGGCGCGCAGCCTGGCCGACCTGGTGGAACTGGTGACGGCGCGCCGCGTTTCCGAAAGCAAGGGCCTGTTCGACCGCCTGTTCGGGCGCACCGACAACGATTGATTTGCTGGAGCAGAAAATGAGCTTACGCGAGCGTTTGGCCAGCGGCGAGGACGGTCGGCAAGGCAGCAACGGTCCGCCCGGCCTGGCGGCGGCGGCCTACCAGGAACTGAAGAAGAGCATGCACCAGACGATCATGGACCGGATCGACCTGGAACGGTTGCAGCGGCTCACGCCGGAGCAGTTCAAGCACGAGCTGGCGCTGCTGGTCCAGCGCATCATCGAGGAGGAGCGCATCGTGCTGAACCAGCACGAGCGGCACAACCTGGTGCTCGACATCCAGCACGAGATGCTCGGTTTCGGCCCGCTCGAGCCGCTGCTGGCCGATCCCGGGGTGTCGGACATCCTGGTCAACACCCACGCCAAGGTGTATGTCGAGCGTTCCGGCCGGCTGGAGCTCACCAGCGTCACCTTCAACGACAACGCCCACCTGATGAAGATCATCGAGAAGATCGTCTCGCGGGTGGGCCGGCGGGTGGACGAATCGAGCCCGATGGTCGACGCCCGCCTGCCGGACGGCTCGCGCGTGAACGCCATCATCCCGCCGCTGGCGATCGATGGTCCCATCCTGTCGATCCGGCGCTTTTCGGTCAACCCGCTGACGATCGAAAACCTGCTCGACAACCGCAGCCTGACGCCGCCCATGGTGCAGGTGCTCAAGGCGCTGGGCCACGCCAAGATCAACATCCTGATCTCCGGCGGCACCGGCAGCGGCAAGACCACCATGCTCAATGTGCTGTCCGGGTTCATCCCGGCGTCCGAGCGCATCGTCACCATCGAGGACGCGGCCGAACTGCAAATGCGCCAGCCGCACGTGGTCCGGCTGGAGACGCGCCCGCCCAACATCGAGGGCAAGGGCGAGGTCAATCAGCGTTCGCTGGTGCGCAACGCGCTGCGGATGCGGCCCGACCGCATCATCCTCGGCGAAGTGCGCGGCGCCGAGGCGCTCGACATGCTGCAGGCGATGAACACCGGCCACGAAGGCTCGCTGGCCACGGTCCACTCGAACACCCCGCGCGACGCCCTGGCGCGGCTGGAGAACATGGTCAGCATGGCCGGCGTGAACCTGACCTCGCGCGCCACGCGCCAGCAGATCTGCGCCGCCGTGACGGTGGTGATGCAGGTCTCGCGGCTGACCGACGGCACGCGCAAGCTGGTCAGCCTGCAGGAGGTGACCGGCATGGAAGGGGAGGTGATCGCGATGCACGAGATCTTCCGCTACGAGCAAAAAGGCGTGGACGCCAACGGCAAGGTGCAGGGCGCCTTTTCCGCCACCGGCGTGCGGCCGCGCTTTGCCGAGCGGCTGCGCATGTTCGGCGTGCCGGTACCCGATTCCGTCTTCGATCCCGACCGGATCTACGAGTAAGCGCCATGGACGCCATCTTCTCCACCTTCGTGGTGCTGCTGTTCGCGGCCGTGATCTTGCTGGTCGAGGGCGCGTGGCTGTGGTGGTCCGGCGCCCACGGCAGCGGCGCGCGGCGCATCGCCAAACGCCTGCGGCTGATGGCCGAGCGGGGCGAGGGCGGCGTCGAACGGGTCGATATCCTCAAACGGCGCACCTACAGCCGCTGGCCGGCGCTGGAAAAGCAGCTGCGCCGCATCGCCCGTCTGGGGGCGCTCGACAATCTGCTGCTGCAGGCCGGCGTTCAATGGTCGGTGGCGCAATTTCTCGGCTGCTCGCTGGTGATGCTGGTGGCCGGCGTGGTGGCCGTGCGGGTGCTCGATATGCCGGTATTGGCGGCGTGGGGCGGGGTGGCGCTGTCGATGGCGGTGCCGTGGATACTGCTGATGCGCACGCGGCGCGAGCGCCTGTCCAAGCTGGAGGAGCAATTGCCGGAGGCGGCGGACTTTCTCGGCCGCGCGCTGCGCGCCGGCCACTCGTTCGCGAACGTGATGCAGATGGTGGGCGAGGAAATGCCGGAACCGATCGCCGGCGAGTTCAAATTCGCCTACGAGGAGATCAACTACGGCGTGCCGATGAACGAGGCGCTGCACAACCTGGCGGTGCGCGTGCCGCTGACCGACTTGCGATACCTGGTCATCGCGGTGCTGATACAGCGCGAATCCGGCGGCAACCTGGCCGAGGTGCTGGGCAATATCAGCCGCCTGATACGCGCCCGCCTGAAGCTGCTGGGGCAAGTGCGCGTGATGTCGGCCGAGGGCCGGATGTCGGCCTGGATACTGGGCATTCTGCCGCTGGCGGTGCTGTTGTTGATGTCGGTGTTGAATCCGGCCTATATCCGGGTTCTCTGGACCGATCCGATCGGCGTTCGACTAATGTGGTATTCGGGCGCCGTCGCGGTGGGCGGTATTTTATGGATGCGCAAACTGATACGCATCCGCATATAAGGAGCACGGCATGGACGGACAGCACATACTCTTTTTGGCGATCGTGTTCATCGTCGTCGTCGGCATCGCCATGCTGGCGTTGAAAATCTTTTCGCCGGTGCAGGTTCGCGAGCGGTTGACCGAGGTGGTCGAGCCGGAGCTCGCGATGCCGGAGGTGACCGGCGGCTGGGTCGAGAAGATGGCGCACGTGGCGCAGCCGTTTTCGCGCCTGTCGTTGCCGGAGGAGGGGTGGGAGCGCTCGCCATTGCGCACCCGCTTCATGAACGCCGGCTGGCGCAGCCCGTCGGCGCCGTCGCTGTACTTCGCCGCCAAGAGCCTACTGGCGTTGGGACTACCCGGCGTGACCGCGCTGCTGGCGATGACGATGCTGAGCGCCGTCCCGCAAAAGGGATTCCTGTTCCTGCTGCTGCTGGCGGCCAGCATCGGCTACTACCTGCCGAACTTCGTGTTGTCGCGCAGGGCCGCCGGCCGTTGCCGCGAGATCTTCGAGACCTTTCCCGACGCCCTGGACCTGTTGACCGTCTGCGTGGAGGCCGGCCTGAGTCTGGAGCGCGCGCTGGCCAAGGTGGCCGGCGAGATCCACATCAAGAGCGTGGCGCTGGCGCAGGAGCTGCAGCTGGTGCTGATGGAGATGCGGGCCGGCTTCAGCAAGGAGCGGGCGTTGCGCAACCTGGCGCTGCGCAGCGGCGTCGAGGATGTGGACACCCTGGTGGCGATGCTGATCCAGTCGGAGCGCTTCGGCACCAGCATGGGCGATTCGCTGCGCGTGCATTCGGATAATCTGCGCGGCAAGCGCAGCGTGCAGGCCGAGGAGGCGGCGGCGAAGATCGCGTTGAAGTTGTTGTTCCCGCTGATCTTCTGCATCTTCCCGACGCTGATGCTGGTGTTGATCGGCCCTGCGGGGATACAGATTTATCGCTCGGTGTTGCCAGGCATGGCGCGTTGACGGGAGGTTCGAAATGAAAAAATCACTACTGGCGACAGTCGCCGGCTTGTTGCTGATCGCATGCGGCGGCACGCGGACGCAGGCGCCGCCGATCCAGCCGCCACCGGCCGCGGCGCCGGCTGGCCGGGTCATCACGGCATTGGAGCGGGACTGCCTGTCCGATCCCATGGACGCGGCCAAATGGGAAGCGCTGGCGGCGGCGCTGGACGCGGACGGCCAGCGCGAGCGGGCGCGCACCATGTATGAGCAGGCGGCCACCTTGCGCGCGCACGATGTCCGGCGCGACTATGCGCTGCTGCGGGAAAAAGCCGTGGAACCGGCCGCGCCCGAGCCGGACCCTTTTGCGGCGATGCCGCGCACCCAGGTGCGGCAGCTCGGCGCCGCGTTGGTCGAGGTGCTGCGCGTCGCGCCAACGATCAGGGCGACGGCGATGCCGGTACCGGCGCCAGTTCCGGGCAAGCCGGCCAGTCCCACGGCGGCGATGCCGGCCTTGCCCGCGCCGGTGCGTCTTGAAATCAGCAACGGCAATGGCGTCAACGGCGCCGCCGCGCGGCTGGCGCGCTCGTTGAACGTGGACGGATTGAAGACCGTACGGCTGACGAATGTGAAGAACTTCGACGTGCCGGTCAGCCGCATCGAATACCAGCGCGAGCAGCAAGTGGTTGCGGAATCGCTGTCGGAGCGGCTGGGCCTGCCCCTGAAAGCGAAAAACGAAAAGTCGCCCCGCGCCGACATGCGCATCGTCATCGGACACGACGCCACAGCGGACGTCCGCTTCAAATAAAAAAACCGTCCGGGTGGAGATCATCCTCCCGGACGGAAAAAACACACCCATGTGTTTCCTGTTGCCGCTGGCGCTACACAAGCGCTTCAGCGCATTCCTTACTGCCAGCTCACGCTGCCCAAGCCGTTGGCGACGGACTTGCGATTGGTCGGGTTGCCATACACGGTGGCGGAACCGAGACCGCTCAATTTGAGATTGGCGGTGTTCCTCGCATAGACCGAGGCGCTGCCGAGGCCCGACATGTTGACGTCCACCGTTTCGGCGCGCAGCTGCTGCGCATCGAGGCTGCCGACGCCACCGAGGCTGGCGTTCAATTGCCTGGTCTGGCCGATCATCTCTATGCGGCCAGCACCGTTAAGATGCAGTTCGACGTTATCGCTGCTGCCGGTGTTGACGGTCATGCCGCCCACCCCGCCCAGCTTGACGTCGACATTGCGGTATTGCGCGTTGACCTTCACCGCGCCGGCGCCTTCCAATGCCAGGCGCAGGTTGTCGCCGCTGAATCCCGTCACTTCGGTGGCGCCCACGCCACCCGATACCAGCGCGCGCAGATTCGGCAAGGTCAGCTCGGCGCGTAAATCCTTTTTGCCGCCGATGTTGATGGTGTTGTTTTTGACGGTGCCGATGCGCAGCGTGTCGCCGGTCTGCTGCACCGTCACTTTTTTCAGCGCCTCCGGTTCACCGTACAAGGTCAGGGACGCCACCGCGCCCTGTTTGATCTTCAGACTGATGACGCCATCGAGATCGACGTTGACGGCGCGCGCATCGACACTGCGGCTCTCGCTGATGACGTCCGCGGCCAGCGCGGCGCTGGCGCCGCTGCACAACACCGTGGCCAGCATCGCGGCCTTCAGATATTTTTTCATGATGCGCTCCATCTTCGCCTGTGGGATTGCGGTGGTATTACAGTGCGGCTTTTTCGGCGGCGGTCAGGCGCTTGGCGGTGACCGTCACCACCGGCATGGCGCTGCTGTCGGCCTTGGCGATGAGCGCCGCCGTCGGCGCGGTGGCTGGCGCGGCGGCGCGCGTTGTCGGCACGGCGGCGGTGGCGAAGGACGTGGCGCCGGCGACGACGATGGCGGCGAGGAAGATGGCTTCCATGTTTTTTGCGATGTTCATTTTGAGCTCCTTGGGTTGAATAGTTCGTTGCGTTGAGTGAACTATAGACAAGGGCCATCCGGCCAGCCACCGGGATGTGACGAACTGCAAAAAGGAGGGGCCAGACTGCGATTTGGCGGCTAATTCGGCATTGGCGCGCCGCGATCGGGCGGCGGGATCAGCCGTTGTCGAGGCCCGCGCCGCACAGCAGGTCCTGGTGGCTGGCGTAGAGCTGCGTCAGCCAGGCGGAGACGGCCTTGAAGCGGGCGATCGATCCGGCGTCGCGATGGCTCAGCAGCCAGATGTCGCGCCGCACCTCGACCCCGGCGCCGATGCGGCGCAAGCCTTCGGGCTCGCCCATGATGCACGGCAGCAGCGCCATGCCGACCCCGGCGCGGCAGGCGCGCACCATCGTGCTCAGGCTGTTGACCTTGAGCACGCGGCGCGGCTGCGGCGCCATCGCCGCCAGCCATTGCATCTCGCCGGTGCCGGCCAGGGCGTCGTCGTAGGCGATCCACGGTTGCGTGCCCCAGCAGGCGCGCGGCGTGTCGGCGTAGCGGGGGTGGCCATAGACGGCGAAGCCCAGATCGCCCAGTTTGCGCATCACCAGCGCGGCGTCCTCGCCCGGCTTGCCCATGCGCAGGGCGAAGTCGGCCTCGCGCCGCGTGAACGACAGGTTCTGGTTCTCCGCCTGCAAGGTCAGCTGCAGATGCGGATGTTGCGCGTGCAATTCGGGCACGTGCTCCAGCAGCCAGTAGTCGAACAGGAAATCGATCGAGGTGATGTTGACCGGGCCGGCGGTGGCGTCGGCCTCCTGCGACGACGCTTGCAGCATGCTTTCCACATTGCCGTAGACGGTCTCGCCGTGCGCGACGAAGACCCGGCCGGCGTCGGTCAATTGGTAGCCGGTGTTGTCGCGGATGAACAGGCGCAGTTTCAGGGCTTTTTCGGCGGCGGCGATGCGGCGGCTGATGGTCGAGGCGTCCACGCCCAGCTGGCGCCCGGTGGCGCTCATGCTGCCGCTGCGGGCCAGCGCCAGGATCAGCGGAATGTCGTTCCAGTCGAAATCGTTACTGCTTGGCATCTGTGTCGGCGTAGGGGTGAAAGTGGGGGACTGTGCATTTCTGCAAAGCGGGCTTGCAAGGCTGTCTGTTCCACAAACGCGGCGTCGGGCCTAAGATTCATCCCATCGCAAGGCCAAACTTGCAAAGAATCGTAGCACAGACATTTATATCCTCATATTAACTAAAAGGAAGACCATCATGAACAACGCCGCTGAAACCACCACTGTCAACCTGTCCCGCCGCACCGCTTTGTTCAGCAGCGCCGGCGCCGCGGCGGCCGCTGTCGCCGCCGTCGCCGTGCCGCTGGCAACGATGACCGGCGCAGCCGAAGCCGCTCCCGTCGTCAAAGGCGGCCCGGTGGCGCACTCGGTGAGCACCATCACCACCCGCGACGGCGTCGAGATCTACTACAAGGATTGGGGTCCGCGCACCGGCCAACCGGTCGTGCTCAGCCACGGCTGGCCGCTGAACGCCGACAGCTGGGAATCGGCAGCCTTCCACCTGGCCAACAACGGCTTCCGCGTCATCACCCACGACCGCCGCGGCCACGGCCGTTCGAGCCAGCCATGGGACGGCAACGACATGGACCACTACGCCGACGACCTGGCGCAGCTGATCGAAAAGCTGGACCTGAAGAACGTCATCCTGGCCGGCTTTTCGACCGGCGGCGGCGAGGTGGCGCGTTACGTCGGCCGCCACGGCACCAAGCGCATCGCCAAGCTGGGCCTGATCTCGGCGGTGCCGCCGCTGATGCTCAAGACCGCCACCAACCCGGGCGGCCTGCCGATCGAAGTGTTCGACGGCATCCGTGCCGGTTCGGTCGCCAACCGCGCCCAGTTGTATATCGACATCGCCTCGGGCCCGTTCTTCGGCTTCAACCGTCCGGGCGCCAAGGTCTCGCAAGGGTTGATCAACTCGTGGACCGCGCAGGGCATGCAGGCCGGCCACAAGAACACCTACGATTCGATCAAGGCGTTCTCGGAGACCGATTTCCGTGAAGACCTGAAAAAGTTCGACAAGCCGACCCTGGTGATCCACGGCGACGACGACCAGATCGTGCCGATCGACGCCGCCGGCAAAGCCTCGGCCGCCATCGTCAAGCACGCCAAGCTGATCGTCTATCCCGGCGCGCCGCACGGGCTGACCGACACGCATAAAGAGAAGTTCAACGCTGACTTCCTGGCGTTCGCCAAGTCCTGATCGTGGCAAGGGGAGGGCCGCCGGTGGCGGTCCTCCAACACGGTACAAAAAATATTTATAAAAATCGCTTGCTATCGAATAGCGTGCGATATATAGTTCTCACATCGGCGGCGCAACAGCAAAGCAAGCAAGACAAGCATAGCGCCCTACTAAATCGTCAGTTATCTAAATAAATCAGGAGCCCATCATGAGCAAAGACACCCAAAACCAAGCAGTCAGCCTTTCCCGTCGTACCGCCCTGTTCAGCAGCGCCGGCGCCGCCGCAGCAGCCGTCGCGGCCGTTGCGGTGCCACTGGCGACGATGAGCGGCGCGGCGCAGGCCGCCCCTGTCGTCAAAGGCGGCCCGGTGGCGCAGTCGGTGAGCACCATCACCACCCGCGACGGCGTCGAGATCTATTACAAGGATTGGGGTCCGCGCACCGGCCAACCGGTCGTGCTCAGCCACGGCTGGCCACTGAACGCCGACAGCTGGGAATCGGCAGCTTTCCACTTGGCCAACAACGGCTTCCGCGTCATCACCCATGACCGCCGCGGCCACGGCCGCTCGAGCCAACCATGGGACGGCAACGACATGGACCACTACGCCGACGACCTGGCGCAACTGATCGAAAAGCTGGACCTGAAGAACATCATCCTGGCCGGCTTCTCGACCGGCGGCGGCGAGGTGGCGCGTTACGTCGGCCGCCACGGCACCAAGCGCATCGCCAAGCTGGGCTTGATCTCGGCGGTGCCGCCGCTGATGCTCAAGACCGCCACCAACCCGGGCGGCCTGCCGATCGAGGTATTCGACGGCATCCGTGCCGGTTCGGTCGCCAACCGCGCCCAGTTGTATATCGACATCGCCTCGGGTCCGTTCTTCGGCTTCAACCGTCCGGGCGCCAAGGTCTCGCAAGGCTTGATCAATTCGTGGACGGCGCAGGGCATGCAGGCCGGCCACAAGAACACCTACGATTCGATCAAGGCGTTCTCGGAAACCGACTTCCGTGAAGACCTGAAAAAGTTCGACAAGCCGACCCTGGTGATCCACGGCGACGACGACCAGATCGTGCCGATCGACGCCGCCGGCAAAGCCTCGGCCGCCATCGTCAAGCACGCCAAGCTGATCGTATACCCTGGCGCGCCGCACGGCCTGACCGACACGCATAAAGAGAAGTTCAACGCCGACTTCCTGGCGTTCGCCAAGTCCTGATCTGTTGCAAATCTGAGCACGGCGGACTTCGGGTGATCGAAGTCCGCCGTTGTGACGTTATACTCCGGCTAGACCACCGGAGTTTCGCATGAATGTCATGGCGTTTGCCGCAGGCTTGCTGCTGATTTGCGGACAGTCTTCCGCGCGCGAGTGCGTGATCCGGGTGGCCTATCCCGACCGCGAGCGGCCGCCCTATTACTTCGGCAACGGCTCGGTGGTGCCGGCGCCGGCGGGAGCGGGCGTCGATCTGCTCCGAATGGCCGTCCGCAGCGTCGGCTGCAGGCCCGAAATGCTCCGTTTGCCGAACGCGCGCATCAAGCTGGCGCTGCTCAATGGCAGCGCCGATCTGGCCCCGGTCGATCTGCGCGACGGCGAGCAGCCGTATTCCGCCCTGCCGATGCGGGAGGGCCAGCTGGACGCGCGGCGCGGCCTGCGCATGACGGCCGTCGTGTACGTGCGCACGGCCGACGGCTTGCCGCCCAACATCGATCCCCGCCACTATTTCAAGGGCCGCACCCTGGTCACCAACCAGGGTTCGCCGCTGGGCGAGCAGCTCAGGGCCGAAGGCTTCAAAGTCGACGACGGCTCGCTCGACACCTACAGCAATATGGACAAAGTGGCATTGCGGCGCGCCGACGGCTTCGCCTTCTCGATCGCCAACATCGCGGCGATGGACGCCGTCATCGCCGCCCGCTACGGCGCCAGCCTGACGCGGCTGCCGATACCGGTGCGCACCTCGACCTTGTGGCTGTCCGCCAGCACCGCCTACTTCGCGCGCAACAGCGATCAAATGGAGGCGTTGTGGAACTGGTGGGGCGAGAACTCGACGCGCAAGCTGGTCGAATTGCTCAAGAATTACCCCCGCCGAAGTGAACCCCCCAGCGGCGGGCGGCTTTAATCCTGCCGCCAATCAACTATAATAATCGCAACACTGCGCAGGCGCCACGCGCACGACGGTGTCCCATCCCCTTGAATAACCTGATGAAAACGGCCCTTCGTTGAAGATCGCGATCGATTTCGCGCGTCGCATCGCGACCTTTGCCCCGACCTGGCCGCGCCGGGCGCTGGTGTCGGGTGCGCTCGTGCTGTCGCAGGCGGCTGTCGCCGCCGTGCCGGCGCTGGTCAATTACGCCCATACCGCCTGGAATGGACAGCGCGGCGCGCCCGCCGACGTGCTGCAGTTCACGCAAACCCTGGACGGCTGGCTGTGGATCAGTTCGCCCAGCGGGCTGTTCCGCTTCGACGGGGTCGATTTCGAGCGCATGGACCGCGTGCAAGGCCACCCCGTACACACCAACAACACGCTCGGATTGCTGACCACGCGCGACGGCCGACTGTGGGTGGGCGGGCGCTTCGGCGGCATCAGCGTGTTCGGCGCCAATGGCGCGCGCCTGTACACCGAGGCCGACGGCTTGCCGCCGGGCGCGATCTTCACCATGACGGAAGGGCCCGACGGCAGCGTGTGGGCCGCGACCAGGACCGGCCTGGCGCATCTGGCGCCCGGCGCGACGCGTTTTCGCCGGATCGGCGCACCGGAGGGCCTGCCGGAAAAACACGCCCGGCAAGTCTTGTATGGCCGCGACGGCCGCCAGTGGGTCTCGGTCGAGGGCGGGATTTACTACCGCGATCCGGGCCAGACGCGCTACCGGCGCGCCTGGCCGCATATCGACCTGATGGCGATGGCCGAGGCGCCGGACGGCACCTTGTGGGGCTCGGACGGCGTCGACAAGCACTACCGCGTGTTGTCCGCGCCGCCGCCGGGCAATCCGGCGCCGCGCGCGGAACTGGGCGGCAACGGCGCGCTGTTCGACCGCGACGGCAATATGTGGATACTGAAGGTGAACGCGCTCGAACGCCGCCAGGCCCCTTACGTGGGCAAGGGCGCCGACGCGCGCCAGATGACCCGGGCCAACGGCATGAGCGGCCCGCTGCCGCAAACGGCGTTCGAGGACCGCGAGGGCAATCTGTGGATCGGCACCTCCGCCGGACTGGATCGCTTGCGGCGCACCCGCTTGCGCGCCGTGCCGGTGGCCACCGCGTTCGACCGCCCCGGCGTGATCGCCGACGAGGGTGGCAGTGTCATCATCGGCGACTGGCGCCATCCGCCGCGCCGCTACGACGCCGCCGGTCCCCGCGAGCAGGTGGGGCGGTTCTGGCTCAGCGGCGCCTATCGCGCCCCCGACGGCGGCCTGTGGCTGGCCAACGACGTCGAACGCTGGCACCGCGACGCCTCCGGGGTGCTCACGCGGCTGCCGTATCCGGCGCATCTGGCCGGCCACGACGCCCAGGCGATGACGATCGACGCCCGGGGCCGCATGTGGATTTCGCTGTCGCGCCAGGGCTTGTTCACCATCGACGGCGGGACCTGGCGCAAGGACGACGGCCTGTCCGGCCTGCCGGGCGAGCTGGCGCTGGCGCTGGCGACCGACGGTGGCGGACGCGTATGGGCAAGCTACCTGCAGAACCGGATCGCCGTGATCGACGGCCAACGGACGCGGGTGTTCGGCGCGGCCGACGGCCTCCGGCTGGGCAATGTTCAATCGCTGCTGGTGGACGGCGCGCGCGTCTGGGCCGGCGGCCAGAACGGGCTGGCGTGGTACGACGGCCAGCGCTGGCATGGCGCGACGCCGGCCGGCGGGCGCCAATTGCGCGGCATCTCCGGCATGGTGCGCACCGCCGACGGCGAACTGTGGCTGTACGGTTCCGAGGGCATCAGCCGCGTCGCCGCCGGCGATGTCGCGCGCCTGCTGCGCGAGCCGGACTGGCCGCTGCCTTACGAGCGCTTCGACGCGCTCGACGGCCTGGTCGGCGGCGCCGAGCAGTTGCGCCCCTTGCCGTCGATGGCGCAAGGCAGCGACGGCCGGCTGTGGTTCGCCACCGCCAGCGAGGTGGCCAGCCTCGATCCCGCCGCCATCGCGCGCAATCCGCTGGCGCCGCCGGTGCAGGTGCTGTCGTTGCGCTCGGGCGACCTGAGTTATCCCGTCACCCCGTCCCTGCATGAGGTGCGGCTGCCGACCGGACGGCGCGACCTGCGCATCGCCTACACCGCGCTGGCGCTGGCGCTGCCCGAGCGGGTGCGCTTCCGCTACAAGCTCGAAGGCTACGATACGGACTGGCAGGAAGCCGGCATGCGCCGCGAAGCGGTCTACACCAACCTCGGCCCGGGCGGCTACCGCTTCCGCGTGATCGCCGCCAACGAGGATGGCGTTTGGAACGAGACCGGCGCGACGCTGGCGCTGACGTTGCCGCCGCGTTTCGTCGAGACCGACTGGTTCAAGGTGCTGATGGTGCTGCTGGCGGCGCTGTTGCTGGGCGGCTTGTACCGGCTGCGCGTGCGGCATCTGACGGCGCGCATGCGCGACCGCATGCAGCAGCGCCTGGCCGAGCGCGAGCGCATCGCGCGCGGCCTGCACGACACCGTGCTGCAAAGCGTGCAGGGCTTGATCATGCTGTTCCACCAGCAGGCGCGCAGCCTGCCGATCAGCGCCGAGGAGCGCTGCAAGCTCGAACAAACCCTGGACCTGGCCGATGCATTAATGGCCGAAGGGCGCGACTGTATCGCCGACCTGCGCAGCGCCGGCGAACGCGGCGAGCTGGGCCAGGTGCTGGCGCAATACGGCCACGTGCTGCTGCAGCAGCGTTTCAGCGCGACCATCCACGGCACGCCGCGCGCGCTCTGTCCACGGCTGCGCGACGAGGTGCAGGCGATCGCGCGCGAAGCCTTGTTCAACGCGTCGCGCCACGCCCAGGCCAACAAGGTGCAGCTGGTCGTCGACTACCGTGCCGACGGCCTGTCGGTGCTGGTGCGCGACGACGGCTGCGGCATGTCGGAGGCCATGTCGTGCGGAACGGGCCGGCCCCAACACTACGGCATCGTCGGCATGGGCGAGCGCGCCAGGAATGTCGGCGCGCGCTACAAGCTGGTCTCGGCGCCGGGCGAGGGCACCGTCATGCACCTGGACATCCCGGCCGAATACGCTTACGCCGGCGGCCGCTCGGCGGCGCTGTTCGCCCGCTTGCGGCAGCGCCGCCGCCACCAGGCGAAGGCCGCTTAGCGGGCGCTAGCTCGAAAGAGCTAGCGCGTCCGCGCTCTTCATGGCGATGGCGGCGGCGACGCGCCACGGTACGCTTTGGCTGGCATGTTCATCGTGCCCACCATTGATACCCGAAGAGAGGAAAGCATGACCAACCACACCAATCCCGACCAGCGCCGCCGCAATGTGCTGATGAGCGCAGCCACCGCCGCCGCCGCCGCCGGCACCGCCGCCGCCGGCGTCTCGCTCAACGCCTCGGCCGCCACGCCATCGACACCGCAGACCCGCAAAGTCTCGACGCTGACCACCCGCGATGGCGTCGAGCTGTACTACAAGGATTGGGGGCCGAAGAATGGCCAGCCGGTCGTCTTCAGCCACGGTTGGCCGCTCAATTCGGACAGCTGGGAATCGCAAATGCTCTTCCTGGCCGACCGCGGCTACCGCTGCATCGCCCACGACCGCCGTGGCCACGGCCGCTCGAGCCAGCCTTGGGACGGCAACGACATGGACCACTACGCCGACGACCTGGCCCAGGTGATCGAGGCGCTGGACCTGAAGAACGCGGTGCTGGTGGGCTTTTCCACCGGTGGCGGCGAGGTGGCGCGCTACGTCGGCCGCCACGGCACCAAACGCGTCGCCGGCCTGGCGCTGGTGTCGGCCGTGCCGCCGCTGATGCTCAAGAAGGCCGATTATCCGGGCGGCCTGCCGATCGAGGTGTTCGACGGCATCCGCGCCGGCTCGACCGCCAACCGCGCCCAGCTGTATATCGACATCGCCTCGGGCCCGTTCTTCGGCTTCAATCGTCCGGGCGCCAAGGTATCGCAAGGGTTGATCAATTCGTGGACGGCGCAGGGCATGCAGGCCGGCCACAAGAACACCTACGACTCGATCAAGGCGTTCTCGGAGACCGACTTCCGTGACGACCTGAAAAAGTTCGACAAGCCGACCCTGATCATCCACGGCGACGACGACCAGATCGTGCCGATCGACGCCTCCGGCAAAGCCGCCGCCGCGATCGTCAAGCACGCCAAGCTGCTGGTGTATCCGGGCGCGCCGCACGGCCTGACCGATACCCACAAAGACCGCGTCAACAATGACCTGCTGGCCTTCATCAAGGGCTAAGCCGGCGGGCCGGCGCTGGTGGCTAGAGGGAGATGATCCCGCGCTTGACCGCGATGGCGACCGCGTGGGTGCGGTCGTGCGCGTCGAGCTTGGCGAGGATGGTGCGGATATGGGCTTTGACGGTGTCCTCGGCGATGCCGAGGTGCACGCCAATTTGCTTGTTGCCGTTGCCGGCCGCCGCGCTCGACAGCACCGCCATCTCCCGCTCGCTCAGGTTCGGCTGGCCCAGCCGTTCGACCAGGGTGCGCGCCACGTCGGCCGGGATCCAGCGGTGGCCGGCATGCACCGCGCGGATCGCGTCGATCAAGTCCTTGCGCAGGCTGTGTTTCATCAGGAAGCCGGCCGCGCCCAGTTCGAGCGCACGGCGCATCTGGTGGTCGCCGCTCAGCGTGGTCAGCATGATCACGCGGGCGTGGCCGTTGCGCTGCCGCAGCGCTTCGAGCGCCTGCAGGCCGTCCAGCCCGGGCATGGCGATGTCCATGATCGTCAGGTCCGGCCGCAAGGCTTCGAACGTCTCCACCACGCGGGCGCCGTCGTCGAGTTCGCCCACCACCTGCAAATCGGGCTGGTTGGCGATGGTGTCGGCCAGACCCGCCAGGATCATCGGATGGTCGTCGACGAGGAGGATGCGGACTGGCTTGCTGCTTGGTTCGGTACTGCTCGACACGTGTACTCCGTGGGTTGGCGAGTGGGCTGCGCGCAGTGTAATACAAGTTGTACAACAGCGGCAATCGACGACCAGTCGTTGCTCTGCGCAATATAACCAGAAGTAACTTTCGGCATCACACCAATTTACTCACCAAGGAAACATGATGAAATCAATCGCTAAAATCGCTACTGTGGCCGCCTCGCTGGCGGTGTTCTGCCTGCAAGCCCAGGCGCAATCGCCGGCCGCCGCCCACGACCACGTGTCGGCCGCGCCGCTGGGCGCCCCCAAGTTCGACGCCAAGGGCATCGCCCGCACCGAAACCGTGCGCAGCCAGTTCGACAGCACGCGCGAGGCGATCCAGGTGCGCGTCGATTTCGCCAAGGGCGCGTCGTTCCCGAAACACTCCCACCCGGGTGTCGAGATCGCCTACGTGCTGACCGGCGCCATCGAATATGAACTGGAAGGCAAGGTCGTTCGCCTCAAGGCCGGCGAGTCGATCTACATCCCTGCCGGCGCGGTGCACTCGGCGAAGAACATCGACACCGGCACCACGTCGGAACTGGCCACCTATCTGGTGGAAAAGAACAAGCCGATCGTCATTCTCGACAAGTAAGATCGTTGGGGCTGGAGTGCCGGCAGAACTTTCATGGTGAAATGCTAAGAAGTGGCGGAAAGTAGTAGAATCGCGCCAATTTCCACTGACCGCGAGAGCCCCCTTGATCGACAGCCCACCGGTGCGCGCCCTGCGCGCCGCCTTGTACCGCAGCATGGAACGCCCCGAGCATGGCGACCAGGACCTGCAAGGCTGGCGCAATCGGCTGCTGAACGGCTTGTGCGCCGCCGCCTTCTGGCTTGGCCTGCTGGCCCTGGTGCCCAGCATGTGGGCGGCGGCGCAGCAAGGCCGCTTGCCGCTGGTGGCGACCGACATCGTCGCGCTCACCGGCGTCGGTTGGCTGAATTATCGGCGGGATATCGCCTATCAGGTGCGGGCCGGCGCACTGCTGGGCATCGTTTATCTGATCGCCGTGGTGCTGCTGTTTTCCCTCGGACCGCTGTCGCAGATCTATTTGATGGCGGTGCCGGTGCTGTGCACGGTGCTGGTGGGCAGCAGGGCCGCCCTGCTGGCGCTCGCGTGGTGCGGCGCAACCCTTTTTATGGCCGGCTACTGCGGCGGGATAGAACCGGGCTTGGCCGTCGTGAAGGTCGGGCCGCTGGCGCACTGGCTCATCCTGAGCATCAATTTCCTGCTGGTCGCCGCCGTGCTGACGGTATCGTGCACCTATCTGCTGCACGGGCTGGACGGCGCCCTGGCGCGCCAGCGCGTCATCCATACCCGCAGCCACGACAATGAAATCCGCTACCGGCAAGTGCTGGAGGCGCAGATCGCCACCCTGCATGCGCGCGAGGCTGACTTGCGCGCCTCGCAGGCGAGCCAGGCCGAATCGCTGGCGGCGCAGCGGGCGGCCGAAGTGTCGAACCAGCTCAAGAGCGATTTCCTGGCGATGATCAGCCACGAGGTGCGCACGCCGCTGGGCGGCGTCATCGGCATGTTGCGTTCGGCCATGAAGGATGCGGGCGTAGCGCCCAACACCCGCGACAAGCTGCGCCTGAGCCTGAGCAACGCCGAGGTGCTGCTGCAAATCATCAACGACATCCTCGACTTCTCGCGCCTGGAGGCCGGCAAGATGCCGCTGGAGGTGCTGGACTTCGACCTCGCCGGCCTGCTCCACGACGTGGTGGGCCTGCTGGCCGAGCGCGCCGAGGCCAAGGGCGTGTCGCTCATCGCCGAGTTCGCCCCCGGAATGCCGGCCTGGTGGCGCGGCGATCCGACGCGGCTGCGGCAGGTGGTCGTCAACCTGGTGGGCAACGGCGTCAAGTTCACCGAGCGCGGCGAAGTGCGCGTGAGCGTGGCGGAGGACGGCGATCAAGGCATCGTCCTGACCGTGCGCGACACCGGCATCGGCATCGAAGCCGAGGCGCTCGGCCGGCTGTTCCAGAAGTTCGAGCAGGCCGACGCCGCCACGTCGCGCAAATACGGCGGCGCCGGATTGGGCCTGGCCATCTGCAAGAACATCGTCGGCGCCATGGGCGGACGCATCGACGCGAGCAGCGAACCCGGCGTCGGCAGTGTGTTCCGCGTACATCTGCCGCTGGAGCGCGGCGCGCCGGTGACCGCGCTCGTTGAGGAGGCGCGCCGCCCGCACGCCGCCCGCCTGGCCGTGCTGTGCGCCGAGGACGGCAGCACCAATCAGGTGATCTTGACGGAACTGGTGAGCAACATGGGCCACACCCTCACCATCGTCGAGGACGGTTTGGCGGCGCTGGAGGAACTGGCCGCGCGCGATTACGACCTGGTGATCATGGACGGCCGCATGCCGCGCATGGACGGCAGGGCCGCCTTGCAGCGCCTGCGCGCCGGACTGGACGGCGTGCGCGACGCCGCCGTGCCGGTGATCGCGCTGACGGCCAACGCGACGGCGGAGGAGCGGCAACGCTTCCTGGCGGCCGGCGCCAGCGGCTTCCTCGCCAAGCCTATCGATGAAATCGCTTTGCACACGGAGATCGCCCGCCAGCTGGAAAAATTGCTGGCGAACGGCAGGCCTTTGATCGGCGAGCAGCGCGCCATGGCGGCGGGCGCGCCGGCGTTGAGTGAGTTGGACGATATGTTTGGCGTGGCGGAGTTGCCGGCCGCCGGGGCGCGTTCGGCGGAGGTGGATGCCAAGTTGCAGCGCGCCATGCGCTCGGCGTTTATGATCGAAGGGCCGCGGCTGTTGACGGCTGCGTGGCAGGGGTTGGACGAGGGCGATGGTGCCGCGGTTGCGCTGGCCGTGCACAGCTTGATGGGCGGCGCCGCGTTTCTCGGCGCGGATGCGTTGCGTGCGCGCTGCGCCCGTATCGAGCAACTGGCCGACGCCGGCGAGTTGGACGCGGTGAGGCCGCAGCTCGCGACGCTTACGCTGGAGCTGGCCGAGACGTTGGCGGAAATGGAGCCGGGAACGGCGCCGCCGTCTGCCGCAGCAGCGGTTGCGCCGCACAGTCAGTGCGCTTGAATCTGGGATTGGCGTTTCTTCATCCATATGTCGCGGACTAACGCTTACTCGTCAGCCGATGCTTGTGTGTAGCATCTGGTACTAAAGGTCGTTTTGTAATTGCGGTTCAAGCTGGCGTTCTGAGCGTGCGCAACAAGCCGGGGTAATTCGAGACGAAGTATGCGATTTATGGAGGTGATCTTGGCGACGCTCATGCGCCCACCCAAATAATGTACAGGTCGCGTTTTACGTCCGTGGCCGTGCAGCCAAGAAGATGTTTGACGCAATGGGGCCGGATAGAAAAAGCGAGTGCGGAATCTAGAAGGACGGCCGGGTTCGTCAAAAAGAACACGTGTCCTGCGTCTACCGTCCATCTGACGGCTACCAATGCGACTTTGGTTTCGATCTTCGTTCCGGCAAAAGGATTGGCCGCTCAATTTGCTGAACGGCGGAACGCTTGATGAAATTGCATCGGCCCACGCTCTTGTAGTGTGTAACGTTACAGGCTACAATCAAAGATGATAAAAACTTTTCAGCACAAAGGACTGAGGGCTTTTTTCGAGACCGGAAGCACGGCGGGCATTCAGGCCATCCATGCGCCGAGACTGGGGCGGATGCTGCGTCGCTTAAACGAGACCGATTCGCCGCAAGGGATCTCGTCGACTATCATGACTATCATTAGGAAATACCATGGCACGCATGTTCAATCCACCACATCCGGGACTGACTTTACGTGATGACGTGCTACCGGCGCTAGGACTGTCGGTGACTGAAGCCGCGCAGCAATTGGACGTCAATCGCGTTACGTTGTCGCGAGTCCTGAATGGTCATGCCGCCATTTCGCCGGAGATGGCTTTGCGTATCGAGGCATGGCTGGGAAAAGAGCGCGGCGGCGAAGCTCGTCTGTGGCTTGCTGAGCAAAGCGCGTACGATTTGTGGCAAGCCGAACAGCGCTTCGCTAAGACTCCATTGCAAGTCCAACCCGCACCTTTGGCCGCTTGAGCCCGCCAGTGACATGTCGCTGGCGGACCTTTTTACTTGCTACCCGTTAGAAGCAGCAGGAGAGCATCTTCACGCAGCACTCCAGACTGACGCAGCAGTCCATGGCGGTTGCCGCATAGGCTCCAGCCGAGGCCAGCAGAATTGCCGTCACGGCGCTTGCTTTGATGATGATTGATTTCATGGTGTTTCCTTTATTAGCTAGAAGTTGGTCGTGACATCACTTCGGCGGGCTAATCAGGCGGACACCAGACATCTTTCGTTGGTGCCGGAGACATGGTCGGGGCAGGGCAGTGGGCTGGCAGGCGCGTCAGTGTGGGCGCGGGCAGTGCAATACCGGCGGCGATGGCAGGCATCGCCGCCGGCAGGCAATCCATCGCTACGCATTGGGTCACTGGACAATCGGCGCTCTTGCAGCACATGCGAGCGGGCGCGGCCGCCAGCAGGGAGCCGTGCAGCACGAAGACCAGCGCGATGATCATGGCAAGGAACTGTCGCATAAGTGGATTGTAGCAAGGTTGCGGGCGGCGAGGCCAACTTAGTACGACGTCATAGGATCCTGGCGGGCGATCAGTAGACAAGCTCAAGCGCCGAGCAGATCCGCCAGCAGAAATATACTATGCGTCTGAAGAAGTCCTAGACCGTATGCTTATTGCCACAATTTCTGTTTATTTTTGCTTAGAGATGCTTTGATTCATTAAGCAAGTTATCATATATACATTCAATTAATGCAATTTCTGTCGCAATCCTCTCGCAGTTGAACCAATCCGTCGCTTGCGGCACGCCGCGCGCCACGTTCACCGTACGGAGATTCGGATGCAAAGCGGCCCCATATCCTTCCCTATCGTAGCCATCTCGTTTGCCCTGATCTCAATTGCAACTGGCGCCATCGCGGCTGAGGCAAGTCAGGTTCCGGATTACGCGGCGTGGAAGACGGTGAACAAGGACGGTAGTTGGACAGCTGCTGCGGAAAACGCTGTTCAGGCCACTACGCTCACCAACCTGGTACCTAAGGATA
The DNA here is from genome assembly GCF_979254035.1 of Duganella sp. AC237. Classification (NCBI taxonomy): domain Bacteria; kingdom Pseudomonadati; phylum Pseudomonadota; class Betaproteobacteria; order Burkholderiales; family Oxalobacteraceae; genus Duganella; species Duganella sp. AC237. The sequence goes on along the minus strand of NZ_CEEDEW010000003.1, from coordinate 6,763,456 downwards.
TCCAGACCTTCTGCCCAGCCTATGAAGGACTGGATGCGGTGAAGCGCACGCGTTTCTGGGCTGGTTTGCTGTCGGCCATGGCCAAGCCGGAAAGCGGTTTCAAGCCCGAGACAAAGTATGTTGAACCGGACATTGTCGACGCCAACAAGGAGAAGGTGGTGAGCCGAGGCCTGTTGCAGATTTCGATTGAAAGCGCCAACCAGAGGGCTTATGCCTGTGCTATCAAGAACGCGGATGATCTGCACAAGGTTGAGGTCAACCTGAACTGCGCGGCTCGCATCATGCGGCACTGGGTGGCGAAGGACGGACTGGTGGCGGCCGCCAACAAGCCTGCGGTCGGCGGGGCACGATACTGGTCGGTGTTGCGCGGATGGCGCGGCCATCTCGGCGAGATCAGGGGCTTCACCAACAGCATGGAGGTGTGCAAGCCATGAACAGGCGCGGCCTCTCCATTATTGGCGTCGGCATCCTAGCCGTCGTGACGATCATTTCGATCACTGGATGCGCCGGTTTCTTCAACCGGGTCGCCGACACGGTGCTTGCCAATGAAGTGCGCTTCGACGATCGCGAAGCGCCGCGCACAGCTTACCCCATATCCGCCTCGTCCGACGGGGTGCAGCTGGCTGGCGGGATGGGTAAGGGCCTTAGCTGTAGTCTTCCGCCTTTTGCGGAGGCATTGGCTTTCGATAGCGTGGAAGGCCAAGCGCCGATCGCTCTGCAGATGCGTCAAGCCTGTGCCTTTCATGACTACTGCTATCGCCACGGCAACGCGACCTACGGCTACAGCCAAGCCGACTGCGACTTCATGCTGCAGCAGCAAGCATTCCGCTTGTGCAAGTTTATCAATGCGAAGGCCAGCATCGGTGAATGCGAAACTGATGCACGCAAGGTGACGCTCGGGGTGCGGCTTGGCGGCTGGGGGAGCTTCCAGAGCGCCCGCGCGTCCGATGGCGAGAAGGCCTCCACCTTCTTCGAGTTCGACCCGTATCCGGTCAAAGCAACCAGCTACCGTGTGGTCCGCATTGCCGATGCACCGCATGACTGGGTACGCGATGGTTTGCTGCCCAAGGCCGCATATCACTTTGAGATCCGGCCTTCGGGGAGCCTCGTACATATCTTGGGCTGGAAATCTTCCGGCGCGATTGTCTGCGCCAGCTTTACCTTGCCCGCGTCATACAACGCCCTCAACGGTCCGCCTATGGTGGTACGCGATGCCACTGCGGGTGAGGACTGGTTCGTATGGTGGAGGCGCTTCGAATTGGCCGCCACGCACGGACACTTCGCTTTGCTTCCTCCAGGCCGCGCCTCCGAGCAGGACTGGGTCAAAGCCACCGGCGGCTTCGCACCGCACGCGCCAGGCAGGGAATGTGAGTACAAGGCTCCCTGGAGCAGCAAAAAGGAGCCGGTCGGCGCCCCGGTACTTGCCTTCGTCACCGCCAACGGCGATCAGAATTTTTCTGAAATACACCCTGTCAGCGGTGTGGACACGCCGGGGAGGGTGCGCCTGATGGGCGTGAGCACCCACAAGTGCAGCAGCGTGGCGCGAGATGTCTCGCCCTGCGTAGTGGATATCGAGTTCGATACCGCCCGGAAAAAGTTCCGTGCCGAGACCGGCAGTCCCAATGTATACAGCACGTCCGAACGCAACTGCGGTGGCAATCCGGACGGCAAACCACGAGATGACTGCGACCGTTATCGCAACTACGCGGGCGCGCCATTTGTCGTTGGGCATCCAAATCAACCCTCGCTGCTCTGGATGAGGCGTGGTACGGGCAATGGCGACGGCTATGAAGCCGGGGCAACCGTGCGCCGTTATGCCATCGGCAAGCGTAGTGGCGATGTCGCAGCTAACCTCGGCGAGCTGACCCTGACCGGGTTCCCCGAAAGCATGGAGCCGACTTTCGTCCTGAACGCGGCAACGGCCAGTCCCACCTTCGTTAGCATGGTGGCCGGCAAAGATGGCGTTCAGCTGCTGGCCAGATCCGCTGCCCCGGCAGGCATGGAATCAGCGTCTACCTTGCTGGAGTGCTTGCGCGATGGCAGTTCGACTTGGCGCCCCGACTCCACTTGGTTGCGTCGCCCGCCTGCCCACGTTCAGGACCGGCAGGACCCAAACCGCAGTTATATCGTGTTCTCGCGTGTGCGTCTCAAGGAGATGGACGACAAGGTGTTCATGGCCGACGCCTCGCTTGAATTGGCGGTGGCGACTTTAACCGGCGGCGCGTGCTCCGGCGTGCATGAAGAGGACTTTCATGTCTTCGAAGGGTTCTCTACTGATAAGGAGCTCGCTGCGGTGGCGCTCGCATCCCGCGATCGGGTTCCTGCCAATATCGGCGCGGCGCGCGACGCTTTCGGCCGCTATGCCGAAAGGGTCCGCAGCGGCCAGATGGCGTTAGCCGATGTCACGGGCGACGGTGTCCCCGATCTGGTCCAGGTTGCCAAGATTCCCGGAGGCACGCCGCACTTCCGCACCATTGTGCTGACAGGCAAGATCGAACCTGCGGGTTTGCGTTTTCAGGAGCTTGCGGGCTCCGGCCTCGAGATCCTGTTCCAGGCGGGGACGGGCGCGGCCGTCAAATAACCGGAGCTGTACTACGGGCTTGGGTCGGTTCCACGGCCTGACTGCGCATGCCCTACCGCATGTGAGGCGTGTAAATGGTCCGTTTAAACGGGAGACATCCGTTCCAAGGCTTGCGCTGCGGAGAGAATGCCACCGAGAATGCGGTCTGCGACCTTTTCCGAAAAACCGGTCGGCAACTCGGCGCGGACCTTGTCTACAATCGCAGGTGTCCGAGCAATGAAGTCCTGAATGATCGGCTCGGCGTTGTCGCCATACCCGACCTTCTTCGCCGTGCTGTTGAAGTGGCGTCGCATGATGGTGTGCGCCAGGTAGTGCTTGTTCTTCCCGAGTAGCGCCATCGCCAGCTTGATGTCCTGCTCCGCCCACTGGTTCGGCCCATCGCCAATGGCGGGGTAGGCCGACATCACGTCATAGATGGGCGTCATCTTGAAGCGCTGCTCGCCGGCGAGCAGCTGGATGCTGAAGTTCTTGGCATGACCATCCGGTGCCCGCAGCATCCAGAACAGCAGCTGCGTGGCCATGAGTGTGCGCATGTCCGCGACCGCCTGTTGCGACTGCTGCAGCAGGGTGAATATCTGCTGCAGGCCTGGGCCGCCTTCGCTTTCGTATTTCATCAGCGGCGAGGTCCCCGTCGCTTGGCAAAAGTCCTCTTGAACCAGCCGGAACAGCTGCTTCTCATCGCGCGACAGTGCCCGGTCGAAACGCTCGACGACGAGCACTCGTTGCGAGCCGAATGTCGCGATCTCGGCATTCGTCGTTGGCAGCCCGTATTCTTTGAATAGTCGCAGGCATAGCCACTCGTTGTCAACCGACGTGGAGAAGTCGGCCCGTCGCCCGCCAACCAGCCCGATGGGGAGCTTGAAGATGTGGGTCGTCGGCGTCGCGCCGCGAGGCTTCAGCCATTTTCCATTCCACAACAGGAAGGCGTCCTTTTCTTGGGCGCCGGCCAGCGCAATCCTGAAGTCGTCATCGGGGTCCTGCATGGCGCCGTAATGGCCTGGATTGACCACGTCCAGCAGGTGCCGCTCGATGGCCTCGTCATTCACCACCATGCCATCGACTTGTCCCAGTCCCTCCGGTTCGACGCCCTTGGGCAGAAGCTGTAAAGCCCCAACGCAGTCGCGGCCGACGGCCGCGAGAAGGTCGAATGCGTTGGTGGAGCCTGTCTTGAACCGGACTGCGACACGTTTGCGTATGGTGTCACTGTCTGGCAGCAGCCCATCGAAGTAGTGGGAGACGCGGTCCCCCTTTAGCGGCTCGTTATGTAGATTGAACGGCAGCGACAATGAGATTGGGCGCCCGTGTGTGGATTTGCACCACGCTGCATCGTATTGCAGCTCGGAGTCTCCGCTGGCTTTGACGGTCCAACGTCCGACGTAATCCCCATTGGCCCAGAGGTGCAGGGTTTGACTATGTGCGCGGCGCCCCATGATTACCACTCCGAAGAGCTGCTCGGCTCGCCTTCCGTCCGCTCGCCGAGCCGCAGTTCCAGTCCGATCGCCGCACACCAACTGAGCAGTTGCTTGACGCTGATTTCATCCGGATGTTGTTCCAAGTGCGAAATGCGGTTTTGGCTCAAGCCGAGACGCTGCGCGACGGCGCTCTGCGTAAGCTTGCGTCGCTTGCGCGCAGACAACAGCAACTGACCTAGCTGTGGCGTGGTGATGATAGGATGGAATGCGGGGGCAGCTGACATGGCAGGTATCCGTAATTCAGATAAACCAATCTTATCCGAATGACGGATAATTATTGGTCGCACACCCGACGCGGAAAACAAAAAGCCCAGCCGGTGAGGGCTGGGCTAAGTGCTTGATTTTGCTGGTGCCGACTGCCGGTTTCGAACTGGCCACCTGATGATTACAAATCAACTGCTCTACCAAATGAGCTAAGTCGGCGAAACTTGTACGGGGCAAATTATACGCTATTTAATCCGCGTCAGGGTGGGGCGCCCGCCCTTTTTGGGTGGGTCGTTGTCGTCCTGCGGGGCGCTTGCGGCCTCGTTTTTGCCCTCGGGCGCCGGCGTCGGCACGGCTGCCAGCGACGGTCCCGGCACGCTGGTTTGCTCGGCCTGCGGCGGCGGCGCATCGGTCCCGCCGGCTTGCGGCTCGAACGCCATGCCCTGGCCGTTTTCGTTGGCGTAGATCGCCATGACGTTGTTGACCGGGACGTAGATTTCGCGCGAGACACCGCCGAAGCGGGCGTGGAAGCGGATGCTGTCGTTGTCCATCTTCAGCCCCGAGGTGGCGCCGAAACTGATGTTGAGGACGATTTCGCCTTTTTTGACGTATTCCATCGGCACGGTGGTCGAGGCGTCGACCTTGACGGCCAAGTAGGGCGTGTAGCCGCTGTCGGTGCACCACTCATAAATGGCGCGCAGCATGTAGGGCTTGGTAGAAATTTCGGACATGGTATTCCAGACTACGGTAAAACACGGCACGCCCCCGGTTCAACACGGTGGGCGCGCCGATAATTTCAACTAAACATCGGCGTTTCCGCGATCGAACCGATCAGCGGCGCATGACCTTTTCCGACGGCGTCAGCGCTTCGATGTAGGCCGGACGCGAGAAGATGCGCTCGGCGTACTTCATCAGCGGGGCGGCGGTCTTCGACAGTTCGATGCCGTAGTGGTCCAGGCGCCACAGCAGCGGCGCGACGGCCACGTCAAGCATCGAGAATTCGTCGCCGAGCATGTACTTGTTCTTCAGGAACAGCGGCGCCAGGGTGGTCAGGCGGTCGCGGATTTCCGCGCGCGCCTTGTCGTGGCTCTTGTCGTTGCCCTTGGCGCGTTCGCTTTCGAGCACGTGCACGTGGACGAACAGTTCCTTTTCGAAATTGAACAGCATCAGGCGCGCGCGCGCGCGCATCAGCGGGTCGGCCGGCATCAGCTGCGGATGGGGGAAGCGCTCGTCGATGTATTCGTTGATGATATTCGATTCGTACAGAATCAATTCACGCTCGACCAGAATCGGCACCTGACCATACGGATTCATGGTCGAGATATCTTCCGGCTTGTTGAACAAGTCGACGTCGCGCACTTCAAAGTCCATGCCTTTTTCGAACAGGACCAGACGGCAGCGCTGCGAAAATGGGCAGGTTGTACCCGAGTAGAGAACCATCATTTTTTGTAGTTCCTTAAAAACTAAGGGGGTGAACCCGCGAACGGATCACCCCGGATCGATCGCCCGCCAACGGCGGACATCGCAAAACAAGCGCCGGGCCAGCCGGCGCTCTCGATTATTTAACTTCTTTCCAGAACGACGCGTTCAGGCGCCATGCCAGCAAGACGAACAGGGACATGAACAATACCACCGCCACGCCCAATTTTTTGCGGGTCTGCGCCGCAGGCTCCGCCATCCACTCCATGTAACCGACCAGGTCGGCCACGGCGGTGTCGAATTCTAACTTGTTCATGCTGCCGGCCTTAACCTGCTCGAAGCCGGCGAACTGCTGCACCATCTTGCCGTGCTCGTGCGGATCTTCCACCTCGACCGTCTTGATCTTCTGGATGCCCTGCAACTCCCACAGCACGTGCGGCATGGCCACGTTTTCCAGCACGCGGTTGTTCCAGCCGGTCGGACGGGTGTCGTCTTTGTAGAAATTACGCAGGTAAGTATACAGATAGTCGCCGCCGGTGCCGGCGCCGGACGATTTCGCCCGCGAAATGACCGACAGGTCCGGCGGCACCACGCCGAACCAGACCTTGGCATCCTTCGGACGCATATTGGTGGTCATCATTTCGCCGACCTTTTCGCCGGTGAACAGCAGGTTCGATTTGATCTGCTCTTCGCTCAGGCCCAGGTCCTTGAGGCGGTTGTAGCGCATCGCCGAGGCGTTGTGGCAGTTCAGGCAATAGTTGACGAACAGTTTGGCGCCATGTTGCAAGGCGGCCATGTTGTTCGACCGGTCCGGCGCCTTGTCGAGCGCGACGCCGCCTTCGTTGGCGAACGCCAGGGCCGGCAGCAGGGCCAGCGCGGCGAGCAGTTTCTTTGCAAAATTCATGTCATGTCCTTTATCGACTTTAGCCAAGGGTCAGTGCGCGTGGAAGACGACGCGGTCGGGCACTCTTTTGAAGGTGCCCATCGCGCTCCACCATGGCATGAACAGGAAGAAGCTAAAGTACAGCAGGGTGCACACTTGCGACACCAGGGTGCGGGCGTCGGTCGGCGCCAGGGTACCGAGGTAGCCCAGGGTCAGGAACGACAGGAAGAACACGGCGTACACGTACTTGTGCCAGGTCGGACGGTAGCGGATCGATTTGACCGGCGATTTGTCCAGCCACGGCATGAAGGCCAGGATCACGACCGAGCCGCCGAAGAACACCACGCCCCAGAACTTGGCGTCGAGGATCTGCGGCAGCATGCCGATGATGGCCACCAGCGCGATGACGGCGATGGCGATTTTCACCAGGCGCGGCAGCTGGGACTTGAGCCAGACGAACACCACGTAGGCGGCCACGAAGAACATCAGCACCCACATGAAGTCGGCCGTGGTGGCGCGCAGCACCGAGTAGAACGCGGTGAAGTACCAGGTCGGGGCGATGTGCAGCGGGGTCTTGAGCGAGTCGCCCGGCAGGAAGTTGTTGTACTCGAGGAAGTAGCCGCCCATTTCCGGCGCGAAGAACACGACGGTGCTGAAGATCAGCAGGAAGATCGACACGCCGAACAGGTCGTGCACCGTGTAGTAAGGGTGCGACGGGATCGAGTCGACCGGGTGGCCGTCCGGGCCCAGGTTCTCTTTGACTTCGATGCCGTCCGGGTTGCTCGAGCCAACTTCGTGCAGCGCGATCAAGTGCGCGGCCACCAGGCCCAGCAGCACCAGCGGGATGGCGATCACGTGGAAGGCGAAGAAGCGGTTCAGGGTGGCGTCGGAGACGACGTAGTCGCCGCGGATCCACAGCGACAGGTCCGGTCCGATCAGCGGGATGGCGCCGAACAGGTTGACGATCACCTGGGCGCCCCAGTACGACATCTGGCCCCAAGGCAGCAGGTAGCCGAAGAAGGCCTCGGCCATCAGGCACAGGAAGATGGCGAAGCCGAACAGCCAGATCAGTTCACGTGGCTTGCGGTACGAGCCGTACAGCAGGCCGCGCGTCATGTGCAGGTAGATGATGATGAAGAAGGCGGAGGCGCCGGTCGAGTGCATGTAGCGCACCAGCCAGCCCCACGGCACTTCGCGCATGATGTATTCGACCGAGCCGAAGGCCAGGTTGGCGTCCGGCTTGTAGTGCATGGTCAGGAAGATGCCGGTGACGATCTGCAGCACCAGCACCAGCATGGCCAGCGAGCCGAAGATGTACCAGAAGTTGAAGTTTTTCGGGGCGTAGTATTTGCCCCATTGGTCGTTCCACAGCTTGGTCAGGGGGAAGCGGTCGTCGACCCAGCCTAGTGCTTTTTGTGCCACCGGCGCGTTCGCCGGCAGTTTTGTCTCTTTGAAAGCCGCCATGATTTACGCCTCGCCTTTCTCGTCTTTGCCAATGACCAGCTTGTTGTCGCTCAAGAACATATAGCGCGGAACCTGCAGATTGTCCGGCGCCGGCTTGTTTTTAAAGACGCGGCCGGCCATGTCGAAGGTCGAGCCGTGGCATGGGCACAGGAAGCCGCCCTCCCAGTCGTCCGGCAGCGACGGCTGCGGACCGGGGGCGAACTTGGACGAGGGCGAACAGCCGAGGTGGGTACAGATGCCGACGGCGACGAGGATGTCGGGCTTGCGCGAGCGCCATTCGTTGCGGGCGTATTCGGGCGTGAATTCTTCGGGATTGCGTTTGGACTCGGCGTCGGCGACCTTGCCGTCGGTCTTTTTCAGCGACGCCACCATTTCCGGCGTGCGCTTGATGATCCAGACCGGCTTGCCGCGCCACTCGACCGTTGTCATTTCACCGGGATTGAGCGCCGAGATGTCCACCTCGACCGGCGCGCCGGCGGCTTTCGCCCGTTCCGACGGCTGGAAGGTGCTCACCAGCGCCCCCGCGGTTGCCAGACCCACTACACCACCCGCCGCGCCTGTTGCGACGAGCAAACCGCGACGGCCGGAATCGACCTGCTTTTCGTTACTCATACAAACCCCAATCAGTCAAAGTGCGAACAAAATCTGGAAACCGCGAACAATCCTGAAAACGAAAACTTGATGAAGCACGAATGTAGCTTCTAGCAACCTTAAATTATAAGGTAACCGTGTAGCGAATTAAAGCAAAAACGTTGCCTCAATCCCAATTTGGGCGATTTCCGCACCGTTTTGGGCTTGATTTTTGGCGGACTCTGCCCTATGAGCGCGACCGGCCGTTTCGCTAATTGATATAGGTCAAACTTATAACGTAAATCGCTGTCCAAATGCGTGAACCGCAAGCGTGTTTGGAATCTAATTGAAAAAATAGTATGATCCACACGCAGTTTTGTTCACAAAAGACCACACGTCGAGGATATAAAAATGGCAATGATGCAAGAATTTAAAGAATTCGCGATGAAGGGCAATGTGGTCGACCTCGCCGTCGGGGTGATCATCGGCGGCGCGTTCGGCAAGATCGTCGATTCGCTGGTGACCGACATCATCATGCCGCCGATCAGCAAGCTGTTCGGTGGGCTGGACTTCGCCAACTATTACATCGGCCTGAACGGCCAAGCGGCCGGCCTGAGCCTGGCCGAAGCCAAGAAGCTGGGCGCCGTGTTCGCCTACGGTAACTTCGCCACGATCCTGCTCAACTTCATCATCCTGGCCTTCGTCATCTTCCAGATGGTGCGCTTGATGAACCGCGCGCGCAGCTTGCGCGAGCATCCGGTGGTGACGCCGCCGCCGGCGCCGCCCGCCGAGGACATCGTATTGCTGCGCGAAATCCGCGACGCGCTGAAGAAATAATCTGGAACAACCAAGGACGCCGTCCGCCGGGCGGCAGATGCAAGTTATGCGACGACTCTGGTTATTGTTTGCGCAAACGGTGACCGTCGTTTTGGCGCTGTACTTTGTCTATGTGGCCGTGGCGCCGCAGGGCGCCGCGCCGGTGCGCCTGCAGCAGATGGGCAGCCCGGAGCGGCCGGCCGTGATGCTGGAGGCCGGACCGGGCAAGGCGCCGGCGTCGGCCGTCGGCTCCTACCGGGCGGCCGCCGGGCGGGCGATGCCGGCCGTGGTCAACATCATCACCAGCAAAAAGCCCAAGCACCGCAAGCATCCGCTGCTGCGCGACCCCTTCTTTAAAAAATTCTTCGGCGACCGGGATGGCGAGGGCGACGACGACGAGGCCAGCCTCGGCTCGGGCGTCATCGTCTCGGCTGAAGGTTATATCCTGACCAACAACCACGTGGTCGAGGCCGCCGACGAGATCGAGGTCGTGCTCGCCGACGGCCGCAAGGCGGCCGCCAAGGTGGTCGGCACCGATCCGGAGACCGACCTGGCGGTCATCAAGATCGCGCTCGACAAGCTGCCGGTGATCGTGCTGGGGCAGCCCGAGCAGTCGCAGGTCGGGGATGTGGTGCTGGCCATCGGCAATCCGTTCGGCGTCGGCCAGACGGTGACGATGGGCATCATCTCCGCGCTGGGGCGCAACAACCTGCACATCAACCACTTCGAGAACTTCATCCAGACCGACGCCGCGATCAACTTCGGCAACTCGGGCGGGGCGCTGGTCGACGTCACCGGCAACCTGCTGGGCATCAACTCGGCGATCTATTCGCAAAGCGGCGGCTCGGTCGGCATCGGCTTCGCCATTCCGGTCTCGACCGCCAAGACGGTGATGGAGGCGATCATCAAGTCCGGCCACGTGGTGCGCGGCTGGATCGGCGTGGAAACGCAGGAAATCACGCCGGAGATGGCCAGCAGCTTCGGCCTCAAGCGCCAGAGCGGCGCCATCATCGCCGGCGTGGTGCGCCACGGTCCGGCCGACAAGGGCGGCATCAAGCCCGGCGACATCCTGTTGACGGTCGACGGCAAGCCGGTCACCGACACCAACGGCATGCTCAATCTCATCGCGCAACTGATTCCGGGCGAAAAAGCTAAAATGACGATCTTGCGCAAGAGTCGCGAAACGACGGTCGACGTCACCGTCGGCAAACGTCCGGCCAGCGCCAAAATAAAGTAAACCCGAACCCATGCATTTACGCGACCTGACGCAATTCCTCAAAGAACTGGCTGACAACAACAACCGTCCGTGGTTCATCATGAACAAGCCGCGCTACGACATTTTGCGCGAAGAATTCCTGCAAGTGGTCACGGAGATGATCGCCGGGGTCGGCAAGTTCGATCCGGCGGTCAAGTTCAGCAATCCGAAGAAGGCGATGTTCCGCATCAACCGCGACGTGCGCTTCGCGCATGACAAGAGTCCGTACAAGACGCGCTTCTCGGCGGCGGTGGCGCCGAACGACATGCGCCGTCCGAGCCAGACCGGCGGGCCGACGTACTACATGCAGATCGACGGGCACGGCAGGTTGCTGTTCGGCGCCGGCGAGTACATGCCGCCGGCGGGCCGCTTGAAGGCCTTGCGCCAGCATATGGTCGACGACGCGGCCGGCTTCAAGAAGGTGCTGAAGAACAAAAAGCTGCGCCTGACGTTCGGCGATATCCGCGACGAGGGCAAGTTGATGCGGCCGCCGAAGGGCTTCGACGCCGATCACGAGCACATCGAGTACATCAAGCTGAAGAGTTTCTTCGTGTGGACCGAGATCGACGTGCCGATGAACAAGCCGGAGTTGCTGGTGCCGCTGATCGTCAACGGATTGAAGGATGCGTTCCCGCTGGTGCAGTGGATGCGCGAAGCAAAAGAAGAAGAGCAACCCTAGGAGTGAGCGGCGGCGTACCGGTCCCGTGTGGCGGGGTCGTACCCCGTACGGGGTACGACCCCATTGCCGAGCCGGTTGATCAGCCGCGACGGTTCACGGGTTTAGCGTTTGACTTTTTCATCGCGCGGATCGCGCGACAGCAATTTCGTGACCATCGCTTGCGGCTGGTCGCCGTCGAACAGCACGCCGGCCACCGCGTTGGTGATCGGCATGTCGACGCCCATCCTGGCCGCCAGCTCGCGCACCGCCTTCGAGCACGGCACGCCTTCGGCCACGTGCCCCAGCTCCTGCACGATGGTTTCCAGCGCCTTGCCTTGCGCCAGGCCCAGTCCCACGCGGCGGTTGCGCGACAAATCGCCGGTGCAGGTCAAAATCAGGTCGCCCATGCCGGTCAGGCCCATGAACGTTTCGATCTGACCGCCCAAGGCGGTGCCCAGGCGCGTGATTTCAGCCAGCCCGCGCGTGATCAGCGCCGCGCGCGCATTCAACCCCAGTCCCAGCCCGTCGGCCACGCCGGTGGCGATCGCCAGCACGTTCTTGACCGCGCCGCCGACTTCCACGCCGACCAGATCTTCGCTGGAATACACGCGGATGTTGCCGCCATGGACAGCGGCCACGACGCATTCGCGCAGCGCCGCCGAGTTCGACGCGATCGTCAGCGCGCACGGCAATCCGCGCGCCACTTCCTGCGCGAACGACGGCCCCGACAAAGCACCGCCGGCCACGCCGTCGCCCAGCACTTCACGCACGATTTGATGCGGCAGCAGGCCGGTTTCATATTCGAAGCCCTTGCACAGCCACACCACATGCGACACCGCATGCGGCTTGAGCTGCTCCAGCAGCGGACGCAAGCCGGCCACCGGGCAGGCGGCGATCAGCAGGCCGTCGGCGTCGGCCGCGTGCGCCAGCGCAGCGTCGAAGCCGGTTTCAACCTGCAAACGCTCGGGGAAGGGATGGCCGGGAAGGTAGTCGGTGTTGTCGCGGGCCTCGCCCATGGCGTGCAGGGCGGCACCGTTGCGGCCCCACAGCAGCACGTCGTGGCGCTGGGCCAGCGCGATGGCGACGGCGGTGCCCCAGGCGCCCGCGCCGAGCACGGTCACCTTGCGCACGCCCGGCGTCGCTTGTTTGTTTTGATTATCTGGCATGGGACCCGCGCTGTTGTTCAGATACGGGAATTATATGCCCCAGATCTCGGCATTCTTGACGTAACCGATCAGGCCGTCGCGATGACGCACCTTGATCCAGCCGCCAGCGGCCACTTCGGTCACTTCCAGCAACACGCCCTTGTCGGCGGTGAAGACGGGGGCGGCGGCGTCATCCGGCGTGGCGCGCACCTTCAAATTGGCGGTACGGGTAATGACGTTGCGCTTGGCGGTCAGCCCCTTGGCCTCGGTCCAGGCCATTTCGCCGTTGACGTCGCGCACCTTGAGCCATTCGCCGTAGGCCAGCACCACTTCGAGCGGCGCGCCGCGCGGCACGACGAACAGTTTGCCGCCTTTGGTCGACGGCGCGTCGTACAGCACCACGGGCGCGGCGCCTACCGTTTTGAAGTCGAACGCGTGGCTGCTCGCGGCGGCCAGCATCAGGCTCAAACCTGCGATCAAACGGGGAAATGTCATGGCTTACCTTGCTGATGGAGGACAGCGCGCGGGGCGCGGCTAGTGGGGTGAAACAGCCGCCGGACGAGCGTCCGGCGACGTTGCTACAGTATAACAGCGAAATGTTTCGCTGATTAGTGCGTGGTGGTGCTGTCGACGGCTGGCGCTGCTGCGGCGGCGTCGGCCACGGCTTGCAGGCGCTGCTGGTAGAACACTTCGAAGTTGATCTCGGCCAGGTGCACTGGTGGGAAACCGGCACGGGTGATCACGTCGGCGATGTTGGCGCGCAGGTAAGGGTAAACGATGTTCGGGCAACCGATGCCCAGCAGCGGATCGAGTTGATCGGCAGGGATGTTACGGGCTTCGAAGATACCGGCTTGCTTGCCTTCGACCAGGAAAGCGACTTTGTCTTTGACCTTGGCGGTCACGGTGATGGTGACGGTCGATTCGAAGATGCCGTCGGCCAGTGGCTCGGCGCCCACGTCCAGTGCCACTTCGATGGTCGGCGCTTCCTGTTCCAGGAAGATAGCCGGGGAATTCGGTTGCTCCAGCGACATGTCTTTCAGGTAGACGCGTTGGATTTGGAATACTGGTTGCAGGTTTTCTTCAGACATGGAACGCTTTCGTTATAGTGAAAACGAGCGGCACGCGCCGCTCAGATGATGTTGGCTTGGGATGGCCGAATAAAAGCTCAAATCAAACGCGAGGGCAATTGTATCAAAACCACTATCGATGCAAAGGATTTCCGCCCGCTCGTTGTATTTGGTGTCAGTTAGCCATTTAACAAGGGTGTCAGGCCGCCGGCTTGATCGAGCGCATACAAATCGTCGAAACCGCCGACATGCTTGTCGCCGATGTAGATTTGCGGCACGGTGCGGCGGCCGGTTTTTTGCATCATCAGCATCCGCTGCTCCGGGTCGAGGTCGACGCGGATTTTCTTCAGTTCGGTCACGCCCTTCGATTCGAGCAGGCGCTCGGCGCGGGTGCAGTATGGGCACACGGCGGTGGTGTACATGATCACTTCGGTCGTCATGATGCTTCCTTCCAATTATTTTGCCTGTGGCTTGGCCAGCGTCACCGATGGCTTCGACGGGGTTGCCGATGGCTTGGCCAGCGGCAGGCCTGCTTTTTGCCATGCGGCAATGCCGCCTTCCAGGTTCACCACGTCGGTGAAGCCGGCTTTGGACAGTTTAGCCGCAGCCGACGAAGCACGCGCGCCGGATTGGCAAACCACCACCACGCTCTTGCTCTTGAACTTGTCCAGTTCGCCCATTCGCTGGTCCAGTTCGGCCAGTGGAATGTTCTTCGCGTCCGGCAGGGAACCGTTGGCGAATTCTTTCGCGTCGCGTACGTCTACAATGGTGGCTTTGCTACGATTAATCAACATCGTCACGTCTTGCGGGGTCGCCCGTTTGCCGCGCTGGGTCAGCAAGGGCCACAGCAGCGCGCCGCCGGACAGAACGACGACGGCGATGATGAAAATATTGTCAATGAAGAATTTCACGGGGTTCCAATGGTTTAACTTAATCCGCGCATTATAAAATAGAAGCTGGAAGAGTTCTTAAAGCACTGGTAATCCCTCCGATTCACTCCTTTTTTGAAGATAGTCCACATGTACAAAATCGTATTCATGCGCCATGGCGAATCCACCTGGAACCTGTCGAACCGCTTCACCGGCTGGACCGATGTCGACCTGACCGAAAAAGGCGTGGCCGAAGCCAAGGCCGCTGGCAAAGTGCTCAAGGAATCGGGCTTCACCTTCGACCTGGCCTACACCTCGGTGCTCAAGCGCGCCATCCGCACGCTGTGGCTGTCGCTCGACGAGATGGATATGATGTACCTGCCGATCAAGAACGACTGGCGCCTGAACGAGCGCCACTACGGCGCGCTGCAGGGCCTGGACAAGGGCGAGACCGCCGCCAAGTACGGCGACGAGCAGGTGCTGGTATGGCGCCGCAGCTACGACACGCCGCCGCCACCGCTGGAAGAGGGCGACGACCGCGCCTCGTTCAACGACCCGCGCTACGCCGGCCTGGACAAGTCGCAGATTCCGCTGACCGAATGCCTGAAGGACACCGTGGCGCGCGTGATGCCGGCCTGGGACGAGGAAATCGCCCCGGCCATCCGCGCCGGCAAGAAAATCATCATCTCGGCCCACGGCAACAGCCTGCGCGCGCTGATCAAGATGCTCGACGGCATCAGCGACAACGACATCGTCGGCCTCAACATCCCCAACGGCCAGCCGCTGGTGTATGAACTGGATGCCGATCTGAAGCCGATCCGCCACTATTACCTCGGCGACGCCGATGCCATCGCAGCGGCCCAGGCGGCCGTCGCCAACCAGGGCAAGGCCAAGTAATTTGTCTTATTCTTCATTGAGAGGTTGGCGCAAGGCCGCCGCTGTCACAGGCGCGGCCCTGCTGTTGATAACGTCCCTGGGCGTGCAAATCCAAGCCCACGCCCAGACCGCCCGCTCGGGCAAACCGACCGAGCGCAGCAAGCAGAAGGCGCTGGCCGAGGCCGAGCGCGCCGGCTTGCAGCAAAAGCTGTCGGCGCTCAAAAAGGACATCAGCAAGACCGAAAGCGCCAAGGACGACGCGGCCGATACGCTGGCCGAGTCGGAGCAGGCGATTTCGGACGCCAACCGCGCGCTGCGCGACCTGCAGCAGGAGCAGGGCGATACCCATAGCAAGCTGCAACAGCTGACCGCCGAGCGCGAACGGCTGACGGCCACGGTCGCGCTGCAAAAGCAGCAGCTGGCCAAGCTGCTGCGCGAGCACTATGTCGCCGGCAATGAAGACCGCATCAAGTTACTGCTGTCCGGGGACAACCCCAACCGCATCAACCGCGATTTGCAGATGATGGCCTATGTGTCGCAGGCGCAGGCCAAGTTGCTGGACGCGCTGCGCGCCAACCTCAAGGCGGTCGAGGATAATCAGGCCGAGGCGCAAAACGCCAACGACGAGCTAGCCGAGATCGCCCAGGAGCAATTGCAGCAGAAAGCCAAGCTGGAACAGGAAAAGACGCGCCGCGCCGCCTTGCTGTCGACCTTGTCGCAAAAGCTGGTTGCCCAGCGCAAGGAAGCGGGCAACGTCGAGCGCGACGAGCAGCGCATCAGCGGCCTGGTCGACAAGCTGAACAAGCTGATCGAGGAGCAGGCGATCGCCGCCGCCGCCGAGAAAAAGCGCCAAGAACAACTGGCGGCCGCCCGCGCCGCCGCCAAGGCCAAGGCCGACGCCGAGAAAAAGGCGCTGCTGCTGGCCCAGGCCCAGGCGCGTGCGAAAGCGGCTGCGGCGGCGCAGGCCGAGCGCGAGCGTTTGGCGAAGGCCAACGCCAACAAATCCGGCACCATCAAACCCGCGCAGCCGCCCCAGCCGACCAAGCCGCCGGCGCCGGCCAGGCCCGATCCGATCGACGCCGATGAACCAAAAGTCGCGGTCAAGCCCGATCCGGCGCCGACGCCTGCACCGACACCTGCACCGGCGCCGGTCGCGGAACCGGTCCGTCCGCCGGCCCGTCCGGCCGACATCGCGCTGGCGCCCGCCGCGCCGGCCGGCGCCTTCGCCAGCCTCAAAGGCAAGATGGGCTCGCCGGTCAGCGGCCAGGTCGCGGCCAAGTTCGGCAGCAAGCGCGGCCAGGGACCTGCCTGGAAGGGCGTCTTCATCCGCGCCGCCGAAGGCACCGACGTGCGCGCCGTCGCCGGCGGCCGGGTGGTGTTTGCCGAATGGCTGCGCGGCTTCGGCAACCTGATCATCGTCGACCACGGCGGCCAGTACATGAGTATTTACGGTAATAACCAGTCGTTGCTGAAAAGGGCAGGCGATATCGTCAAGTCGGGCGACCCGATAGCGAGCGCGGGCAATAGCGGCGGCAACGAGGAATCAGGGCTATACTTCGAGCTTCGCCATCAGGGCACGGCATTCGATCCGGCTGGCTGGGTCAAGTTTTAAGGTTCGCGGAGAAAATGGGCAACAAGTTTAAGAGCATCGCTTTGATCGGACTCGGCGCCATCGCCGGCGTCACCGCCTCGTTGCAGTTTCCCGCCATCGCGCAGAAAGCCGGCGGCACCCCGTTGCCGCTGGAAGAGTTGCGCCAGCTGTCGGACGTGTTCGGCCTGATCAAGACCGACTACGTCGAAAACGTCGACGACAAGAAACTCGTCACCGACGCCATTTCCGGCATGGTGTCCTCGCTGGACCCGCATTCGGTCTACCTGGACAAAAAAGCCTTCCGCGAGATGAAAGAGACCGTCGCCGGCAAATTCGTCGGCATCGGCGTCGAAGTCGGCATGGAGGACGGCTATATCAAGGTCGTCTCGCCGATCGAGGACACGCCCGCCTTCAAGGCCGGCATCAAGACGGGCGACCTGATCACCCGTATCGACGGCACGCCGATCAAGAACATGTCGCTCGACGAGAGCGTCAAGAAGATGCGCGGCGAGCCCGGCTCCAAGGTGGCCGTCACCATCAGCCGCAAGGATGAGGACAAGCCGCTCGTCATGACCATCACGCGCGAGGAAATCCGCGTGCAAAGCGTCAAGACCAAGATCGTCGAGCCTGGCTACGCCTGGGTGCGCATCTCGCAGTTCCAGGAACCGACCCTGGACGACATGGCCAAGCAAATCACCGCCCTGTACGCGCAAGACCCGAAGATCAAGGGCCTGGTGCTGGACCTGCGCAACGATCCGGGCGGCCTGGTGCCGGGCGCGATCGGCGTTTCGGCCGCCTTCCTGCCCAAGGATTCGGTGATCGTCTCAACCAACGGGCAGCTGGCGTCGTCCAAGGAAACCTTCTACGGCCGGCCGGAGTTCTACGCGCCGCGCGCCAAGTCCGATCCGCTGGCCAAGCTGCCGGCCGGCCTGAAGGATGTGCCGATGGTGGTGCTGGTTAACGCCGGCTCGGCCTCGGCGTCGGAAATCGTCGCCGGCGCGTTGCAGGATTACAAGCGCGCCACCATCATGGGCACGCAAACCTTCGGCAAGGGCTCGGTGCAGACGCTGCGCCAGTTGACCGCCGACACCGCCGTCAAGCTGACCACGGCGCGTTACTACACGCCGCAAAACCGCTCGATCCAGGCGCGCGGCATCGTGCCCGACCTGATGGTCGACGAGACCGCCGACGGCGACGGCTTGAACAGCCTGCGCATGCGCGAAGCCGATCTGCAAAAGCACTTGGGCAACGACAAGGACCCGGAGGCCGAAAGCATCGCGCAGAAGGCCCTGAACGCCCAGCGCGACGGCCTGGAGGACGCGCAGCGCATGGCTTCGCTGGCGAAGAAATCCAAACCGGTCGAATTCGGCTCCAAGGACGACTTCCAGCTGGCGCAGGCGCTGAACCACTTCAAGGGCTTGCCGGTCAAACTGTCGAAGGTGGAGGCGGGTGCGGCGGCCGGTGGCGACGGCGTCGGCGAGATCAAGTCGGATAGCGGCCCGGACATCAAGTCGGACGTGAAGTCCGACGTGAAGCCGGATAGCAAGCCAGATGGCAAGCCAAGCTCCAAGCCGGATGGTAAGCCAAACGCCAAGCCTGCCGCCAAGCCCGAAGCCAAATCCAAGGCCGGTGACGGCAAGCCGGCGGCGAAACAGCCAGTCACCGAATAACAAGAAACAGTAGCGCGGCCCGGCCGCCGGTTGAGACCATGGACGATTCGCAACTACTGCGCTACTCGCGCCACATCCTGCTCGACGAAATCGGCATCGAAGGCCAGCAAAAACTGCTGGCCGCGCACGCGCTGGTGATCGGCGCCGGCGGCCTCGGCTCGCCGGCGGCGCTGTACCTGGCCTCGGCCGGCGTCGGCCACATCACCCTGGTCGACGACGACACCGTCGACCTGACCAACCTGCAACGCCAGATCGCCCACACCACGGCGCGCGTCGGCCAGCCGAAGGCCGCCTCGGCGCGCATCACCCTGCAAGAGATTAATCCCGGCATCGCCGTCAGCGCGCTCACCGAACGGGCCGACGGCGCCCGCCTGGCCGAACTGGTGGCCGAAGCCGATGTCGTGCTCGACTGCACCGACAACTTTGCCACGCGCCACGCCGTCAACCGCGCTTGCGTGGCGCTGGGTAAGCCGCTGGTGTCCGGCGCGGTGATCCGCTTCGACGGCCAGATCAGCGTGTTCGACCCGCGCAAGGCAGGCAACCCCTGTTATTCATGCCTGTTCCCGCAGGACCAGCAGTTCGAGGACGTGGCCTGTTCCACCATGGGCGTGTTTGCGCCGCTGGTGGGCGTGGTCGGCGCCATGCAGGCGGCCGAGGCGCTCAAGCTGCTGATGGGCGTAGGCAACTCGCTGGCCGGGCGGCTGCTGATGCTCGACGGCCTGAACATGGAATGGACCAGCATCGGCGTCGGCAGAAATGATGCCTGCCCGGTGTGCGGTGCAGGTAGAATGATAACGAAAAATACAACGTAGAATTTTCCAAAACCATCCGCCGACACCATCACCTCCAGGAGAAGACCTTGCTGACGAAACGACTCGCCGTACTTCCGCTGGCATTGGCCGCCGCCTTCAGCGCGCAGGCCGCCAGCACCACCAAGTATCTGATCTACACCGAAAGCGGCAAGCAGATGGGCGAGCAGGTGGTCGAGCAGCAGGACGACGGCCTGACCAAGGTGCGTTTCATCTATAAGAACAACGGCCGCGGCCCCGAGCTGACCGAGCAATTCCGCATCGGCCCGGACGGCACCATGACCGAGTATGCCGTCAAGGGCAATTCCACCTTCGGCGCCGTGGTCGACGAGCGCTTCGAGCGCAAGGGCGACCAGGCCGAGTGGAAATCGACCTCGGAACAAGGCAAGAAAACCGTCGCCGGTCCGGCCGCCTATGTGCCGCTGAACAGTTCCTTCGAGGTCATCTCCGCCGCCATCACCGCGCTGGCCGCCGCGCCGGACAACAAGCTACCGCTGCTGCCGTCGGGCACCTTGTCGCAGACCAAGCTGGACGCGCTGGAGATCACCAATGCCACCGGCCAGAAGCAAACCGTGCAATTGCTGGCGCAAACCGGCATCGGCCTGTCGCCATCGTTCATGTGGGCCACAAACGGCGACAAGCCGCGCTTGTTTGCCGTCATCATTCCGGGCTTCATGAACGCGATGGAACAGGGCTGGGAAGCGGCCATTCCGGAGATGGCCAAACGCCAGAAAGCCGCCGAGAGCAAGATGCTGGCCGATGTCGCGCAGAAGTTGCAGCACCCGCTGCCGGGCCTGACCCTGGTCAAGAACGCCCGCGTCTTTGACAGCGAGAAGGCCACCGTGGGCGCGCCGTCGGACATCTACATCCTGCGCGGCCGCATCACCTCGGTGCAGCCGGCCGGCTCGCCGACGCGCGACGCCGCCAACACCATCGACGCCGGCGGTCGCATCGTGCTGCCGGGCCTGTTCGATATGCACGGCCACGTCGACCGCTGGTCGGGCGCGCTTAACATCTCGACCGGCGTCACCAGCGTGCGCGACATGGGCAACGACAACGCCCAGATGCAGGCGATGCTGGATGAGACCACCGACGGCAAGCTGCTCGGTCCGCAAGTGGTGCCGGCCGGCTTCCTGGAAGGCGAGAGCCAGTACAGCGCCAGCGGCGGCTTCACCGTCAAGGACTTGCAGGGCGCCAAGGACGCGATCGACTGGTACGCGCAGCGCGGCTATCCGCAACTGAAGATCTACAACTCCTTCCCGAAAGACATCCTGAAGGACACGGTCGCCTACGCCCACACGCGCGGCATGCGCGTTTCCGGCCACGTGCCGGCCGGCCTTCGCGCGCAGCAGGCGCTCGACGCCGGTTACGACGAAATCCAGCACATCAACCAGGTGCTGCTGAACTTCTTCGTCAAACCGGACACCGAAACGCGCAACCTGAACCGCTTCGTGCTGCCGGCCGAGAAGGTGGCCGATCTCGATTTCAACTCCAAGCCGGTCAAGGACTTTGTCGCCCAACTGGCCAAGAAGCAAATCGCCATCGATCCGACCATGTCGGCGTTCGCCTTCCTCAAGCAGCGCGACGGCGACGTCAACGAGCCGTACGCCGATTTCGCCGCCAACATGCCGCCGGACGTGGCGCGCGGCTTTTCCGTCGGCACCATGAAGATCGACGGCGCCGAGCAGCTCAAGCGCTACGAGAAGTCCTACGGCAAGATGGTCGACTTCGTCGGCATCATGTACCGCGCCGGCGTGCCCATCGTGGCCGGCACCGACGACATCGCCGGTTTCACCTTGCACTCGGAGCTGGCGCTGCTGGTCAAGGCCGGCTTGACCCCGGCCCAGGCGCTGCAAGTGGCCACGCGCAACGGCGCCCGCTACACCCGCACCAGCAACGATCGCGGCAGTATAACGCCGGGCAAGCTGGCCGACCTGGTGCTGGTGGACGGCGACCCGACCAAGGATATCAAGGACGTGCGCAAGGTATCGGCGGTGATCACGCGCGGCTATGTGATCTACCCGAGCGAGATCGACACGGCGCTTGGCATCGCCCCGTTCGTCAAGCAGGCGCCGACGGTGACCAAGACCGCCGCCGCCGTGGCCGAAGTCGATCACGCGCACGGCGGCGGCAACGACGGCGCCCGCAACCGCATCGAGGCGACCGCCCGCAAACACGATTAAAGCGCAGGGCCGCCGGGTCCGTGAAAAGGCCCGGCATGACAATGGTGTGACAATGCCATGACCTGACGATGACAAGCTGGTAAAAGCTGGTTAAAACCGTCGATTATTAAGCCGTGTTTAAGCTCCGGGGCGCAAAAATCACGCCTCTGCTTGCTCTGATTCCGCTGTTTCGGCCTTATACTCTGCACTCACTTTAATTTGGTAGTAAATTATGAAAAAAGCAACGCCTCAACGTCGCGCCGCGCGCGGTTTCACGCTGATCGAAATCATGGTGGTGGTGGTCATCATGGGTGTGCTGGCGGCGCTGGTCGTGCCCAAGCTGCTGAGCCGCACCGGTGAATCGAAAGTGGCCGCCGCCAAGGTCGATATCGCCACCGTCATGCAGGCGCTCAAACTGTACAAGCTGGACAACCAGCGCTATCCGACCACCGAGCAGGGCCTGCAGGCGCTGCTGACCAAGCCGACCAGCGGCCCGGCCGCCAACGGCTGGAAGACCGGCGGCTATCTGGAAAAGATGCCGAAAGACCCGTGGGGCGCGCCGTACCAGTTCCTGTCGCCGGGCATCAAAGGCGAGATCGATGTGTATTCGCTGGGCGCCGACGGCGCCCCGGGCGGCACCGGCGACGACGCCGACATCGGTTCCTGGGAAAACTAAGCACACGGAGATAGCCGATCATGCGCGCCGCGCGCCGGCCGAGCCCAGGCTTTACGCCGAGAGGCTTCACGCTGATTGAGTTGTTGGTGGTGATGGTCATCCTGGGCATCACGCTGGGGATCGTCTCGCTCAGCGCGATGCCCGGCCAGAAGCAGGCGCTGCAGCAGGACGCGCAACGCATCGCGCTGCTGCTGCAACTGGCGCGCGACGAGGCGATCGTGCGCAACCGCCAGATCGCCTTCGAGGCCGGGCCGGACGGCTACCGTTTCCTGATCCGCAACGACAAGCAATGGGATCTCGCGGTGCAGGACGACCTGCTGCGCGAGCGCGAGTTCAAACAGGGCCCGGTGACGTTGCTGCTCGATCCGCCACCCAACGCCCAGAACGACAACAACCTGCGCATCATCTTCGGCCGCGAACCGGTCGACAAGCCGTTCGTGCTGACCATGACCGGCGGCGGCAGCAGCGTGGCCATCCGCGCCGACGGCATCGGCCATTTCACGGTGGACTGACCATAAACAAGATGCGCCGACCCTCCCGCAAAAACAAAGGCTTCACCCTGCTCGAAGTGCTGGTGGCGCTGGTCATCGTCGGCACCGCGCTTGGCGCCTCGCTGCGCGCGGTCGGCAGCCTGACCCAGAACAGCAACGGCCTGCGCGGCGCCATGATGGCGACCTGGTCGGCCGAGAACCGGCTGGTGCAGCTGCGCCTGTCCAAGACGTTTCCGGCGGTCGGCAAGCAGACCTTCGAATGTCCGCAGGGCGACATGAAGCTGATGTGCCAGGAAGAAGTCATCGCCAGCCCGAATCCGCGCTTCCGCCGGGTCGAGGTCAGCGTCTACGACCAAGCCAACCCGGAACGCCGCATCATCAAGCTGGTCCAACTGGTGCTGAATTCATGACGCGCCGCCATGTCAAGCGACGCGGTGGCTTCACCTTGATCGAATTGCTGGTGGCCATTTCGATCCTGGCCATCGTCGCCGTGCTGGGCTGGCGCGGCCTGGACGGCATCATCCGCTCGCGCGAGTCGCTGACGGCCAAGATGGAGCAGACACGCGGCCTGCAACTGGCGTTCGCGCAGTTGCAGAGCGATTGCGCCAGCCTGGCCACGGCAACCCTGGTGAACAACCGCCCCTACATGCTGGCCGATAACGACCGCCTGACCTTCGTGCGGGTGGTGATGACGGAAAACGAGCCGACCCGGCTGCAGGTGGTGGCCTATCGCGTGCGCGACGGCGTGCTGACGCGGCGCGAATCGAACGCCACGCGCGACCTGCTGCAACTGGACGCGCTGTGGCAGGCCGCGCTTAACGACACCGACACCGCCGCCAGCGTGGCGCTGCAGTCCGACGTGCTGTCGATGGGCGCGCGCTACTGGATCAACACCGAATGGCGGCCGGCGGCCGGGATGACGACGGGCGGCTCGGGCAACGCGCCGACCGGGCTGGAAGTGTCGCTGGCCTTGCAGGGCCAGGAAGTGCCGATGGTCAAATCCTTCCTGCTGGGGGCGTTGTGATGCGGGCGCGTCGGAACCCACGGCGCCAGCGTGGCGTCGCCGTCATCACGGCGCTGCTGCTGACGACCCTGGCCGTCACCATCGTCACCAGCCTGTTCTGGCAGCAGCAGGTGCAGGTGCGCTCGATGGAAAACCAGCGGCTGCAACTGCAAACCCGCTGGATCGTGCGCGGCGCGCTGGACTTGAGCCGGCTGATCCTGTTCCAGGACTTCCTCGACTCGTCGACCTTCACGCGACTGAACGGCATCTGGTCGACGCCGCTGGAAGAGACCCGGCTGGACGACTACGTCGAGCGCGAGCGCCAGGAAGGCGAGGATTTCAACGCCACCTTGTCGGGCAAAATTGTCGATGCGCAGTCGCGTTACAATCTCGCCAACCTGGCCACCGCGCGGGTGCCGGACAAGGCGCAGATCGGCGTGCTCCAACGCCTCTTGACAAATCTGCAATTAGATACGAATCTGGCGCAGCAGGTGGCGATGCAGGTGGCGATGACGCAGCCGGTCCAGGCCGCGCTCGGCAGCGGAACCGGCGGCACTGGCGGCACCGGCACCGGCACGACCGGCACCGGCGGCACCACGGGCACTACGGGCACCGGAGGTTCCACCGGCACCGGCGGCACTGGCGGCACCACGGGCACCGGCACGCCGGCCGGCACCGTGCCGGTATCGGGCAGCGTCGAGCCGATGGGCTTTGTCCGGCTGGAGGATTTGCTGGCCGTCAGCGGCTTCACACCGCAGGCGGTCGAGCGGCTGCGCGAGTTCGTCATCGTGCTGCCGCAGCCGACCAAGGTCAACGTGAACACCGCGCCGCCCGAACTGATCGCGGCGCTGGTGCCGGGCCTGTCGCTGGGCGACGCGGCAGCCATGGTCAATACGCGCAAGGGCGCTTATTATCGACAGATGGCGGATTTCACGCAGCAGCCGCAGATGGGTGCGGCGCAGCGCAAGACGGCGGTGGACGTCGATGTCCGCAGCGATTATTTCCTGGCCTTCAGCCAGGTCAAGCTCGACCGCGCTGCGCTGGACACGGTGTCGCTGCTGTCGCGGGCGCAGGGGACGGGCCTCACCACGGTCGTATGGATACGGGAAAACTAGAGTAGCGAATGAGAGCGATCAACGAAAGCGAGACCCTTTGAGTACATTATTTATCCGCTATCCGGCCAAGGCCAGCGTCGACAGCGGCGCCGCCCAGACCTGCCCGTTCGCGCTGGTCGGCGACGGCGGCAATCTGGAGCGGCAGGGCACGTCGCCGCTGGGCAACCTGGGGGACCTGATCGCCGCCTCGCGCCGCGTGGTGCTGATGCTGGCCGCCTCGGACGCGACCTTGCTGCGCGTGAAGGCGCCGCCGCTGTCGGCCTCGCGCCTGAAGGCGGCGCTGCCGGCGCTGGTCGAGGAACAAGTGCTGGGCGACACGGCCGATTGCGTGCTGGCCGCCGGCACGGCCGACGCCGACGGCGTGCGCACCGTCGCCGTGGTCCAGCGCGCGTGGCTGGAGGTGCTGGTCAAGGCGCTGCTGGCGCAGGGCGCGCACAGCGTCTCGGTGCTGCCGATGCAGCTGTGCCTGCCGTTCCAGCCGGGATCGATCTCGGCCGCGCTGAGCCTGGGCGAGGCCGGCTACGAGCTGATCCTGCGCCGCTCGCAGTACGACGGCATGGGCCTGGCGTTGCCGGCCGAGCCGTTGGCGGCGCTGCACACCTTGCGCGCGATGGCCGGCGACGAGCCGGTCACGTTGTACTTGTCGCAAGAGCAAATGAAGCAGTTCGAGCCGCTGATGGCCGATACGGCCACGGCGCCGCACGGCATCAGCCTGGCCGAGGATCACTGGCAGCATTGGGTGGCGGCGTCGCGTTCGGCCGGACTGGACCTGGCGCCGGCGCTGGGCGCGGCCGGCGCCTCGGCGCGCGAATGGCAACGCTGGCGCTGGCCGCTGCGCATCGCCGCGCTGGCGCTGCTGGTCAACGTGGTGGGGCTGAACGTCGAATGGATGCGCCTCAAGCGCGAAGCCAACGAAGTGCGCCTGGCCATGATGCAAACCTTCAAGGCGGCCTATCCGAAGGAAACCGTGATCCTCGACCCGGTCGCGCAAATGCGCAAGAACATTTCGCTGGCCAAGGCCGACGACGGCCAGGCCGCGCCCGACGGCTTCATCGCCATGAGCGCCAACCTGGCCGAGGCGCTGAGCGTGTTGCCCAAGCGCGATGTGATCGCTACGTTGGATTATAGGGAACGCGCTCTGCAGGCCAAGGTCAAACCTAATACCGTCGACGCCGCCGCGATGACGCAAATCCGCGCCGCGTTGCAGGCCCGCAAGCTGGAATTGACGGAAGCCAATCCCGGCACCTGGCAAATCCGCGTCGCCAGCACCGGCGGGGCCAAACCATGAGCAGCGCCATGAGCATCACGATGAATGGAATCATGAACAGAACCATGAGCACAACGGCATGAGCAAACTCGATCAAACGATACAGGACTACCGCGCCCGCGCGTCGGCCTTCTGGCTGGCGCGCACCGAGCAGGAGCGTCGCCTGCTGGCCATCGGCGGCGTCGTGGTCGCGCTGGGCCTGTTCTACGGCGTGCTGCTGTCGCCGGCGCTCGAGGGCCGCGAGAAGCTGAGCAAGGAGTTGCCGGTGCTGCGCCAGCAGGCCGCCGAGTTGCAGGCGATGGCGCTGGAGGCGGCCGCCTTGCGCGGCCAGAACACCATCGAGCCGACGCCGATGACGCGCGAGAGCCTGACGGCCGGCCTGACCGCGCGCGGCCTGACGGCGCAGTCGGTCAACATCACCGGCGAGTACGCCAAGGTCCAGCTTAACAACGTCGCCTTCGCCGGCATCGTCGTCTGGCTGGACGCGGTGCGCAACGAAAGCCGCATCGCCGTCCAGGACGCCAATTTCACGGCCCAGGACACGGCCGGCATGGTCAACGCCACCCTGACTTTGCGCCAGGGCGCGCGATGAGCGTGCGGCTTGCGCAAAAAGGCCATGCATGAAGCGCGCCGTGCTATGGTTGCTGACCATCGCGCTCAGCGTGCTGATCACCCTGGCGGTGTTCTTTCCTGCCACGTGGCTCGGTGCCATCGTCGAGCAGCGCACCGGCGGCCGTTTGACCTTGGGCGACGCGCAGGGTACGCTGTGGCGCGGCTCGGCCTTCATCGGCGGCGCGGCCGGCGGCAACCGGCCGGTCACGCCGTTGCTGCCGGGACGTTTCAGCTGGAAGATCTCGCCGCTGGCGCTGGTCGGCATGGTCGACCTGCGGCTCGACAACGGCGAGGCGCTGGCGCAGCCGGTGACGTTCCGCGGCAGCTGGTCGCAGTGGCAACTCAGTCCGTCGGCGCTGCTGTTGCCGGCGCAGGGCCTGGCCGGCCTGGGCGCGCCGCTCAACACGCTGGCGCCCAGCGGCATCATGCGCCTGTCGTGGACCGCGCTGGAGCTGGCGCTGCAAGACCGCCAGATCGCCGTCAACGGCCGCACCACGCTGGAGATGACGGACATGTCGTCGCGGCTGGCGCCGGTCAGCCCGCTGGGCAGCTACACGCTGGCGCTCGACTGGCGCGGCCAGCAGGCCGCCTTGACGCTCGATTCCGTCAAGGGGCCGCTGTTGCTGAGCGGACGCGGCAACCTGAATAATGGCCGCCTGCAGTTTTCCGGGCAGGCGGAGGCGGCAAAGGGATACGAAGACACGCTGGCCAATTTGTTGAATTTGCTCGGCCAGCGCCGTCCCGGCAGCGACCGCAACGTCATCGCTTTAGAGGTCCGCTAAGCTTTCCCGTAGGGCGGATTAGCGCGTAGCGCGCGAGTTGCCAATGAGCGGCCATAAGCCGCCGCCGACATGGTTATATTTAGTTTCAATCGTGGTTACAACACTAGATACAAAGTTCAGACAATGAAAAAACAGTCCGTGAGCAAATCCAATCTTCCCGCGCTGCGCCGCCTGAGCGCGGGTGCGATGCTGTGCTGCGCGCTCGGCGCCGTGCCGACCACCGGGCTGCTGTGGCCGGCCCTGGCCCACGCCGCCGCCGATGACGCCGCGCTGAACTTTGTCGGCGCCGACATCGAGTCGGTGATCAAGGCCGTCGGCCACTACACCAACATTACCTTCGTCATCGACCCGCGCGTCAAGGGCACGATCACCCTGGTGTCGGAAAAGTCGATCAGCAAGTCGCAGGCGTTCAGCCTGCTGACCTCGGCGCTGCGCCTGCAAGGTTACGCCGTCGTCAGCGGCGACGGCTACGCCAAGGTGGTGCCGGAGGCGGACGCCAAGCTGCAATCGGGCCCGACCCAGATCGGCTCGGCGCCGACGCAGATCAAGGGCGACCAGATCGTCAGCCAGATCTTCCACCTGAACTACGAATCGGCCGGCAACGTCGTCACCGTGCTGCGGCCGCTCATTTCGCCCAACAACACCATCAACGCCAATCCGGGCAACAACACGGTGGTGATCACCGACTACGCGGACAACCTCAAGCGCCTGGCCAAGATCATCTCCGCGCTGGACGCGCCGGCCACGGCCGACCTCGACGTGATCCCGGTGCGTTACGCCATCGCCAGCGACCTGGCCTCGATGGTCAACAAGCTGATGGACGCGGGCGGCGGCGGTGGCGCGCCGGGCGCCGGCGGCGGTGATGCAGGCCGGGTCAGCGTGCTGGCCGATCCGCGCACCAACTCGCTGATCCTGCGCGCGCCGTCGGCGGCCCGCTCCAACCTGGCCAAGTCGCTGATCGCCAAACTCGACCAGCCGACCCAGGAACTGGGCAACGTCCACGTGGTCTACCTGAAGAACGCCGAGGCGACCAAGCTGGCGCAGACCCTGCGCGCGCTGGTGTCGGGCGACACCTCGTCGACCAACCAGCAGGGCGGCACGGGCACCGGCACCGGCCAGGGCAACCAGGGCGGCCAGAGCAGCAACACCGGCAGCTTCGGCGGCCAGAGCAGCGGCAGCTCGGCCAGCGGCGGCAGCACTGGCCCGACCAATCCTCTGCTGACCGGCAACAACAATTCGCAGCAACAGCAGGGCGGCGGCGGCCAGGCCGGCTATATCCAGGCCGACGCCACCACCAACACCTTGATCATCACTGCGCCGGAATCGGTCTACCGCAACCTGCGCGCCGTCATCGACCAGCTCGACGTGCGCCGCGCCCAGGTCTATATCGAGTCGCTGATCGTCGAAGTGACGTCCGATAAGGCGTCCGAGTTCGGCGTGCAATGGCTGGGCGCCACCGGCAATGCCGACAGCAAATACCGCTTGGGCGGCCTGCAACAGTCGTCCATCGGCGGCAGCAACAACAACATCGGCAATGTCGCCTTGTCCCTGCTCAACGGCTCGACATCGACCACGACGCCGACGCTGCCGGGCTCCGGCCTGACGGTGGGCCTGTTCAAGCAGGTCGCCGGCGGCCTCGGCCTGGGCCTGCTGGCGCGCTCGCTGGAGTCCGACGGCAACGCCAACGTGTTGTCGACGCCAAACATGATCACGCTCGACAACGAACTGGCGACGATCTCGGTCGGCCAGAACGTGCCGATCCTGACCGGCCAGTTCACCACCACGTCCGGCACCAACAGCAACCCGTTCCAGACCATCGACCGCAAGGAAGTGGGCCTGACGTTGAAAGTGCGCCCGCAGATTTCCGAAGGCGGCACCATCAAGCTGGCGATCTATCACGAGACCTCGAGCGTCGACAAATCGACGTTGACGGCCACCGCCGGCATCACCATCAACAAGCGCGTGATCGAGAACAACGTGATCGCCGACGACGGCCAGATCATCGTGCTCGGCGGCCTGATCGAGGACACCGAGGGCGACAGCACCGACAAGACGCGCGGCCTGGGCGACATCCCGATCATCGGCAACCTGTTCAAGTACCAGACGCGCAGCCGCAAGAAGACCAACCTGATGGTGTTCCTGCGCCCGGTCGTGATCCGCAACCAGGAGCAGAGCACCAGCCTGGCGACCGACCGCTACGACTACATGCGCTCGTCGCAGGAAGCGATCAAGCCGCCGCAGAGCGTGCTGGTCGAGGACCTGGGCCAGCCGGTGTTGCCGGCGCTGCAAAACGGCGTGCTTAGTGGCGGCGGCGTGGTCGCCAAGCCGATTCCGCAGGCGCCGATTCCACGCGTGCCGGGCCGCGCCGACAATGTGCAGCCGCAACCGCAACCCCAGCAGCAACCCCAGCAGTGAGATGAGCCGACGAGATGAGTAATCTTCTACCTTACGCCTTCGCCCGCGACTTCGTCGTGCTGGCGCAGCAGAGCGACGCCGCCGAGCACACGGTGGACGTCATGGTGTGCGGCGCCACGGCGCCGGCCGCCATCGCCGAGGTGTCGCGCCGTTTCGGCCGCATCCAGCTCAAGAGCATGACCCGGGCCGACCTCGAGACCGCCATCGCCACGGCCTATGCCAGCGCCGGCGGCAACGCCTCGATGGTGGCCGACGAGTTCGACGCCGAGCTCGACCTGACCAAGCTGTTGCAGGACGTGCCGGCGATCGAGGACTTGCTCGAATCTTCCGACGACGCGCCGGTGATCCGCATGATCAACGCGCTGCTGACGCAGGCGCTGCGAGACAGCGCCTCCGACATCCACATCGAGCCGTTCGAACAAACCTCGGTGGTGCGCTTCCGGGTCGACGGTTCGCTGCGCGACATCGTGCGTCCGCGCAAGGCGATCCACGGCTCGCTGATCTCGCGGATCAAGATCATGGCGCAGCTCGACATCGCCGAGAAGCGCCTGCCGCAGGACGGCCGCATCACCTTGCGCATCGGCGGCAAGCCGGTCGACGTGCGCGTCTCGACCCTGCCGACCGGGCATGGCGAGCGCGCCGTGCTGCGTCTGCTGGACAAGGAGGCCGGCCGCCTCGACCTGAACCACCTGGGCATGAGCGAAACCATGCTGCCCAAGTTCGACGCGCTGATCAACCAGCCGCACGGCATCGTGCTGGTGACCGGGCCGACCGGCTCGGGCAAGACCACGACGTTATATGCGGCGCTGTCGCTGCTGAACGCGGCCACCACCAACATCATGACGGTGGAAGACCCGATCGAGTACGACCTGAACGGCGTCGGCCAGACCCAGGTCAACCCGCGCATCGACATGACCTTCGCCAAGGCGCTGCGCGCGATCCTGCGCCAGGACCCGGACGTGATCATGATCGGCGAGATCCGCGACCTGGAAACGGCGCAGATCGCCGTGCAGGCCTCGCTGACCGGTCACCTGGTGCTGGCGACCCTGCACACCAACGACGCCGCCGCCGCCGTCACCCGACTGCTGGACATGGGGATCGAACCGTTCCTGCTGTCGTCGTCGCTGCTGGGCGTGCTGGCGCAGCGGCTGGTGCGCAAGCTGTGCGGCCACTGCAAGAGCTTCGACGGCCAGCTGTGGCACGCCGTCGGCTGCGAGCACTGCGGCCACACCGGCTACCAGGGCCGGGTCGGCGTCTACGAATTCCTGGAGACGACGGAGCAGATCCGCGCCCAGATCCACAACCGCGCCTCGGAGGCCGAAGTCAAAGCGGCCGCCATCGGCAGCGGCATGCAAACCATGCGCGACGACGGCGAGCGTTGGCTGGCCGCCGGCATCACCACGCAGGCCGAGTTGCTGCGCGTGACCAAAGACTAGGCCGACAACGATGCCCGCATTCCGCTATGAAGCCGTCGACGCCGGCGGCGCCACCAAAAAAGGCGTGCTCAACTCCGACAGCGCGCGTTCGGCGCGCTCCGAGCTGCGCACGCTGGGGCTGGTGCCGCTGAAGGTCGACGCCATCGCCGCGCAGATCGACGCCGCCGGCGTGGCCAAGAGCCGCGGCTTCGGCGAACGGCTGTCGACCACCGAGCTGGCGCTGTTCACGCGCCAGCTGGCCAGTTTGCTCGAAGCCGGCCTGCCGCTGGAGCAAGCCTTCACCGCGCTGCTGGAACAGGCCGAGCGTCCTTACATGCGCGACCTGATCGCCTCGATCCGCTCGGAGGTGATCGGCGGCGCCGCGCTGTCGGACGTGCTGGGACGCCATCCGCGCGACTTCGCCGAGATCTACCGCGCGCTGGTCGCCTCGGGCGAACAGATCGGCCAACTGTCGCGCGTGCTGTCGCGCCTGGCCGACTACATCGAGCGTCGCAACGCGCTGGTGCAAAAGGTGCGGCTGGCCTTCACCTACCCGGCCATCGTCACCGTGGTGGCGTTCTCGATCGTGATCTTCCTGCTGACCTATGTGGTGCCGCAGATCGTTTCCGTGTTCGCCAAC
Organism: Duganella sp. AC237; assembly: GCF_979254035.1. Taxonomy (NCBI): domain Bacteria; kingdom Pseudomonadati; phylum Pseudomonadota; class Betaproteobacteria; order Burkholderiales; family Oxalobacteraceae; genus Duganella; species Duganella sp. AC237. The sequence goes on along the minus strand of NZ_CEEDEW010000003.1, from coordinate 6,731,529 downwards.
ACCAAGCAGAAGCTGCCGGTGCTGACCATCGTCATGCTGGCCGTGTCCGACTTCGTGCGTAACTACGGCATCGTGGTCGCGATCCTGCTGGTGGGCGCGTGGTTCATGTGGCGCCGGGCGCTGCAGAACCCGGTGCTGAAGCGCCGCTGGCACACCTGGCTGCTGACGGCGCCGCTGTACGGCAAGTTCGAGCGCAGCCTGAACACGGCGCGCTTCGCCAGCACGCTGGCGATCACCACCGGTTCCGGCGTGCCGATTTTGCGCGCGCTGGAAACGAGCCGCGACACCTTGTCCAATGTCGCCATGAAGGAGCTGGTCGAGGAGGCAAGCGACGCCGTGCGCGAGGGCGTGAGCCTGGCGCGCTCGCTGTCGGCGCAAAAGCACTTTCCGCCGATGCTGATCCACATGATCCGCGCCGGCGAGATCACCGGCGAGCTGCCGGCGATGCTGGACCGCGCGGCCTCCGCGCAGGAGGCCGATCTGGAGCGGCGCACCCTGACCATCGCCGGCCTGCTGGAGCCGGCGCTGATCCTGGCGATGGGCGTGGTGGTGCTGCTGATCGTGCTGGCGGTGCTGATGCCTATCATCGAAATCAATCAGCTGGTACGCTGACAAGGGAAGTTATGAAGCATGAATCTATGAAGCGTTTGCCACTGGTCGGCAGCGTGCTGGCCGTGGTGCTGCTGTCGGTGTCGCTGGCGTACTGGGGTTTGCAGTTGTTCAAGCCGCCGCAGCGCGCGATCGCCGCGCCGCCGCCGCCGCCACCGATGGCGCTCAACCTGGACGCCGCCAAGGGCCTGTTCGGCGGCCAGATCTCGGTCGCCGCCGCCAGCAACTATCAGCTCAAGGGCGTGGTCGCTTCGAGCGGTGTCGGCAGCGCCGCCATCCTGGCGGTCGACAACAAGCCGGCGCTGGCGCTGGGCATCGGCAAGGAAGTGGTGCCGGGCGTGACCGTCAAGGAGGTGCATCCGAAGTATGTGCTGCTGTCCGAGGGCGGCGCCATCAAGCGCATCGATTTGCCGAGCGACGCCGGCGCCACCAGTTCGGCGGGGCCGGCCGGCGGCCAGCCGTACCAGTCGATGCAGCCGATCCAGCAGGGATCGCCACCGCCGGCGCCCGTGCCGCCGACACCGCCCGCCATGCAACCGGCTCCCGCGATGCAACCGGCGCCGGCGATGCAGCCAACGCCGCAGCAGCAACAGCAGCAACAGCAGCAACAGCAGCAACAGCAGCAGAATCCGCCACGCTCCAGCAGCTCATCGACCACCATCGCGCCCGTTCCCGGCTTCGACCGTCAACAATAAGAGAGGCTTATGGTTATCGCCCGCTCCCTGGCCGCAGCTGTTTGCTGCGGCTTTTTCTTGTCCATCGCCATGGTCGGCGCCTCGGCGCAGTCGCCCGTCCACCCGAACGCCGCCTCGGTGGCGCCGGCCGCCGCCCCGCCGCCGCCCGCCGATGCCGCGGCCAAGTCGCGTCCCAAGGTCGCGCTGGTGCTGTCCGGCGGCGGCGCGCGCGGCTTCGCCCACATCGGCGTGCTGCGCGCGCTGCAGGAGTTGCGCATCCCGGTCGATTTCGTCGTCGGCACCAGCATGGGCAGCGTGGTCGGCGGCGCCTTCGCCGCCGGCAGCTCGGTCGAGCAGCTCGAGCAACTGGTGCGCCGCACCGACTGGAACGCGGTGGTGGCGGACCGCCCGCCGCGCGACCAGCTGGTGTACCGCCGCCGCGAGGAGGATTTGCTGCTGCCGTCGCGCATCGAGCTGGGCGCCCGCATGGACGGCGTCACCCTGCCGCCGGCCGCCGCCGGCAACGAGGCGCTTGAGCTGGCGTTGACGCAGGTGCTGCCGCACGGCGCGCGCGACAAACCGGTCGATCTGCTGCAACTGCCGTTCCGCTCGGTCGCCTCGGACCTGGTCACCGGCGAGCTGGTGGAGCTGCGCGACACGCCGCTATTCCTGGCCATGCGCGCCTCGCTGGCGGTGCCGGGCGTGTTCGCGCCGGTGCGCGTCGGCCAGCGTTTGCTGGTCGACGGCGGCCTGGTGCGCAACCTGCCGGTCGACGTGGCGCGCGAGATGGGCGCCGACATCATCATCGCCGTCAACGTCGGCACCCCGCTGGCGCAGGAGAAGGAACTGGTCAGCGCGGTCAGCGTGGCGCAGCAGATGCTGCAGATACTGACCGAGCAGAACGTCCAGCGCTCGCTCAAGGAGCTGCGCCCCAGCGACATTTTGCTGGCGCCGGACCTGGGCGGCATCGGCTTCCTCGATTTCGGCAGCCACGACCGCGCGATGAAGGAGGGCGAGGCGGCGGTGCGGTCGATGAGCGACAAACTGGTGCAATTGGCGCTGCCGGAGGCGCAGTACGCCGCCTATGAAACCAGCCGCCTGTCGGCGCCGGTGCCGATCGACCAGCCGGTGCGGCTGGCCAAGCTGGAGGTGGCGCCGAGCGGACGCATCAACCCGCAGGCGCTGGCCGTGCAGTCGGGCCTCAAGGTCGGCCAAATGATCACTAGCGAACAGGCGCAGCGCGCCGGCAACCAGCTGTTCGGACGCGGCGACCTGGCGCGCGTGGAAACCGAGATCCGCGACGACCAGGACGGCCGCAGCGTATTGATCAAGCCGACCGAGGCCGACTGGGCGCGCAGCCGCCTGCGCATCGGCCTCGAATTGAACAGCGACTTCACCGACAACAACGCCTACGAGCTCAAGGTCATGCACGTGCTGTCCTCGCTCAACGACTGGGGCGCGGAGTTGCGCACGGTCGCGCGCGTGGGCACCGAGCGCGTCATCGGCACGCAGTGGTGGCAGCCGCTGGGGGCGGGGTCGCAGTGGTATGTGGCGCCCGAGTTGCAGTACGGCTCGTCGGCGTTCGACGTGTTCGATGCCTCCGGCTTCCGCCAGGCGCGCCTTGGCTACAATGCCAAGACCGTGTCGATGGCGCTGGGCCGCCAGTTGGGCAACTGGGGCGACTTGCGCTACACCGCGTCGCGGCAGACGGTCACGTCCCAGCGCACCATCCCGCACGACCCGCGCGAGGTGCGCGAGGCGCAAAACGTTAGCGCGCTGTCGTTCAATATCGACAGCCTGGACACGGTGGCGTTCCCCACGCGCGGCACCTTGTTCAATGTCGAATTGCAGCGGCTGATGACGCGCGGGCGCGACGGTCCGGTGCCGGCCCGGCAAAGCGTGCAGGCGTTGAAGGCGTTCAGCTTCGGCAGCTGGGCCGGCCATGTGTATGGCGAGTGGGCGCGCAACCAGGGCGGTGCGTCGCAATCGACCCTGGGCGGCTTCCTGCGGCTGTCGGGCACGACCACCGATTCGGTCATGGGCAGCCGCACGGTGCTGGGCCGTGTGGTGATGGCCAAGCGCATCGGCGTCATGCCAACCGCGCTGGGCGGCGACGTGCGGCTGGGCTTTTCGCTGGAGACCGGCGCCGCCTACGGGCCGGACAACCCGCTCAAGGTGGGATCGCTGAAGCACGCCGCCAGCGGCTTCGTGTCGGTGGATACGCGCTTCGGGCCGCTGTACTTCGGCTCCGGCGCCACCAAGTCGGGGGACAGCAGCATGTATCTGTTCCTGGGGCCGATCTGGTGACGGCCTGGGCCGGCTGAGGCGGCCCGGGCCAAGGCGAACTTACGACAGCAGTGCCCGCTGTGGAGAGGCGGTCAACGTCGGCGACGGCCGCCGGGGGGCCTTGCTTTGTACCGTCGCGCCCGCGTGCAGTTTAAAGACGCCGACCACCTCTGACAAGGTGTTGGCCTGCTCCTGCAGCGAACCGGCCGCCGCCGCCGCTTCCTCCACCAGCGCCGCGTTGGCCTGGGTCACGCCGTCCATCTCGGAAATCGCGGTGTTGATCTGTTCGATGCCCGCCGTCTGCTCGACGCTGGCCGAGGCGATTTCGGAGACGATGCCGCTCACCCGGGCGATCGAGTCGACGATGTCTGCCATCGTCGCGCCGGCCTGGTCGACCAGCCTGGCGCCGGCGTCGACCTGCTCGACCGAATCGTCGATCAGGGTCTTGATTTCCTTAGCCGCCGCCGCCGAGCGCTGCGCCAGGTTGCGCACCTCCGACGCCACCACCGCGAAGCCGCGCCCCTGCTCGCCGGCGCGCGCGGCCTCGACCGCCGCGTTCAGCGCCAGGATGTTGGTCTGGAAGGCGATGCCGTCGATGACGCCGATGATGTCGACGATTTTTTTCGACGACGCGTTGATCGACGCCATCGTATTGACCACCTGGGCCACCACCGAGCCGCCTTGGGCCGCGACGCCCGACGCCGAGATCGCCAACTGGTTGGCCTGGCGCGCGCTGTCGGCGTTTTGCTTGACGGTGCTGGTCAGCTCTTCCATCGACGACGCCGTTTCCTCCAGCGCGCTGGCCTGCTGTTCGGTGCGCGACGACAGGTCGAGGTTGCCGGTGGCGATTTCGGTCGCGCCGGCGTTGATGGAATCGGTGCAGTCGCGCACCTGGCCGACCACTTGCACCAGGCTGTCGCGCATGGTCTTCATCGCATGCATGACGCTGCCGCCGTCGCCGGCCTTGACGCGGACATCGACCATCAGGTCGCAGTTGGCGATGCGCCCGGCGATATCGCTGACCTCGCCGGGCTCGCCGCCGAGTTGTTTGAGCAGGCCGCGCGTGATCCACACGGTGAGCCCGCCGGCCAGGGTGAGGGCGACGAGCAGCAGCGCCGTAATCGCCCGCACGCTGCCGACGTGGCGCGCTTGCGCGATTGCGTGCACGTCTTTGACCGCGCCATTGTTATAGGTGGCCAGCGCGTCGATCTTTTTGCCCAATTCATCGAAGGACTTGCCGGACACCTCGCGCGCCTGCGTCGCCAGATCGGCGTTGGCCTGGCCGAGGCTGGCGCGGGCGCTGGTCAGGGTTTTCGCGTGTTCGGCATAATACAGCTCGATTTGCCGGGTCAGATCGGCAAACGCTGCGCGCTCCGCATCGTTGTCGATACGGCGGGCGTAGTCCTGCACATTCTTCTGCACTTCGGCACGGTATTCCTGGGCGGCTTTTTCCTCGTCCTGGAGCTGTTTTTCATTTTGCGCAAGTGTATAGTTGAGTTCGCTTTCGCGGACATTATTCATGTCGTCATTAATATCGTTGATGATATTCATGCTCGGCAGCGCATCCTCCACCAGGCTGGTTTCAACATCGCTCATATTGTTCAGCTGATAAATCGCGAAAATGCCGATGATCACGCTTATGACGAGCCCGCTTCCAGCGATCATCCCGATACGCTTGCCGACCGATAAACTGGTAATTGAAATCACAATAATCCTTTCCGCTTGATATGAATGAATGAGTATGCTTTTAAAAAGCAAGTTTTAAACCGATGGTCGCCTGCCGGCTATGGATGCCGTTGAATTGCGCGCCGATGGAAGTATCGAAAACCAGGCGATCCGGAACAACGGTCCAGCGAGCGGCGAGCTGCGCCCATGGCGCCGCCCTGTCGTCACCGAAGATTTCGCCCATCAGGTCGACCGGGCCGGCGGCGTTGCGCCGCTCCAGCGCCAGCGCCCAGATCGTTTTGCCGCCATGGGAAGACGGCGTGCGGACCCAGCCGGCATTGGCGTGGGCCAGCCAGTGGCCGTGCGGCACGCTGAGCACCGCCTTGATTTCCGTCGCTTCGTGGCGCATGTGGTCGACGTGGTTGCCGCCAAGCACCGAATAGGCGATGGCGATGCCGGCCTGCTGGTCCGTCAGCGCGCGCAGCGCGGTTTTCCCGCTGACCGCCGCGATCGTCACATGGCCGGGATAGGTTTTTTCCCTGCCGGCGCCGGCATTGATTTGCGTATCAAAACCGGTGCCACAGCCTAATTGCCCCCATTGCAGGTTGAGTCGGGGCCGGCCAAGACGTGCGATATAGCCTTCCAGTTCACACGCGCCCGCGTCCAGGACCGCGGCATCTTCCGTTACCAGCGGACGCCCGGCCCAAGCCGCCGGCGCGTGCAACGAGAACGCTGCAAGCGCGGCCGCGCACAAAGCGATGCGCGCCGATTTCAAGAATATAAATAATATCTGAGTGTTATTCTTGAACATATAAAAAATTGAAAATTTATGCAAGATGGCCATGCCGTTAATTACCGGCTTAATGCCATCCAATCTGCAAGTTAATGATGTGGCGATGCGCCTTCGAATAAAGCGAAGGTACAGGATCAGTTGCAGGTTTTAAATAAATTTCTTGCGGGATTTATTTAATCGACATTGGAACGGCGATATTTTGTAGGGGTGGAGCAACATCTGGGATGCAGGGAAGGTCAGCCGGCAGTCGAGCCCGGCTGAGCGCGTGAAGCGCGGTAAGGGGAAGGATGGGGTCAGCCCTTGGCGGGCGCCCGCCGCAGCGCCGTGAAGGCGGCGAATTCCCATGAGCGGAAGCCGACCAGCAGCGTGAAGCCGTCGCGCTCCTGCGGCGCCAGCTTGCGGTCGCCCTGGTGCAGCCGCGCCAGTTCGCCGGCCAGCTGCTGGATGCGGCCGACCAGCTCCTGCGCGCTCGGCAGCGACAGCCGCGCGGGCAGGCACAGCAAGGTTTCACCGGCGCCGTCGAAGCTGCCGCCGAAATAGTCGTTGACCGCGTGCTCGCGGAAAAATTGCTGCACCGGGCCGTCCGGCAGCCATCTAAAGGCGTTCGACACGCGCAGGCGGTAGCGGTTCATCGGTTTGAGTTCGATCACGCCAAGGCGGTCCAGCTCGGCCAGCAGCATGATGCATTCGGGTTCGGTCAGGTCGTAGGTTTCCAGCACCTGCTCCAGGGTCCAGTGGCCGAGGCAGCAGATCGCCATCAGCAGCAGATGCGGCTGCGCCAGCAGCGATTTTTCCTGGGTCAGGGTCAGCGCGTCGGTCTGCGGCGTGGCGTCGGCGGCGCCGCGCAGCACGTCCTCCATCGCCACCCCGGCCGCCTTGCAGATCTGCGCCAGCCGCGACAGCGACATGTCCTGCTGACCGAACATGCGCTTGACGCTCGATTCGCTCATCGCGATGCGCTCGGCAAGCATTTTGTAGGTGACGCCGGCGGCCCGCATCTGGGTCCGCAGTACCTGCAACAGCAATTCCGGTGAACTCATGGATACCTTGACAAATCGGCTAGACAGCACGCGAAAGGTATCGTAGCACGGTACTTGCCGTGCTGAAAAGTAGTTCTTGGAACAATCAATTAGTACAACGGGAGGATGTGGAGGACGATGGCGTCATTCCCCGAGAGCGGGCGCCACCACAGGCGCCCGTCGACGGTTTCACAGATCTGCCCACAGCGCTATTTCACAGATCTTCCGGGTCCGGTTTGAGCTTGGCCTTGGCCAGCAGCCGCTTGGCGGCCTGGCGCTCGGAGGCCACCGGTTTGGCGTGCGGACCGGCGCCGCCGGCGCGCGCCTTGGCCGCCAGCGCCACCGGATTGCGCGGCGGCTTTTGCGACGGTTCGACGCGGATCGTCATCTTCTGCCGCGTCGACAAGGCCTTGTTCGCCATTGCCGCCCCTTCTTACAACACGTAGCGCGACAGGTCTTCGTTGACCGCCAGCGCGTCGAGCCGCTCGTTGACGTAGGCCGCGTCGATGGTGATGACCTTGCCGCCGTCCTCGCTGGCGGTGTACGACAGTTCCTCCAGCAGCTTTTCCATCACCGTGTACAGCCGGCGCGCGCCGATGTTCTCGGTGCGCTCGTTAACCGAGTAGGCGATCTCCGCCAGGCGCGTGATGCCCTCCGGCGCGAACTCGATCTTGACGTTCTCGGTCGCCAGCAGCGCCTCGTACTGCTTGGTCAGGCAGGCGTCGGTGCTGGTGAGGATGCGCTCGAAATCGGCGATCGACAGCGACTCCAGTTCGACCCGGATCGGGAAGCGGCCCTGCAGCTCCGGGATCAGGTCGGACGGCTTGGCCAGGTGGAAGGCGCCCGACGCGATGAACAGGATGTGGTCGGTGCGGATCATGCCGTACTTGGTGTTGACGGTGGTGCCCTCGACCAGCGGCAGCAGGTCGCGCTGCACGCCGGCGCGCGAGACGTCGGCGCCGCCCACTTCCGAGCGCGAGGCGATCTTGTCAATCTCGTCGAGGAAGACGATGCCGTTCTGCTCGACGTTCTGGATGGCCTTCTGCTTCATCTCATCGTCGTTGACCAGCTTGGCGGCTTCCTCGTCGATGAGGAACTTCATCGCCTCCTTGATCTTGACCTTGCGCGCCTTTTTGCGGGCGCCGCCGATGCCCGAGAACATCGACTTGATCTGCTCGGTCATTTCCTCCATGCCGGGCGGGGCCATGATTTCCATCTGCGGGCCGGCCTCGGCCAGTTCCAGCTCGATCTCTTTATCGTCGAGCTCGCCCTGGCGCAGGCGCTTGCGGAAGGTCTGGCGCGTGGCGTCGCCGGCCTGCGGCGCGTCCGACGGCGTCGATTGGTGGAAGCCGAAGTCGCGCGCCGGCGGCAGCAGGATGTCGATCACGCGGTCCTCGGCGGCGTCCTCGGCGCGGGCGCGCACCTTGGCCATCTCGGCCGAACGGGTTTGCTTGACGCCGATGTCGATCAGGTCGCGGATGATGGTGTCGACGTCGCGGCCCACGTAGCCGACCTCGGTGAACTTGGTGGCCTCGATCTTGATGAACGGCGCGTCGGCCAGCTTGGCCAGGCGGCGCGCGATCTCGGTCTTGCCGACGCCCGTCGGGCCGATCATCAGGATGTTCTTGGGCGTGATCTCGTGGCGCAGCGGCTCCTCGACCTGCTGGCGGCGCCAGCGGTTGCGCAGCGCGATGGCGACCGCCTTCTTGGCCTTGCCCTGGCCGACCACGTGCTTGTCGAGTTCGCCGACGATTTCATGGGGAGTCATGTTCATGCTGGTTCCAGTGTTTCAACGATGTGATTCAAGTTGGTGTAGATGCACAGCTGCCCCGCGATGGTCAGTGACTTTTTGACAATCTCGGCAGGCGACAGTTCCGTGTTTTCCACCAAAGCCTTGGCGGCGGACTGGGCGTAGGTGCCGCCCGAACCGATGGCGCCGACGCCGTCCTCGGGCTCGAGCACGTCGCCGTTGCCGGTGATCACCAGGGTCGACTCGTGGTCGGCCACCAGCAGCATCGCCTCCAGGCGGCGCAGCACGCGGTCGGTGCGCCAGTCCTTGGCCAGTTCGACCGAGGCGCGCAGCAGATTGCCCTGGTGTTTTTCCAGCTTGCCTTCAAAGCGGTCGAGCAGGGTGAAAGCATCGGCGGTGCCGCCGGCGAAGCCGACCAGGACCTTGCCCTGGTAGACCTTGCGCACCTTGCGGGCCGTGCCCTTCATGACGATGTTGCCCAACGTGACCTGGCCGTCGCCGCCGAGGGCGACGTCTTTGCCGCGGCGCACGCACAGGATGGTGGTACCGTGAAATTGTTCCATATTGACCTCAAAGTAATGACGCGAACTGCTTCAAGACTGAAAAGTGGGGCTGGAAAGCGGAATTGCAAGTTAGTACAAAACCAGTACTTATGCCTAGTACTTATGCGGATAGAGCCGGGCGATGTCGCCGTAGCCGAGTAATCTTAACAGGGCCGTGACCAGATGGTTCACGTCGCGGAATTCGATTTTGCGGCCCCCGGTGGCGAGCGGCTGCAGGCAGGCGTGCAGGCCGATGGCGGCCGGGTAGTCGATGCGCAGCAGCCGCGAGCAATCGAACACGATGGCCTGGTATTGCCCGGCGTAGTGCGCGATGGCCGGCAGCAGCGGGCCGAGCTGGCTTTCCATGATTGGCGGCAACATGAAACGGTCGGGCGACGCCGGCGCCCGCTGGGCCGGCGCCATCGCCACCTGGTGCGGGGCGGCGAACGACGGCGGCGACACCTCGAAGGTGACGCAATAATCCATGGCGGTTTCCTCGAATTCCTTTTCGCGGTTGAGCAGTTGCAGCAGTTCGAGCAGCAGCAGCCACGGCCCTTCGGTGTCGTCGGGGCGGCCGATGGCGATGCCGGCGCGGATCTGCGCGGCCAGTTCGGCCGCGCCCACCAGGATCAGTTCGCGCCGGCGGTCCTGTAGGCGGCGCAGCGTGTCGAGCAGCAGCCAGCAGGCCGTGGCTTCGATGTCGGTGACGCGGTGGAATTCCAGCCGCAGCACCGGATGCGCGTCGGCCAGCCGCAGCAGGTCCTCGAGCCGGCCGGCGATGTGCTCGCCGAGCACGCCGCTGAAGGTGGTGGTGGGCGTCACGCCGGCCCAGCCGGGCGAGGCGGCCGCCAGCCCGGCCGCCGCGCTCCACGACGGCGGCGAGGTTTCGAAGGTGGTGACGTAATCGATGGCCAGGTTGTCGAAGCGCTCGCGCCGGCCGTCGGCCTGGTACAGGTCGAACAGCATCCACCAGACGGTGCGGTCCTGGCTGGCGCCGACGCTGTCGGTCAGCATCTGCTCTGCGGCCGCGCTCTGGCCGTTGGCGTAGAGGATGGCGATTTCCTCGACCACCGGCGCGGTCTGCGCCGCCACCGCCGCCTCCGGCAAGTCGTCGTCGCCCAGCAGCACGGTGGTGGGGAGGTCGGCCGGCGCCTCGGTGTCGGGGCCGCCGTCGTTGCCGGTGCTGGCGGGTTTGGCGGGTTCGGATGAGGGGGCGGATTTGGGCGCGCGCGGGCCGCTGCCCCAGGCCGGTTCCGGCTGGTTGAAGATGTCGAACGCCATCGCCGATTCGATGGCGTCGATTTTCATGGCGGTGGCGCGGGCGATCTCGCGCTGGCGCGCCTGCTGGTGCTGGCGCGCGGTTTCGCTGTTGGCGGCCAGCCGCGCGGCGTCGTCGTCGCCAAGCGGGTCCGGCGCCTGGTCCGGACGCGGCGGATCGGGTTTTTTGAATAGCGAAAACAGTCCCACGCTTTCCTCGTTGTCGTCGGCGCTGGCCGTGTCAGCTTAGTGTAGCGGAAGGGAAAGGGGTTTTCGTGTTACGGATGGGAAGGGTGCGTAGAAGCAGGCAAAAAAAACACGTAAAAAAGCACGCGGCGAGCGCGTGCTTTCTGGCTTGGCGGCGGCCGGCCGCAGGGGCCGGCCGGCGGGATCAGTCGCCGTACAGTTTTTGTTTCAGTTCGCGGCGCTGTTGCGCTTCCAGCGACAGGGTGGCGGTCGGACGGGCGATCAGGCGCGGGATGCCGATCGGCTCGCCGGTTTCCTCGCACCAGCCATAGTCGCCGCCGTCGATGGCGACGATCGACTGCTGGACTTTTTTCAGCAGCTTGCGCTCGCGGTCGCGGGTGCGCAGTTCCAGCGCGTGTTCCTCTTCGATCGTGGCGCGGTCGGCCGGGTCCGGTACGAGCACGGTTTCGCGCAGGTGTTCGGTGGTTTCGCCGGCGTTTTTCAGCAGCTCTTTTTCAAGGGCTTGCAGCTTTGCTTTGAAAAATGCCATTTGCGCCGGATTCATGTAATCCTTTTCATCCATCTTCAGAATTTCTTCTTCGGTCAGGACGCGGTCGGCGGCGGCGGGGGTCGATTTATTAGTTTTGGTCATAACTTCGCTTACCTTCGATACGACAGAGTTTTCAAATTAATCAGCCCGGATTTCGTGGCGCTTGCTGTGACAGTTTAGTGACAAATTGCCATCCCCACAAAACCCGGATAGTTTATACCAGACATTGTTCCAAACCGCTAATAAAGATGTCTTTTGGCAGATTTTTACCAATAAACACCATTTTGCTGCCGCGAACGTCGTTTTCTCCCCATTTCGCGCCCAGATCGCTGCCCATGATCTGGTGCACGCCCTGGAACACCACCTTGCGGTCGGCGCCCTGCATCAACAATACGCCTTTGTAGCGCAGCATGCGAGGACCATAGACATTTACCAGCCCGCCAAGGAATTCGTCCAGCTTGGCGGTGTCGAACGGGCGTGTACTTTTGAACACAAACGCGGCGATGTCATCGCTGTGGTGGCCGTGATGGTGGTTGTGGTCGTGGCCTTCATGGCCGTGATCGTGGCCGCAGTGCTCGTCGTGCACATGGTCGTCGTCGTGGGCCTGGTCGGTCGCCAGGAAATCGGGGTCCAGCTCCAGCTTGTCGTTCAGGTTGAAGCCTTTGAGGTCCAGCACGTCGCTCAGCGGGGCGCGGCCGAAATCGGCCTTGCCGATCGGTGCGCGCGGATTGATGCGCTTGAGGCGGGCGGTCAGGGTCGCCAGCTCGTCCTCGGTGACCAGGTCGGTCTTGGAGAGCAGCATCTTGTCGGCGAACCCGACCTGGCGCTGTGCTTCCTCGTGCTGGTCCAGCTGGTCCATCGCGTGGCGGGCATCGACCACGGTGACCACCGCATCGAGCATGTAGTGAGTGCCAACTTCTTCGTCGACGAAGAAGGTCTGCGCCACAGGTCCCGGATTGGCCAGGCCGGTGGTCTCGATGACCACGCGGTCGAAGTGGAGCTCGCCCGCGGCGCGCTTTTGCGCCAGGCCGGTCAGCGCCACGATCAGGTCGCCGCGCACCGTACAGCAGATGCAGCCGTTGTTCATTTCGACGATCTGTTCGCCGCTATCCTGGACCAGGATTTCGTTGTCAATGTTTTCCTGCCCGAACTCGTTCTCGATGACGGCGATGCGCATGCCGTGCTGTTCTTGCAAGATGCGATTGAGCAACGTGGTCTTGCCGGCGCCAAGGAAGCCGGTCAGGATGGTGGTGGGGATCAATTCCATGTTCAAGCAGCCTGAGTCTGGTGGTCGGGAACCCTATATGGGGCTCTACAGCAAAAATGCAATCGGCCGATTATGCCGGAATTTCAATTGTGCCAGCAATTGGTCCGATTGAGCGGCGTCAGTACGGACTGGATTTAGACGCTGTTGCGCCGCTATTTCACCTTGGCGCGCGGGTGGGCCTTGTCGTAGACCTCGGCCAGATGCTGGAAATCGAGCGCCGTATAGACCTGCGTCGAGCTGATGCTCGAATGGCCCAGCATTTCCTGCACCGCCCGCAGGTCGCCCGACGATTGCAGCACGTGCGAGGCGAAGGAATGGCGCAGCATGTGCGGATGCACGTGCACCGGGGCGCCGCCGGCCACGCCGTGGGCCTGCAAACGCTGCTGGATCACGCGCGGCGAGACCCGGGTGCCCCGGGTGCTGACAAACAGCGCGTTGCCGCCGTCGACCGGCGCCGGGCGCACGGCAATCCACGCCGCCAGCGCCTCGAGCGCGGCGGCGCCCACCGGCACCACGCGGCGCTTGTCGCCCTTGCCGGTGACGATCACTTCGCGGTTGTCGAGGTCGACCCAGCCCAGCGCCGCCTTGCCGGCGGTCAGGTCGAGGCCGGCCAGTTCGGACACGCGCAGGCCGCTGGAATACAACAGTTCGAACATCGCGCGGTTGCACAGGTCGGCAGGTTCCAAGCCGGCGCCGGCGCGCGGCGTGGGCGGCGCCACCAGCCGCACCGCGTCGTCGACCGCCAGTGCGCGCGGCAATGTCTTGGCGCGTTTGGGCGCGCGCACCCCTTGGACCGGGTTGGCGGACAGCGCGATCCGGTCGCCGAGCCAGCCGAAAAATCCGCGCCAACTGGACAGTTTGCGCGCGATAGAGCGCGGATCGAGGTCTTTTGCGTGCAGTTTGGCGGTCAGCCGGCGGATCAGGAAATGATCGATCGCCTGCCAGTCGTGGCCGTCCGACAGCGCGGCCAGTTCCTGCAAGTCGCGCGCGTAGGCGGCGGTGGTGTGCCCCGAGAGCTTGCGCTCGGTGCGCAAATAGCCGAGGTAGGCGTCGATCCAGGCCAGCTTGCTGTCCGGTTCGGCGCCCATGGTGTCGCCCCTCAGGCCAGCAGCCAGGCCAGCGCGGTGCTGGAGGTTTCGCCGATGTGGACCAGGAAGTCGGTCGCCATCAGCGAGGTGAAGCGCGCCGGGTCGGCCGAGCCCAGGATCAGCAGGCCGAAGGCGTTCTTGTTGCCCGGCTTGCGCAGCGGGATGATCACGGTGGAGGTGATGCCGGTGGCGTCGTCGAGCCAGCGCACCGCCTCGAAATCCTTGTTGGTGCCGCAGTAGGGCGCCATCAGGCTGTTGGCGAACAGGCGCGCGTCCTCGGTCACGCCTTTGACGAACCATTCGCCGTCGTACTCGCGCTCGGTGTCCCAGATGCGCAACGTCACCTGCGGCACGTCGAACGCCGACTTCAGGCCGCTGACCACCGAGTGTGGCATGGAGCCCACATCTTCGGCCTCCAGCAGCACCTTGGTCCAGCGGTGGAATTTGTTGGCGATGGCTTCGTTTTCGGAAGCCAGGCGCATCAGGTTGCTCATGCGCAGTTCCAGCGCCTTGTACTTATCGCGCATCACTTCCATCTGCCGCTCCTGCAGCGAGACGGCGCGGCCGGTGATGGGGCTGGCCAGTTTGATTTCACCGAGCAAGTCAGCGTGTTCTTCGAAGAAGTGCGGGTGGTCTGTCAGGTACTGCGCGACAAGTGTGGAATCCAGTGGGACGGTCATGGGTGCTCTATCTGCAAAGTTGGGGCTAGTCACACATTTTAACCGACGCGCGGCGTTGTACTAAACGAAAAGCACGCGAAAAAAAACGGACAAGGTTGCCCTTGTCCGTATCCCCAACGTCACACCAGCGGTTCTTGCCGACCGCGAGGTTTAGAAGTTGTGATGTATGCCGAGACTGTAGAAATTAAACGTCGCGGCAGGGGTGATTTTTTTGCGGGCCGCATCGACGTACAGATAGGTGCGGGCCGACAGGTTGTAGTCGTAACCGATCGAGACCTGTTTGGTCTTGGCGATGTTCGGATTGTTGGCCTGGTTGTCCGGCTTTTTCTGACCGTAACCGGCGCGTATCATGCCGGCGCCGATGGTGTAGTTGGCGCCGACCAGCCATGCCTTGGTTTCAGGATTGATCAGCACGCTTTCTTCCTGGTCCTGCTTTTGGTAGGAGCCCATCAGCTTCAAGTCCGGGATCGGCTTGAACGATGCGCCGACCGACCACAGCTTGGTGTCGACGGCGTTGCGCTCGTAGGCGCCGTAGGCGGCGAACGGGCCGCTGGTAGCGGTGGCGCTCAGCGAGTACGGCACTGCGGCGGCCTTGCTATTGGCCGGGAACTGCGGCGCCAGCGTGGTGCCGCGGCCGATGATGACCGGGTTGTTGTTGGCTTCCTTGGAGGCCACCGTGGCGTTCAGCTGGAAGATGCCGGCGATCACGGGGGTGTTATAGAACACGGCATTGGAGAAGCGGTTGGCCGAGTTGCCGGCCGCGCTCAGCGGATCGCTGGTGTAACCGGCCACTTGCAGGTCGGTCTGGTAGCCGGCCGTGGCCGGCATGCCTGCCCACGGCTCGAAGGCGGTGCTGGTTTCCTGGAACGCGGTCAGGCCGCGGCCGATGCGCACCGTGCCGAAGCCGCCCTGCAGGCCGACCCGGCTCTGGCCCTGGAACAGGGGACGGGTGGTGTTTTCGATCACGCCGGTGTCCGGCTCGTAGCGGATCTCCAGCTGGAACAGGGCCTTGAGGCCGTTGCCCAGGTCCTCGACGCCGCGGAAACCCAGCTTGTTGTTGTCGCGTTTGCCAACCATGGTGGAGGTGTTGCCGGAGTTGGTGCGCTTGGAAAGGCCTGCATCCAGAGTGCCATAAATGGCGACGGACGATTGCGCGGATGCAGCGCCGAACGCGCCCATGAGTGCCACGGTCACTAAAGATTTTTTGATCATTTGAGTTATTCCTTTTCAGAGAAAATCGTACAAAGGTCTAATGCTTTCCGGCCGCTTCATGTTCCCCGGTTGGATCGAACCTTAAAGGCTGACCGCTACAAACGCGCTGGAATGGTCGGCTATGGCGGCTTGTTTGTGTCAAAAGCAGGTGAATCGCGGCTTCCTGTTGTATTTTCGAAACGCTCGACCGGTGCTCCGTCAGCCGCCCGCTTGGCCCTTGCCGTTACAGGGTCTAACCTGCTGTTTGTGCATTATTTCTTTTCATGAAAGCATCAAAACAGTTCCAGCGTACAGGGGCGGCAGGGGGTTCGAGCTTGTGGCAGATCAAGCGCCCGCGCATTATGTCTAGGGTGTGGCGTCGATGGCACGCTACACTTGAAGGCTCATGGTGACCCGGCCGCCCGGCAACGGCGCCGCTGCACCGCCCGCTTCGATAAATCACATTCATAGTGAGACGATGGCAAATCGAGAAGAGTTAGGGATCATACGGGGCGCCCGCGCCGGAGACGCGGTCTGCCAGTTAGCGTTGGGGAAGCTGTATCTGTTTGGTGGCGCCAGTCTTCCGTTGAGCTTGCCGACGGCGCTGCACTGGCTCAATCGCGCCGCGCTGCAGGACCAGGATGAAGCCTGGATGCTGATCGGCAGCTACGTCCCCTTCGAACACGCACAACATTGCCTTCCAGCCGTGCTGTCCTGGTACGACCGCGCGTATGACGCCGGTGTCCAGCAAGCCGGTGTGGTGCTGGCGCAACTGGTGCTGAACCAGTCGGCGCCGCCCGACGCCGCCCAGCTTCCCCATCACGCCCAGCTGCGCGACAAGGCGCTGCAGGCGCTCGACACGGCCGCCCGCTCCGGCTCGGTGGAGGCGCAGTGGCTGCTGGCCCAGCAGGGCGGCGTGCCGGCGGCCAACGCGGCGCAGGCGTCGGCGCCGCCGTCCGCGCGCGCCGGCCGCGGCCCGCGCCCGCCTGCCAACCGGACCGGTGCGCGTCCGCCGTGGGCGCATACGGCCGACTACGGCATGGCGGCCCACTATGCGATGCTCGACGAGGCCTGGCATGGCGACCGCGACGTGTTTTTACAACGCGCGATGCCGCCGCTGCGCAAGTTGCTGGCCGAGGCACCGTGCGACGCCGAGGCGGCGCGGGCGGCCGACTGGCCGCTCGGCCCGCAACAACTGACGTTGCTTTCGCGCTGCGCCAGCCTGCTCGACAGCGCGCGGGGGTGCGAGGCCGGGTATGAGGCCGGATACGCGGCCGGATACCAGGCCGAACTGCGGCAATGCCGCGAGCTGGCCGCACACGGTGGCGAGCGCTGCGCGCAGCTGGCGCTGGGGCTGTGGTTCGCGCGCATGGACAGCGAGGGCAAGCGGCAAACCAGGGGCATCGCCGCCGTCAACTTCAAGCGGGCGATACGCTGGCTGACCCTGGCCGGCGAGCAGGGCCTGGCCGACGCCTGGTTCGCGTTGTCGCGCATTTATCTGAAGCCGGAATTCTCGCAGCGTTGCGTGGCCGAAGCGCAAGCCTATCTGGAGCGGGCGGCGGAGATGGGGCATTGCGGCGCCCAGCTCGAATGCGGCATGTATGCCTGGCGCAACCGCCGCAACGACGAGAACAGCGACGTGCGCGCGGTCTACTGGCTGCAAAAGGCGGCGGCGCAGGGCTGCGACGAGGCCGACGCGGCATTGGAGCGGATCGCGCACTCGCCCAAGGAGTCGGGCTGGACGGAAAGCATCGCCGGCTGCGTCACGCGCGAGCTGACGGTCAGCCAGCCATTGCTGGCGGCGCGGCTGGAGCTGGCCGAGTTGTTTGGATTGAGCCGGGCCGAAGCGCTGCTGCTCGATGTCAAGGCGGCCGACCAGGGGCATTGCCTGGTGGTCGATATCCGCGCCAGCTACGGGCGCAGCAAGCGGCGTTTGATTTTGCTGCGCACCGCCCGCGAGCGCCAGGCGCTGGACCGCATCAGCCGCCTGTTCGACGCGGTCGATGGCGGGCCGGATGGCCCGGAAGGCAATTACCGCCAGCGCTTGTACCGGCTCAAGACGTGGCTGCCGGCGGCCGATGGCGACGATTTATTGGCCGCGTAATTAAATTTCCATCTCGCCTTCGAACACCGTCACGGCCGGGCCTGTCAACAGCACCGGCTGGCCTTCGCCCGCCCAGCTGATCGACAACTGGCCGCCGCGCGCGTCGACCCGCACCGGGCTGTCGAGCAGGCCGCGCGCAATGCCGGCCACCGCCGCCGCGCAGGCGCCGGTGCCGCAGGCCAGCGTCTCGCCGACGCCGCGCTCGAACACGCGCAGCTTGATGTGGCCGCGATCGACGATCTGCATGAAGCCGGCGTTGACCCGGTTCGGGAAACGCGGATGGTGCTCGATCAGCGGACCGGTCAGCTCCACCGGCGCCGCGTCGACGTCGTCGACCACCTGCACCGCGTGCGGATTGCCCATCGACACGGCCGAGATCAGCACGCTTTCCTTGGCGCCCGCGAGCTCCAGCACCAGCGGCCACAAGGTGGCGCCGCCGTGGCGTTCACCCTGCAAGCCTTCGGCGTCGAACGGCACGCGCGGCGCGTCCAACACCGGCGGGCCCATGTCCACGGTGATGCTGCCGTCGGCCTCGAGCCGCGGCGCGATCACGCCGGCCCTGGTTTCCACCTTGATGCTCTGCTTGTCGGTCAGCCCTTTTTCCGAGACGAACTTGACGAAGGCGCGCGAGCCGTTGCCGCACTGTTCCACTTCGCCGCCGTCGGCGTTGAAGATGCGGTAGCGGAAATCGACGTCCGGCTGGACGGACTTTTCCACCAGCAGGATCTGGTCGGCGCCGACGCCGAAGCGGCGGTCGCCCAGCAGCTTCCATTGCGCCGCCGTCAGGTCGATCTGCTGGTTGATGCCGTCGATGACCACGAAGTCATTGCCGGCGCCGTGCATTTTGGTGAATTTGAGTTTCATCGTCGGTCTTCTACTTGGAAGTTTGATAGAGCGAGGGCTCGCCGTTGGGCCGCGTCTTGAAGCGCTTATGCGTCCAGAAATACTCCGACGGCGCTTCGCGCACCCTTTCCTCGATGAACTCGTTCATGCGGCGGGTGGCGGCGACCATGTCGGGACCGGGGTAATTGTCCCACACCGGATAGAACTTCACACAATAACCTTGATAGTTTGGCAGGAAGGTGGCGATCACTGGCATCACCTGGGCGCCGGTGGTGGCGGCGATGCGCGCGGTGGCGGTCAACGTGGCCGCCTGGATGCCGAAGAATGGCACGAACTCGGCATCTTTTTCGCCGAAGTCCATGTCCGGCAGCATGAAGTAGGGCAGCTTGTCGCGCAAGGCCCGCAGGATGGGCTTGATGCCGTCCTGGCGGGTGAACAGCTTGACCGGCTTGAAGCGGGCGCGGCCGGCGCGCAGCACCTTGTCGAAGGCGGTGTTCTTTTGCTGCACATACATCGACGAGGCGCTCGCCACCATCGCGATCGAGGCGCCGGCCACGTCCAGGCAGACGAAGTGCGGGCACAGCAGGATGGTCGGCCGGGCCGTCATCTCTTCCACCGGCACCGGACCGGGTTCGACCCGGATCAGGCGCCGCAGCCGGGCCTC
Organism: Duganella sp. AC237; assembly: GCF_979254035.1. NCBI lineage: Bacteria > Pseudomonadati > Pseudomonadota > Betaproteobacteria > Burkholderiales > Oxalobacteraceae > Duganella > Duganella sp. AC237. The sequence continues at coordinate 6,712,361 of NZ_CEEDEW010000003.1, read as the reverse complement.
CGAGGCCCACCACAGGATGCCGCGCTCCCACACGCTGCGCGAGTACGCCTGGAAATGGCCGCGCGCGATGTCGATCCGTTCGGCCTCGCTCAGCTCCGGCATGCACAGGCGCAGATTGGTCAGCGCGATGTGGCGGCGCGAACGCAGGGTCATGAACAACAGACTGCCGGTGAGCTTGCCGACACGGCCCAGCAGCGGCAGCGGCAGCCAATGCAGCAGCCACATCAATCCTAACAGCAGCTTCATGCCTGTTCTCCCGCCGCGACCGGCGCGTCGATACCGGCCGGTACCTTGTAGCGGTTGTAGCTCCAATAATATTGCTCGGGATTGCGGGCGATCAGCCGCTCCATGGCGGCGTTGATGGCGCGGGCCTGCTCGGCCGTGCTACCGGCCAGCGAGCCGTCGAACGGCACGAAGCGCACGATAAATCCTTTGCCGCCGGGCAGGCGCTCGGCGTAGGTGACGATGATGGTGGCGTCGCCCATCTGCGCCAGCTTGGCCGGCAGGGTCATGGTGTAGGCGCTGCGGCCGAAGAAATCGGCCCACACGCCTTCGCCCTCCTGCGGCACCTGGTCGGGCAGCACGCCGATCGGCTTGCCTTTCTTAAGGAACTTGGCCAGCATGCGCACGCCGGACATATTGGCCGGCGCCAGCAGCAGGTTCTTGCGCGCGCGCGCGCCCTCGACCAGCGGCTTGAGCGCCGCCTGTTTGGGCGGGCGGTACATCACCATCAGCTCGGTGCGCAGCGCGATTTCCTGCGCGACGATCTCGAAACAGCCCAAGTGTGGCGTCAGGAACACGATCCCGCGTCCCGCGTCGAGCTCCGTTTGCACCAACTCCCAGTTCTCGGCCTGCGCCAGGCGCGACACCCGCGCGGGGGACGCGCACCAGACAAATGGTAGCTCGACGATACTTTTTCCGGCCTCGGCGATGGCAGCCGACAGGTGGCCCGAATAGCCCGCAAGGGCCATGTTCTCGCGCATACGCCGACGATGCGAGGGAGAACACAGATAAACCAGCCAGCCCAACCCGGCGCCCACCGCGTGCAGCAGCGGCAGCGGAAAGATCGATAAAAAGCGGAATAGATAAACAAGCATGAAGTTAAATCGTCAATATGGAGGAGTGTTCGGCTGCTATTGCTCTAGCCAAAATTTTTTTAAGAAGCGTAAAATACCACGTATGCACTACCCGCTGAGTTAATAGACAACTTGCGAAGCGGAATATAAATATCGCTAAAGCGTCGCAAGCCGTATTGGGTGAGCGACAACCATTCTCAACCAGTAGCAGGAGCTTGCGATGTCAAACGATTATCTTTTCACTTCCGAATCCGTCTCGGAAGGCCATCCCGACAAGGTCGCCGACCAAATCTCGGACGCCATTCTGGACGCCATCCTCGAGCAGGACCCGAAGGCGCGCGTCGCCGCCGAAACGCTGTGCAACACCGGCCTGGTCGTGCTGGCCGGCGAAATCACCACGCACGCCAACGTTGATTATATTCAAGTTGCGCGCGAAACCATCAAGCGCATCGGCTACGACAACACCGACTACGGCATCGACTACCGCGGTTGCGCGGTGCTGGTGGCCTACGACAAGCAGTCGCCGGACATCGCCCAGGGCGTGGACGAAGGCGCCGGTATCGACCTCGACCAGGGCGCCGGCGACCAGGGCCTGATGTTCGGCTACGCCTGCGACGAGACGGCCGAGCTGATGCCGGCCGCCATCCACTACGCGCACCGCCTGGTCGAGCGCCAGTCGCAGCTGCGCAAGGACGGCCGCCTGCCATGGCTGCGCCCGGATGCCAAATCGCAAGTTACGCTGCGTTACGTCAACGGCCGTCCGGTCGCGGTCGACACCGTCGTGCTGTCGACCCAGCACGCGCCGGAAATGCAGCACAAGCAGATCGAAGAGGCGGTGATCGAAGAGATCATCAAGCAGGTGCTGCCGCGCGAATGGCTCGCCGAAACCAAATACCTGGTCAACCCGACCGGCCGCTTCGTCATCGGCGGCCCGCAGGGCGACTGCGGCCTGACCGGCCGCAAGATCATTGTCGACACCTACGGCGGCGCCAGCCCGCACGGCGGCGGCGCCTTCTCCGGCAAGGATCCGACGAAAGTGGACCGTTCGGCCGCCTACGCCGCGCGCTACGTCGCCAAGAACGTCGTCGCCGCCGGCCTGGCGCGCCAATGCCAGGTGCAGGTCAGCTACGCCATCGGCGTGGCCCGTCCGATCAACATCACGGTCTACACCGAAGGCACGGGCGTCATCCCCGACGACAAGATCGCCGCGCTGGTGATGGAGCACTTCGACCTGCGTCCGAAAGGCATCGTGCAGATGCTCGACCTGCTGCGTCCGATCTACGCCAAGACCGCCGCCTACGGCCACTTCGGCCGCGAAGAGCCGGAATTCACGTGGGAGCGCACCGACAAGGCCGCGATCCTGCGCGACGCCGCCGGCCTGAAATAAAGCAACTCCGGGGTCAAGTCTGACATTCAGACACAAGCTCTACCGTGGAAGGTATCTACGCTAGAGGCCGTGTCCGATTGACAGACTTGACCCCGAAGCTGGGGGTTACTCCCCGGATTGTAGTGTTGCTTGAACCTCGCTTGACCCACCTTATTTGGCGTGGCGTGTGTGCTGCGCGCCAAGGTGGTGCTAAAATGCACCTTCCGAGGAGCGCTGCGACGAATTCATTTTTGCCAGGCTCGGAATCTGCAACCGCGCTCACGTTACTTTTTTCTAACTGAAAGGAGGGCGTGATGAACGCCGTACTCAAATCCGCACAAGACTACCTGGTCGCCGATATTTCCCTGGCTTCCTGGGGTGACAAAGAAATCCGCATCGCCGAAACCGAAATGCCAGGCTTGATGGCGATCCGCGAGGAATTCGCCGCCGCCCAGCCGCTCAAGGGCGCGCGCATCACCGGTTCGCTGCACATGACCATCCAGACCGCCGTGCTGATCCAGACGCTCGAAGCGCTGGGCGCCAAGGTGCGTTGGGCTTCGTGCAACATCTACTCGACCCAGGACCACGCCGCCGCCGCCATCGCCGCCGCCGGCACGCCGGTGTTCGCCATCAAGGGCGAAACGCTGGACGAATACTGGGACTACACCCACCGCATCTTCGAGTGGCCCGCCGACGCCGCCGGCAACGCCGTCTACTCCAACATGATTCTCGACGACGGCGGCGACGCCACGTTGCTGCTGCACCTGGGCGCGCGCGCCGAAAAAGACATCTCGGTGCTGGCTTCGCCAAATTCGGAAGAAGAAATCTGCCTGTTCAACGCCATCAAGGCGCACCTGGCGATCGACCCGAGCTGGTACTCCAAGCGTTTGCCGCAAATCATGGGCGTGACCGAGGAAACCACCACCGGCGTGCACCGCCTGTACCAGATGCACAAAGAGGGCAAGCTGGCCTTCCCGGCGATCAACGTCAACGATTCCGTCACCAAGTCGAAGTTCGACAACCTGTACGGTTGCCGCGAGTCGCTGGTCGACGGCATCAAGCGCGCCACCGACGTCATGATCGCAGGCAAGGTCGCCGTCATCGCCGGTTACGGTGACGTCGGCAAGGGCTCGGCCCAGGCCATGCGCGCGCTGTCGGCGCAGGTGTGGGTCACCGAAATCGATCCGATCTGCGCGCTGCAGGCGGCGATGGAAGGCTACCGCGTCGTGACCATGGACTATGCCGCCGAACACGGCGACATTTTCGTCACCTGCACCGGCAACTATCACATCCTGACCGAGAAGCACATGCTGGCCATGAAGGACCAGGCCATCGTCTGCAACATCGGCCACTTCGACAACGAGATCGACGTCGCCGCCCTGAAGAAGTACACCTGGGAAAATATCAAGCCGCAGGTCGACCACGTCATCTTCCCGTCGGGCAAACGTATCATCCTGCTGGCCGAAGGCCGCCTGGTGAACCTGGGCTGCGGCACCGGCCACCCGTCGTACGTGATGAGCTCGTCGTTCGCGAACCAGACCATCGCCCAGATCGAGCTGTTCGCCAACACCGACAAGTACCCGGTCGGCGTCTACGTGCTGCCGAAGCACCTGGACGAAAAAGTGGCGCGCCTGCAGTTGAAGAAACTGAACGCCCAGCTGACCGTGCTGACCGAAGAGCAAGCGGCCTACATCGGCGTGACGCAGGAAGGTCCGTACAAGCCGGACCACTACCGTTATTAATCTGACGGTGTGATGCGGGGCCGGCGCGTGCCGGCCCTGTTTTATTGAGCTAATTTTTTTGCAGCGAGACTTAGTTATGCGTCTGGTCCTTACCTGGTTAATCAATGCGGTTGCCCTGCTGGCAATTCCGTACCTCATGCATTCCGTCGATGTCACAAGCATAGGCGCAGCCCTCGTCGCGGCTTTCGTGTTAGCCCTCGTAAACACGCTGATCCGCCCCGTGCTGTTGCTGTTGACCTTGCCCGTGACCATGCTGTCGCTGGGACTGTTTATCTTTGTCATCAACGGCTTCATGTTCTGGCTGGTGGCGCAATTCGTCGATGGTTTCCACGTCGACAGCTTCCTGTCGGCGATCGGTGGCGCACTGTTGTACAGCGTGATTTCCTGGGCTCTGTCTACCTTACTTTTGAAGAACGCAGATGACTAGTCATAATTTCAGTATCGAATTCTTTCCGCCGAAAACAGCGGAAGGCGCGGAAAAGCTGCGCGCCACGCGCGCCAAGCTGTCCGAACTGAAACCCAAATATTTTTCCGTGACCTTCGGCGCCGGCGGCAGCACGCAGCGCGGCACGCTGGACACGGTGGTCGAGATCCTGGCCGCCGGCGAGGATGCCGCGCCGCACCTGTCGTGCGTGGGCGGCACGCGCGAGTCGATCCGCGCCATCCTTGCCGAATTCAAGTCGCACAACATCAAGCGCATCGTCGCGCTGCGCGGCGACCTGCCGAGCGGCTACGGCGCGTCCGGCGAATTCCGCTACGCCAACGAGCTGGTGGAGTTCATCCGCCAGGAGACCGGCGAGTGGTTCCACATCGAAGTGGCGGCCTATCCGGAGGTCCACCCGCAGGCCAAGTCGCCGCAGGACGACCTGCTGGCGTTCGAGCGCAAGGTCAAGGCCGGCGCCAACGCCGCCATCACGCAGTACTTCTACAACGCCGACGCCTACTTCCAGTTCGTCGACCAGACCCGCAAGATGGGCATCGACGTGCCGATCGTGGCCGGCATCATGCCGATCACGAACTACACGCAGCTGATGCGCTTTTCCGACATGTGCGGCGCCGAGATACCGCGCTGGGTGCGATTGAAGCTGGCCAGCTACGGCGACGACACCGCGTCGATCAAGGCCTTCGGCCTCGATGTCGTGTCGCAGCTGTGCGAGCGCCTGCTGGCCGGCGGCGCGCCGGGCCTGCACTTCTACAGCATGAACCAGGCCGCGGCGACAACCGCGCTTTGGCAACGGCTGGTGTGACAGTCGGCGCATACGCGTAACCCGCAAACCGACGCGGGGTCATACCCCAAGGGGTACGACCCCTGTGGCCGCACTGCGGGTTAAATGTCCGCGATTTCGGTGACGATGCCGTCCAGCGCCACGTCGTGCGCGTCGGCGTCGAACCTCACTTCCAGGCAGCTGTACGCGATGCCCACCGTCTCCGGACGCGGCGCCCGCGCCAGCGTGCGGTCGTAAAAGCCCCCGCCATAACCCAATCGATAACCATCCGGGTTGTATCCCAGGCAAGGCACCAGCAATGCCGGCGGGTACGCCGCCGCGAGCCGCAACTCCGCCGGCACCGCCACCCCCATCGCATCCTTGACCATCGCCTCGCCGATGCGCCAGTCGGCGAATTCCAGCGCCGCGTGTTTTTCCACCACCACCGGCAGCAGCAGCCGCGCGCCCAGGCGCTCCAGAGCCACGTAGGCGGCGTGCAGATCCGGCTCGTCGCGCAGCGGCCAGTACACCCCCAATGCCGCCGGCCGCGCCGCGCGCCACCAGGCGATCACCCGCGCGCCGATGGCATGGTCCCACGCCGCCCGCGCGGCCGGATCGAGCGCGCGCCGCGCGGTCAGCAACTGCTTGCGCAAATCGGCCTTTTGTGTGGCGGCCGGGGCTATTCGTTCGCTCTCGGCACGTGGTATTCTAGGGTCGCTGGTCATGGATTCATCGCCGGTCATGGATTCGGTTGTCGCTTCGTACACTGCTTAAAGAGAGTTTCACATTGATTTCCGCTTCGAAATGGATTGCCGGCGTTGTCGTCGTGGCCTGGGTTGCGTTCAACCCGTCGTATATCTCGCTGGCCCACGCCGAGGATATCGGCGCCGAGACCAAGCGGCAGGACGATGCCTTCCTGCTGATGCGCGACGCGGTGCGGCAGGACGACGCGGCCAAGGTGGATTTCTACGCGGCCCGTCTCGCCAATTATTCGATTCCTTCGTATGTCGATTATTATCGGCTCAAATCGCGCCTGAAGGACGCCTCCTACGCGGAAATCCGCGATTTCATGAAGCGCTACGAAGGCCAGGCCATCGTCGACCGCCTGCGCAACGACTGGCTGCTGGACCTGGGCCGCAAACGCGACTGGATCACCTTCGACGAGCAGCTGCCGCTGTTTGTGCTCAACGACGACACCCAGGTCAAATGCTACGCGCTGCAATCGCGCGCGCTCAAGGGCCAGAAGGTGGCCGACGAGGCGCGCGCGCTGCTGACATCACCGGCGGTCTACGGCGAGCCTTGCGCGGGCCTGATCGCCACCCTGTTCCAGACCGGCCAGTTCGACGCCAACGACCTGTATGAACAACTGCGCCTGGCCGGCGAATTCAACGCCACCGGGCAGGCGCGCCGCATCGTCGCCTTGCTGGGCGGCCCGGAGAAGAAGGCGGTGCAGGCGGTCGACACGCCGGCGCTGGCGCTGGCCAAGGGGCCGGGCGCCGGCCGCACCGAACACGAGATCTTCGTGGTGGCCGTCGGCCGCATGGCCAAGACCAGCGTCAAGCTGGCGGCGCTGGCGCTGGAGAAGGCCTCGTCCCTGACGCCGCTGGAGCGGCAGGAAGGCTGGGCGGCGATCGCGCTGCAATCGTCCTATTCGCTGGACACCGACACCGCCGAATACTGGCGCCGCTCGAACGGCGCCAGGCTGTCCATCGACCAGATCCAGTGGAAAACCCGCATCGCGCTGCGCGCCGGCGACTGGCGCCAGGTCAAGGCCAATATCCAGGCGATGCCCGCCTCGCTGCGCGACGATCCGGCTTGGATCTATTGGATGGGCCGCGCGCTGATGGCCGAAGCCGGCGTGACCAGCCATCCGGCCGGCGAGGCCGAGCGGCTGTTCCGCAGCATCTCGGACCAGCCGAACTTCTACGGCCAGCTGGCGCTGGAGGAAACCGGCAAACTGATTACCATCCCGCTGCCTGGGCTGCCGATCACCCCCGCCGAAATCGCGGCGATCGCCGCCAATCCCAACTTCCAGCGTTCGCTCAAGTTCTTCGGCATGCGCCTGCGCTTCGAGGGCACGCGCGAATGGAACTGGGGCTTGCGCGGCTTGGACGAACGCGGCTACCTGGCCGCCGCCGAATTCGCGCGCCAGAACGAGATCCTCGACCGCATGGTCAACACCTCGGACCGCACCCGCATCCAGGTCGACTACACGCAGCGCTTCCCGTCGCCGCACCACGACGTCATGCACCCCGCCACGCAAACGCTGGGCCTCGACAAGGCCTGGGTGTATGGCCTGATGCGGCAGGAGTCGCGCTTCATCCTCGGCGCGCAATCGCACGTGGGGGCCTCGGGCCTGATGCAGGTGATGCCGTCGACCGCGCGCTGGGTGGCCAAGAAACTCGGCCTGACCGACTTCGCGCAGGACATGCTGACCGACGTGCGCACCAATATCATGCTGGGCACGAACTACCTGAACATGGTGCTCGGGAACATGGACGGTTCCGAGGTGCTGGCCACGGCCGCCTACAACGCCGGGCCGGGGCGCTCGCGCCGCTGGCGCGCCACATTGACCAAGCCGATCGACAGCGCCATCTTCATCGAGACCATTCCGTTCTACGAGACGCGCACCTACGTCAAGAACGTGATGTCAAACGCCACCTACTACGCGGCCTTGTTCGAGGGCCGCCCGCAATCGCTGAAGGCGCGCATCGGAACCGTCGCGCCGCGCTCCTACACCCCCGAGGAAGAGCAGGAATCGAGCTACGGCTCGCGTTGACCGCGCATTGACCACGCATAGACCACGCATAGACCACACCATCATTACGGACGCATCATGCAGACCACCAAACTTGATCCCAGCCTGTCGACTTCCCTGGCCGCCGCGCGCGAGCCGGGCCTGACGCTCATCATCGGCAACAAGAATTATTCGTCATGGTCGATGCGGCCGTGGGTGGCGATGACCGCTTTCGGCATTCCGTTCCAGGAGGTGCGCGTGCTGCTCGACCAACCCGACACCGCCAACCGCATCTGCGGCTACTCGGCCAGCGGCCGGGTGCCGGTGCTGCTGGCCGGCGAGATGACCATCTGGGACAGCCTGGCGATCTGCGAATATCTGGCCGAGCAGTTCCAGGAGCTGCACCTGTGGCCCCAGGACGTGGCCGCGCGCGCGATGGCGCGCTCGGTCTGCGCCGAGATGCACGCCGGCTTTGCCGACCTGCGCACGGCGATGTCGATGAACATCCGCGCCAGCTTCCCCGGCAGGGGCCGCACCAACGGCTCGCAGGCCGACATCGGCCGCATCAGCGAGATCTGGGAGGAGTGCCTGTCGCGCTTCGGTCACCACCAGTTCCTGTTCGGCGACTTCTCGATCGCCGACGCCTACTACGCGCCGGTGGTGATGCGCTTCCGCACCTACGGCGTGTCGCTGGCGCCGGCGCTGGACGCCTACTGCCAGCGCGTGCTGGCGCATCCGGCCGTCGCGCGCTGGGTGGCCGAGGCGCTGGCCGAAACCGAAACGGTGCCCAAGCACGACGCCGAACTGCCGGACTGACGATGATGCGGATTTATGTCGTCGGCGGCGCCGTGCGCGACGCGCTGCTTGGCCTGCCGGTCAAGGACCACGACCACGTGGTGGTCGGCGCCACGCCGGACGATATGCTGGCGCAGGGCTTCCGCCCGGTCGGCAAGGACTTCCCGGTGTTCCTGCATCCGACGACGCAGGAGGAGTACGCGCTGGCCCGCACCGAGCGCAAGACCGCGCCCGGCTACAAGGGCTTCGTGTTCCATACTTCCCCCGACGTCACGCTGGAGGAGGATTTGATCCGGCGCGACCTGACCGTCAACGCCATCGCCCGCGCCGACGACGGCACGCTGACCGATCCCTTCGGCGGCCGCCGCGATATCGAGCAGCGCGTGTTCCGCCACGTCTCCGACGCCTTTGCCGAGGACCCGGTGCGCATCCTGCGCGTGGCCCGCTTCGCCGCCCGCTACAGCGACTTCCGCGTGGCGCCGGAAACCAATGCGCTGATGCGGCAGATGACGGAGCAGGGCGAGGTCGACGCGCTGGTGCCGGAGCGCGTGTGGCAGGAACTGTCGCGCGGGCTGATGGAAGACAAGCCGTCGCGCATGCTGGAGGTGCTGCGCGATTGCGGCGCGCTGGCGCGCATCCTGCCGGAGCTCGACGCGCTGTGGGGCGTGCCGCAGCCGGAGAAGTGGCATCCGGAGATCGACACCGGCGTCCATATCCTGCAGGTGATCGATTGCGCCGCGCGGGCGAAGCTGGAGCTGCCGACGCGCTTCGCCTGCCTGATGCACGACTTGGGCAAGGGCGTGACGCCGTCGGCCACGTGGCCGGCGCACCACGGCCACGAGGAGCTGGGCGTCAAACTGGTCGAGCAGGTGTGCAAACGCCTCAAGGTGCCGACCGAATGCCGCGACCTGGCCGTGATGACCGCGCGCGAACATGGCAACGTGGGACGCGCTTTGCAGCTGCGACCCAACACCATCGTCAAGCTGCTGGAGCGTTGCGACGCCTTCCGCAAGCCGGCGCGCTTTTCGCAGATGCTGCTGGCCACCGAGTGCGATTCGCGCGGCCGCGTAGGCCCCACCGCCAGCTATCTCGACGCGCCGTTCCCGCAGTTGGCGCACCTGGAGGCGGCGATGGCGGCCGCGCGCGGCGTCAACGCCGGCGAGATCGCCCAGGCCAGCGCGGCCAACCCGCAGCGGATACCCGAATTCGTGCACCGCGCGCGGGTGACGGCCGTGAAAGTGGCGCTGCGGGCGGCCGACATCGATGGCGAGGACGACGCCGGCATGCCGCTGCCGCCGGCCGCCCCGGACGGCGGCCCCGCATAAACAGGAGTACAATGGGGTCGATGGTGCGCTGCACCATGCCGCCGCATGATGTCACTTTCGCCACTATGAACTCCATCGATCTGTTCCAAAATCCGCTGCGCCGCTGGGGCAAGCACAAAGACGGCAAACACCGTCCGACGGTGCTCGTCAAGGAGCTGCAGGAGCGCGACCGCCGGCGCATGGTCAAGCACTTCCTTGAACTGGAAAGCAGCGACCGGCTGCTGCGCTTCGGCACCATGCTGCCCGACGAGCAGGTGGAGAAGTACGTCAACAACATCGATTTTTCACGCGACATGGTGTTTGGCGTGTACAACCGCCTGTTCAAGCTGGTGGCCGTCGGCCACCTGGCCTTCGCGCCGCGCGACGAGTCGAAGAGCGCCGTCACCGAGAAGGAGCGGGTGGCCGAATTCGGCGTCTCGGTCAGCAAGAGCGCGCGCGGCACGGGCGTCGGCTCCAAGCTGTTCGAGCGCGCCGCCATCCACTGCCGCAACAACGACGTCGACACCTTATATATGCACTGCCTGTCGTCGAACAAGACGATGATGCACATCGCGAAAAAAGCCGGCATGGAGATCCATCGCGACTACGGCGAGGCGGACGCCTACCTCAAACTGCCACCGGCCAATCCGGCCAGCGTGCTGCAGGAAGCGTTGGACGAGCAATTCGCCACGCTGGACTACACCCTCAAGGCGAACAAGCGCTTCGCCACCAAATGGCTCGGTCGCCTGACCGGCCGAAAATAAATCGCATTTTCTCCCACTATAGTTAGAACCCTTACCGGCTGGCCTGGAATGAACGGTCAGACAAGATACGCAAACCGGTAACCAGGCTTCCCAACGTGCCGCTGATTTCCTCACTTCTGCCCATGCCCTGGGCGGCGGACGCCTTGTGCGGCGCCCAGTTGCGGGCGCCCGACCTGGGTGTTTGCCTGCGGCTGCTGGTGCTTTCGCCGCTGCTGGAGGAGTGCGTGATCCGCGCCGGCCTGCAGGAGTGGCTGATACGGCGCTCGCCGCCGGGGCTGCGCCAGTGCCCTGGGTGGACTTGGCCCGTGCTGGTGTCGACGGCCGCTTTCGGGCTGCTGCACCTAGGCTCCGGCTGGCAGGCCGCCGTCGCGGTGCTGCTACCGGGGCTGGCGCTGGCGCTGCTCTATCAGCGCACGCGCAACTGGTTGTGGTGCGCGCTGGTGCACAGCGCTTTCAACGCCTTTGCTATCTCTGTCTGCGGTTCATAGATCTATTTTAGATCGACTTCAAGATCAACTTCAGGAGAGTGGCATGACAGGTTTAACGTGGGAATTCCGGCTGCAATACCGGGCGGCGGCGGCGGCAGCGGCGCTGCTATTGGGACTGGCTTCGCAATCGGCGCACGCGCAAAACGCCTTGAACGGCCGCACCCTGTACCAGAGCGGTCCTGTCGGCGGCGGCGGCACCTGCGTCGCTTGTCATGGCCCCTCACCGGCCAACAACGTCAGTAACATCCAGCGCGCCGCCAATCAGCCGTCCGTCATCGCCGCCGCCATCGCCCGCAACGCTGGTGGCGGCATGGGCCAGTTCGCCGGCCGCTTCAGCGCCGCCGAACTGGCGGACATCGCCGCCTACATCGGCAATCCCAACGTGACGGCGTCGCCGGCCGCCTCGCTGGCGCCGGCCAGCCTGGCCTTCAGCGGCACCAGCATCGGCCAGACCAGCGCGCCGTTGAGCACCACCCTGAGCAGCACCGGCAACGCCGCGCTCAATATCGGCAACATCTCCCTGGGCGGCGCGGCGGCCGGCGACTACAGCCTGGCCGGCGGCAGCTGCGCCAACGGCGCGGCCATCGCGGCGGGCGCCAACTGCACCGTGCAGGTCAGCTTCCGTCCGACCGTGGCCGGCGCGCGCGCCGCCACCCTGACCATCACCCACGACGCCACCGGCGGCAGCAGCACCGTGGCCCTGAGCGGCACCGGCAACGCCACGCCGCAGGCGACCATCGCCTTGTCGGCGCCAAGCGTCAACTTCGGCCCGCAACTGACGGGCGCCGCGTCGGCCGTCTCCACCATCAACGTCACCAACAGCGGCCAAGCGCCGCTGACGTTCAGCGCCATCGCCCTGAGTGGCGCCAACGCCAACATCTTCACGCTGGGCGGCAACTGCGCGGTGGCCACGCCATTGGCGGCCGGCGCCAGCTGCGCCGTCACGGTACAGGCCACGCCAACGGCCGCCGGCGCCTTCGCCGCCAGCCTGACGCTGGCCTCCAACGCCGCCAACGGCAACGCCACCGTGGGCCTGTCCGGCACCGCCTCGGCCGCCGCCCCGGCGCTGACCGCCACGCCGTCCGCGCTGGCCTTCGGCCTGCGCACGATCAGCTCCCCGGCCACATCGCAGTCGGTGGTGCTGGCCAATACCGGCAACGTCGCCGTCGCCTTCACGCGCATCGCGCTGACCGGATCGAGCACCTTCACCATCGCCGGCGGCGACTGCGGCGCCACGCTGGCCGTCGGCGCCAGCTGCTCGGTGCCGGTGCGCTTCGCACCGACCGCCGACGGCGCGGTGACCTCGACCCTGGGCGTGACCTCCAACGCGGCGGCGGCGCAGGTGGCCATCACCGGCAGCGGCACCACGCAATCGGTCGGCGTCCCGGTGCTGTCCGAGACCGGTCCGATCGCCTTCGCCGACACGCAAGTCGGCGCCAGCGCGGCCGTGCACACCACGACCTTGAACAACGCCGGCAGCGCGGCGGTGCGCATCTCGACCCTGACCCTGGGCGGCGCCCAGCCGGGCGACTTCGTCACCGGCGGCACCTGCGCGGCCAATGGCGCCGTCAGCGCCGGCGCCAGCTGCACCATCACCACCGCCTTCCGCCCGACGGCGGCAGGCGCCCGCAGCGCGAACCTGCAATTGGTGACCGACGCCGGCGCCCAGTTCACCTTGCCACTGAGCGGCAACGGCGTGGCGGTCGCGGTCAGCGCCCCTTCGCTGGGACTGAGCCCGCAAAGCTTCGACTTCGGCGCCGTCGCCATCGGCGCCGCCGCACCGACCCGCCGCTTCGCGCTGACCAACAGCGGTTCGGCGCCACTGACGCTGGCCAGCGCCGCCTTCAGCGGCCCGTTCGCCGCCGTCGCCGACAGCACCGGCTGCGCCGCCTTCCCGTTCACGCTGCAACCCGGCGCCACCTGCGACCTGGTGGTGCGTTACACGCCGGTCAACGCCGGCGGCAACAGCGGCAATGTCGTGATCCAGTCGAATGTGGCCGGCAGCAGCTGGACCATCGCGTTGAACGGCCAGGCCAATGCCGCCCCGTCCAACGCCACGCCGCAAAACCGCGGTGGCGGCGGCTGCTCGGCCTCGCAGAGCGTCAACGATCCGATGCTGGCATTGCTGGTCATGCTGTCGCTGGGCGTGATCGTGTGGCGCCGCCGTCGTAACGATCAAAACTAACCTGGAGCCCTTATGAAAATCAAAGCCATATCGATCTTGCTGGCCGCCGCGCTGGGCGCATCGTCCGCGTTCGCGCTGGAGAAGGGCGCACCCGCGCCGCAGTTCGACCTGCAGGGCATGGACGGCCCCGTCCAGCTGGCGAAATTGACCGGCAAGGTGGTGTACGTCGACTTTTGGGCCTCGTGGTGCGGCCCGTGCCGCCAGTCCTTCCCGTGGATGAACGAGATGCAGGCCAAGTACGGCCCGCGCGGCCTGCAGATCATCGGCGTCAACGTCGACGCCAAAAGCGAGGACGCCAAGACCTTCCTGGCGGCGACGCCGGCCAAGTTCACCATCGCCTTCGATCCGAAGGGCGCGACGCCGCGCCAGTACGGCATCAAGGGCATGCCGAGCAGCGTGTTGATCGGGCCTGACGGCAAGGTCCTGCTGGAGCATTCGGGCTTCCGCGACGCCGACCGCGCCGAGCTGGAAGCGAAGATTCAATCCGCACTGGGAGCCGTTAAATGAAAACCCTGATCGTTCTGGCGCTGGCTGCCAGCCTGTCCGGCTGCGCCTCGTTCGGCAATGTCCAGCCGTGGGAAAAAGGCACGCTGGCCAAGCCCGAGATGACCTTTAACGACGGCGGTTTGTTCAGCCGTTACGACGACCATATCTACACCAGCCGCGAGTCCTCGTCGGGCGGCGCCGGTGTCGGTGGTGGCGGCTGCGGTTGCAACTGACATGGAATCCCTTATGACGAGCAAAAACATCACCATGCATGACGACGGCCAGCCGTCGATGTCCTCATCTTCGGCGCCATCCCCGGCAACGTCGCTGGCCGGTTCGATCCTGGCGGCGGCGCTGATGCTGCCGGGCGTGCAGGCCCACGCCGAGGCGCCGCCGACCAATGGCGTGATCAGCATCGGCTACCTTGACTATCGCGAAAGCCAGTCCGACATGGACCGCATCCGCGTGCACGCGCCGTCGGTATCCATCATGGCGCCGGTGGCCGGCGTCTGGAGCATCAGCGCCTCGGCCGTGACCGACGACGTGTCGGGCGCCTCGCCGCGCTACCACACGGCCGTCTCCGGCGCCTCGCGCATGAACGACGACCGCAAGGCCGGCGACGTCTCGCTCAAGCGCTACCTCGATCGCGGCAGCGTGTCGGTCGGCGCCAGCTATTCGACCGAGCATGACTACGTGTCGCGCGCGCTGTCGCTGCAGGGCACCTTCGAGAGCGAAGACCGCAACACCACGTGGTCGGCGGGCTTCGGCCGTTCCAACGACGAGATCAATTCCACCGGCGGCGCCGTCGTCGGCGCGAAGAAGAACACCACCAACCTGCTGGTCGGCGTGACCCAGGTGCTGACCAAGAACGACGTGGTGCAACTGACGTTGGCGCACGACCGTGGCCGTGGCTTCTTCTCCGATCCGTACAAGGCCTTCGACAACCGCCCGCGCAGCCGCAACGAGAACACGGTGCTGCTGCGCTGGAACCACCATATCGAATCGACCGGTGGCATCAGCCGCAGCTCCTACCGCTACTACCGCGACAGCTTCGGCGTGCGCGGGCATACGCTGTCGCAGGAATATGTGCAGCCGCTGTCGCAGGGCTGGACGGTGACGCCGGAAGTGCGCCTCTACACGCAGAGCGCGGCGGACTTCTACTACGACCCGGTCTACGATCCGGTGTTCGGTACGCCGTTCCCGCCGGGCTTCAACGCCGCCAATCCGGGCCTGTCGTCGGCCGACCAGCGCCTGTCCGGCTTTGGCGCGGTGACCGTGGGGCTCAAGGTCAGCAAGCAGATCGACAAGCTGTGGTCGGTGGACGTCAAGGCCTCGGCCTACCAGCAGCGCGGCAGCTGGCGCGCGTTCCACTCCGGCAGCCCGGGGCTCGAGCCGTTGCGCGCGCAGACCTTCCAGATCGCGGTCAACCGGCAATGGTAGACGCGATCCACCGCACCGCGTTCGACGCGATGGCCAGCCGTTGCGAGATCCGGCTGGCCGCGCCCGACGCCCACACGGCCGAACTGCTGTCGCGGCAGGCCGTGGCGGAGGTGCGGAGGATAGAAGAGAAGTACTCGCGCTACCGGCCCGAGAGCATCGTCTCGCGGATTAACGCCGGCGCTGGGGCGGACAGGGGGCCGGTGGTCTGCGACAAGGAGACCATGGCGCTGATGTCCTACGCCGCCGCGCTGTACGGCGCCAGCGAAGGGCTGTTCGACATCACTTCCGGCGTGCTGCGCAAGGCCTGGGATTTCCGCCGGCCGAGCGTGCCGAAGCCGGAGGTGCTGGAACCGTTGCTGGCGCTGGTCGGCTGGGACAAGGTGGCCTGCGAGGGCGAGGCGGTCCATCTTCGCGAAGCCGGCATGGAGATCGACTTCGGCGGCTTCGGCAAGGAGTACGCGGCCGACCGCGCGGCGGCCTTGTTGATGGAGGCCGGCGTGCGGCACGGGTATGTGAACCTGGGCGGCGACATGCGCTTCATCGGCCCCCGCCTGGACGGGCGCCCCTGGAGCATCGGCATACAGGACCCGCGCGATCCCGACGCGGTGGTCGCCAGTATTCCGATCAGCCAGGGCGCGCTGGCCACCAGCGGCGACTACGAACGTTATTTTGAACTGGATGGGCAGCGTTACTGCCACATCCTCGATCCGCGCACCGGCATGCCGGTGCGGCACTGGCGCTCGGTGAGCGTGATGGCGCCGATGGCGATAGCGGCAGGTAGTTGTTCGACGATCGCCATGCTGAAACAGCAGGGCGGACTCAATTTTCTGAACGCCTCTGACATGGGTTATCTGACCATCGATGATCAGGGGCAGATGTTGTATAGGGATATCTCATGAAACGACAAAAATGGATGGTGCGTTTGCAGATGCTGGCGACGATGCTGGTGGCGCTCATCGCGCTGTTTGCGGGCAGCCAGGTGCGGGCCGGCGATTTTCTCGAGCCTGACCAGGCTTTCAAACTGAGCGCCGAGGCGCTGGACGCCAAGACCGTACGGCTGACGTGGAAGATCGCCAAGGATTACCACTTGTACCGCGATCGTCTGAGCTTCAACGCCGCCGACGGCGCGCAGGTGACGGCGCCGGTGCTGCCGAACGGCATACGCAAGTTCGACACCAATTTCAACAAGGAGATGGAGACCTACCAGGACACGCTGGTGGTCGATCTCCCGGTGGCGGCCAAGGAGCCGTACACGCTGCTGGTCGGCTACCAGGGCTGCGCGGACGCCGGCTTGTGTTATTCGCCGGCGGAGCAGAGCTACCGTGTCGACCCGAGGAAGCCCGGCAAGCTGACGGCGATCGATCCAGCCGCCCTGGACGCGACGAAAGCCGCCGCTCCCGCAGCCCCGGCATCCACTGCGGCATCCGCTTCGGCTGCCCCCTCGGCCGCCGCGCCGGAAGATGACAGCTCGCTGGCCCAGCGCACGCTGCAAAGCGGTAGCGCATGGCGCATCGGCCTGGCCTTCCTGGTCTTCGGCCTGCTGTTGTCGTTCACGCCGTGCGTGCTGCCGATGGTGCCGATCCTGTCGTCGATCATCGTCGGCGAAGGCAATGTCTCGCGTGGCCGCGGCTTCATGCTGGCGCTGGCGTACAGCCTTGGCATGGCGCTGGTCTACACGTCGCTCGGCGTCGGCGCCGGCCTGGCCGGTGAAGGCCTGGCCGCCGCGCTGCAAAAACCGTGGGTGCTGCTGACGTTTGGCGCCTTGCTGTTCACGCTGTCGCTGTCGATGTTCGACGTCTATCAGTTGCAGCTGCCAAGCAGCCTGCAAAGCCGCCTGAGTTCCACCAGCGGCAATATGGGCGGCGGCAAATTCGCAGGCGTGTTCATCATGGGCGCGTTGTCGGCGTTGATCGTCGGTCCGTGCGTGGCCGGTCCGCTGGCCGGCGCGCTGCTCTACATCAGCCAGACGCGCAACGTCTGGACCGGTGGCTGGGCGCTGTTCTCGATGGCGGTCGGCATGAGCGTGCCGCTGCTGTTGACTGGCCTGTCGGCCGGCAGCCTGCTGCCGCGCGCCGGTGCGTGGATGAACGGCGTCAAGAAGGTCTTCGGCCTGCTGCTGATCGCGGTCGCCATCTGGATGGTCACGCCGGTGTTCTCGGTGACCACGATGATGATCATGTGGGGCGTGTTCGCGCTGCTGTGCGCCATGTTCCTGCACGTGTTCGATGGCATTCCGAAGGGTGCGGGCTTGGGCGCCTATGTCGGCAAGACCTTGGGCCTCGCCTTCCTGCTGGTCGGACTGTTCGAGTTGACCGGCGCCGCCAGCGCCGGCCGCGACGTGCTGCAGCCGCTGGGCCACTTGACCATCGCCCGCGCCGAAGGTGGCGCCGCTGGCGGCGCAGCGGCAGGCGGCGAGGCCCATTTCACGCGCATCAAGACGGTAGCCGAACTGGATCAGATCCTGGCCACCAGCACCAAGCCGGTGATGCTGGACTTCTACGCCGACTGGTGCGTGGCCTGCAAGGAGATGGAGCGGTTCACCTTCTCCAAGCCGGCCGTCAGCGGCAAGATGAAGGAGGTGATGCTGCTGCAGGTCGACGTCACCGCCAACAACGCCGACGACAAGGCGCTGATGAAGCGTTTCGGCCTGTTCGGTCCACCGGGCCTGATCTTCTTCAACGGCGGCAAGGAGATTCCGAACAGCCGCGTGATCGGCTTCATGGCGGCCGAGCCGTTCCTGCAGCATTTGAACCGTCACTTCGCGAGTTAATCGAGCTTTTCGATGTCGACAAGCTGACGCTTGAACGGTTCTTGCTTGTCTATTTCACCGGCTTCCTGGGCGCACGCGGCGGCAAGCGCCTGCATTGCGTCGCGGGCGGCCTGTTGTTGGTTCTTCGCGGCGATCTCCAACCAGAAATCATCGGGATTCAGTGCGGCGCGTGCGGTCGTCGCCGCCGCAAATTCGCTAAGCGCGCGAGCATGGTTCCTGAGAAATTCGATGTTCATATTCTCAACTCGACAAATCCCTTCGGCGTCTTGCCGTCGTGCTGGAAACCAAACAAACCTTTAAAATATGCCTGCCGATGTAATGATTCATTGGCACTTGGCGCTTCCATATATAAGTCTACATGGAAGCGTCTGCTAACCTTGGCGCGGTCGGTCAAGGCCCGAACTTCCAACTTTTGATCATTCGTCAGATCAGTCCCAGCGCTTGGATTCCACATGATGCAATCAATATCATCCGGGCCAATTTTGGCCGTTAAAAACGAGCCGTCAATCCAAAGTATAGCGTGGACTTCAAAAGATTGAAGTTTTTGAATCCACTGTTTGAACGAAGCAAATATTATCGCCCGGCGCGCATCCGCCAAGAAAGGCGTGACGGCGACGGCTTGTAGTTCGGCCAGTGTCACGGGGTGAATGCCCGGTGGCCAAAGTGGAGGGAAGTCTGCTTTTTTCATTGCGATGACCGTCCGCGCGTGTTCTCGTTGCTGGATTACAGCGTGCCGAGCGCACGGATTGTTTGGGTCATCGTGCCGCCCGATGGCATGAAGGATCGGGCGGGCTGAATATATCCATGTCTGTCCGGATATATTCACTTTTATTGCCGCTGTTAAGACTATACGAGCGGCAGGGCCGTCGTGTCTTTGATGCGCTGCAGGGCGAAGCTCGATTTCACGTCCAGCACCGCCGGATGGCGCAGCAACGTCGCCATCATGAAGCGCGAGAAGTGGTCCATGTCTTCGACGTGAACGCGCAGCAGGTAATCCATCTCCCCCGTCATCGCGTAGCAGGCCACCACCTCCGGCCACTGCTCGACCGACACCGCGAAGTCGGCGCGCGGCGAGGCCGGCGCGTTTTGCGCGCCCAGCGCGCGCGCGTTGCTGTGCGCGGCCGCGTCGCTGTGCTTCTCCAGCCGTACATTCACGTATGCCAGCAACCCCAGGCCAATTTTGTCCGGGTCCAGCAGCGCCACGTACTGGCGGATCACGCCCGCCTCCTCCAGCCGCTTGATGCGGCGCAGGCACGGCGACGGCGACAGCGCGACCAGCTCGGCCACGTCCTGGTTCGACAGCCGGCCGTCGGCCTGCAAGATGGACAGAATCTTACGGTCGGTTTTATCCAGCGCAATTTTGGTCATAAATCCCTCGATAATTCAGTGTTGAGGCAATATTATTGCTCAAAATGGCCGTGGGTGCGAATTGTTTGCAATTTAATGCCCGGTGTGCGGGACTATACTGGCGCTATTCTAACGAGGAGACACGCATGCAATTCCAGCCTTGGGACAACCCGATGGGAACCGATGGTTTCGAGTTTGTCGAATACGCCGCCCCCGACCCGAAAGCGCTCGGCGCGCTGTTCGAGCGCATGGGCTTCACCGCCATCGCCCGCCACCGTCACAAGGACGTGACGCTGTACCGGCAGGGCGGCATCAACTTCATCATCAACGCCGAACAGGATTCGTTCGCCCAACGCTTTGCGCGCCACCACGGCCCGTCCGTGTGTGCGATCGCGATCCGCGTGCAGGACGCGGCGGCCGCCTACAAGCGCGCGCTGGACCTCGGCGCCTGGGGCTTCGACAACAAGACCGGCCCGATGGAGCTGAACATCCCCGCCATCAAGGGCGTGGGCGACTCGCTGATCTATCTGGTCGACCGCTGGCGCGGTAAAAACAACGGCGAGCAGGGATCGATCGGCGACATCAGCATCTACGACGTCGACTTCGTCGCCATCCCCGGCGCGGACGCCAACCCGGTCGGCAATGGCCTGACCTATATCGACCACCTGACCAACAACGTCCATCGCGGCCGCATGAAGGAATGGGCGGACTTCTACGAGAAGATGTTCAACTTCCGCGAGGTGCGCTACTTCGACATCGAGGGCAAGCTGACCGGCTTGAAGTCGAAAGCGATGACTTCCCCGTGCGGCAAGGTGCGGATTCCGATCAACGAATCGTCGGACGATAAATCGCAGATCGCCGAGTACCTCGACGAGTACCACGGCGAGGGCATCCAGCACATCGCGCTGGGCACCGACGACATCTATACCTCGATCGAGAAGATGAAGACGACCGGTATCGCCTTCCAGGACACCATCGAGACTTACTATGAGCTGGTCAACCGCCGCCTTCCGGGCCACGGCGAGCGCCTGGAAGACCTGCGCCGCCTGCGCATCCTGATCGATGGCCATAGCAACGAGAACGAGCGTGAACTGCTGCTGCAGATCTTCACGCAGAACGTGATCGGCCCGATCTTCTTCGAGATCATCCAGCGCAAGGGCGACCAGGGCTTCGGCGAGGGCAACTTCCGGGCGTTGTTCGAATCGATCGAATTGGATCAGATCAAGCGCGGCGTGCTGCAAGATCCGGCTAAAGCGCCCGCATAAGGCTTATAGTAGTAGAAATCGCAGGAAAAACCGCCGGTAGCACCGCATAGAACGGAGCACCGGCAATCGCGCGGCAGGGCCTATCCGGTCCTGCCGCGTTCAGTATTTCAGAGAATATTGGAGACATTAATGAACGCACCTCACAAGGGTACGCTGCTGGACCCGGGCACCCCCTCGGACGACATTTCGCTCGACGACAAATGGACGCTGGAGCGCGGCCGCGCCTTCATGACCGGCACCCAGGCGCTGATCCGCCTGCCGATGATGCAGCGCGAACGCGATCTCAAGGCGGGCCTCAACACCGCTGGCTACATCACCGGCTATCGCGGTTCGCCCGTCACCAGCGTCGACATGACGGCGATGAAGGCCAAGAAGTACCTCGATGCCCACCATGTCAAATTCCATCCCGGGATGAACGAAGACCTGGCCGCCACGGCGGTGTGGGGCACGCAGCAGACCAATCTTTTCAAGGACGCCAAATACGACGGCGTCTTCTCCATGTGGTATGGCAAAGGCCCCGGCGTCGACCGCTGCGGCGACGTCTTCAAGCACGCCAACAACGCCGGCTCGGCGAAGCACGGCGGCGTGCTGGTACTGGCCGGCGACGACCACGCGGCCAAATCGTCGTCCACCGCCCACCAGTCTGACCACATCCTCAACGCCTGCGGCATTCCGGTGTTGTATCCGTCGTCGGTGCAGGAGTACATCGACTACGGCCTGCACGCCTGGGCCATGAGTCGCTATACCGGCCTGTGGGTGTCGATGAAGTGCGTGACCGACATCATCGAGTCCGGCGCCGTGGTGGACTTCGATCCGGACCGCGTGCAGATCCAGCTACCGACCGACTTCGAACTACCGGCCGGCGGCCTGAATATCCGCTGGCCCGACACCGTGCTCGATATGGAAGTGCGGATGAACAGCTACAAGTGGTACGCCGCGCTGGCCTACGCGCGCGCCAACAAGCTCAATAAAATCATCTGGGACAGCCCGAAGCCGAAGATCGGCATCATCACCGCCGGCAAATCCTACCTGGACACGCGCCAGGCGCTGGCCGACCTGGGCATCGACGAGCAGGCCGCCGCCGACATCGGCATCCGCCTGTATAAGATCGGCATGACCTGGCCGCTGGAGGCGGACGGCGTGCACGAATTCGCCAAGGGCCTCGACGAGATCCTGGTGGTGGAAGAGAAGCGCCAGATCCTCGAGTACGCGCTCAAGGAGGAACTGTACAACCTGCCGGACGGCCAGCGTCCGCGCGTGGTCGGCAAGTTCGACGACACCGGCGAATGGAGCAACAAGGGCAAGACGGGCCACGGCGACTGGCTGCTGCCGGCCACCTATGAACTGAACCCGGCGCAGATCGCGCGCGCCATCGCCTCGCGCATCGCCCACTACTGCGACGGCCATCCGGTGGCGGAGCGCGTCAAACAGCGCGTCGCCTTCCTCGAAGCCAAGGAGCTGGCACTCAAGACGCTGCCGACCAAGGCCAATCCGGACACCGACCGCACGCCGTACTTCTGCTCCGGCTGCCCGCACAACTCGTCGACCAAGGTGCCGGAAGGCTCGCGCGCGCTGGCCGGCATCGGCTGCCACTACATGGTGCTGTGGATGGACCGCGAAACGTCGACCTTCACCCATATGGGCGCGGAAGGCGTGACCTGGGTCGGCCAGGCGCCGTTCACCAACGAGAAGCACGTCTTCACCAACCTGGGCGACGGCACCTACTTCCACTCCGGGATCCTGGCGATCCGCGCGGCGGTGTCGGCCAAGGTCAACATCACCTACAAGATCCTGTTCAACGACGCCGTCGCCATGACCGGCGGCCAGCAGTTCGACGGACCGCTCGATCCGGGCATGATCTCGCGCCAGATCGCGGCCGAAGGCGTGACGCCGATCATCGTCGTCACCGACGAGCCGGAAAAATACCCGTCCGATTACAAATGGGCGGAAGGCGTCACCGTACGCCACCGCAGCGAGTTGATGGACGTGCAGCGCGAACTGCGCGACAAGCCTGGCGTGTCGGCGATGATCTACGACCAGACCTGCGCCTCCGAGAAGCGCCGCCGCCGGAAGCGCAACGAGTATCCGGATCCGGCCAAGCGCGCCGTCATCAACGAAGCCGTGTGCGAAGGCTGCGGCGACTGTTCGGTGCAATCGAACTGCCTGTCGGTCGAACCGCTGGAGACGGAACTGGGCCGCAAGCGCCAGATCAACCAGTCGTCGTGCAACAAGGACTTCTCGTGCACCACCGGCTTCTGTCCGAGTTTCGTGACGGTCGAAGGCGGGGCGCTGAAAAAGCCTAAAAAAGCGGCGACGGGCGACGCGCCCGCTGCCGTCTTGCCGATGCCGGCATTGCCGTCGACGGACACGCCGTACGGCATCCTGATCACCGGTATCGGCGGAACGGGCGTGGTCACCGTCGGCCAGATCCTGGCCGTGGCGGCGCACGTCGAAGGCAAGGGCGCCATCGTGCTGGACATGAGCGGACTGGCGCAAAAGGGCGGCCCGGTCATGTCGCACGTGCGCCTGGCCGACAACCAGGCCGATTTGCACTCGACCCGCGTCGGCACCGGCAGCGCCGATCTGGTGATCGGCTGCGATTTGATCGTCACCGCCAGCCGCGACGCCCTGTCGCGCATGGGCGAGGGCCGCACCCATGCGATGATCAATTCGACCGGCTCGTCGACCGCCGCTTTCGTCAAGAATCCGGACTGGCAGTTCCCGGACGCCGGCTCGCGCAGCGAGATCGTGCGCGCCTGCGGCAACGACCATGTGGACTTCGTCGACGCCGGCCAGATCGCCACCGCGTTGATGGGCGATTCGATCGCCACCAACATGTTCATGCTGGGCTATGCGTTCCAGAAGGGCCATGTGCCGCTGAGCGAAGCGTCCATCATCAAGGCGATCGAATTGAACGCGATCTCGGTCAACTTCAACAAGGCCGCCTTCCACTGGGGCCGCACCGCCGCGCATGATCTGGGTTCGGTCACCAAACTGACCACGCCGGCGAAGGTGATAGAGTTCAAACGCATCCAGACGCTCGACGATATCGTCAACCGCCGCGTCGAACTGCTGACCGCGTACCAGAACGCCGACTATGCGCAGCAGTACAAGGCGTTCGTCGAGCAGGTGCGCGCCGAGGAGGCCAAGCTGGGCAAGTCGACCCGCCTGAGCGAGGCCGTGGCGCGCTACTACTACAAGCTAATGGCGTACAAGGACGAGTATGAAGTCGCGCGCCTGTACACCGACGGCGCGTTCCAGCAGAAGATCGCCGGCATGTTCGAGGGCGACATCAAGCTCAAGTTCCACCTGGCGCCGCCGCTGATGGCCAAGCATGATGCGCAGGGACGCTTGATCAAGCAGGAATTCGGCCCGTGGATGATGAAGGCGTTTGGTGTGCTGGCCAAGTTCAAGGGCTTGCGCGGCACGGCGCTGGACGTCTTCGGCTACACGGCCGAGCGCAAAATGGAGCGCGCGTTGATCGGCGAGTATCGTCAGACGGTGGCCTCGTTGCTGCCCAAGCTGACGGCGGAGAACCTGGCGCAGGCGGTGGCCATCGCCAGCATCCCCGAGGATATTCGCGGCTACGGGCATGTGAAGGAGCGGCACCTGAAATCGGCCAAGCAGAAGGAGGCGACGCTGTTGGCCGCTTTCGGCAAGCCGGTCGCGCCGGTGCCGGTCGATAGCCATACGCACGCTGCCTGACACGTCATCTGAAACACGTCCGAAACACGTCTAAAACACGTAGGGCGGATTAGCGAAGCGTAATCCGCCATGCATGCGTCTCGACGGCGCATGCATTGGCGGATCACATGTCATTCAGCTATACCTTACGCAGCGAGCATACGGTATCGAACCACGCCTGCATGCCCACCAGCGGCTGCGGGTTGATTGGCAGCAGCGCGTTGATGTTGACGCCATTGCCCTTGCCACCGTTCTTTTCGTCCCACCATACCCCCGCATTCAGATCGTCCAGCGCCGGCGCCGGCCCGAAGCCCTTGGCGGCGTCGGGCGCGATGCCGCGCGCGGCCACCTCGACCCGGCGTCCGCTGCGTCCCTCGCTGGCCCGCCCGCCGCTGATCCAGCCCACCGAATTCGACACCGCCACCACGCGCGGGTGCATGCCGCGCGTGACGAACACCCGCATCCGCGCCGAGCCGATCTTCTCCCCGGTGCCGCGATAGGCCTGCTGCTCGGCCTTGTCCGCCGGCCCTGAACTCGGCCGGTAAGTGGTCAGCTCCACCATGTCGCCGCTCTTGAGCCCCATCTTTTTGGCCACGCCGGCGTTGATCCACATCGGATTGTCGTGCACGATCTCCGTCAGGTATTTTTGCGACGCGGTGCGCGCCTGCGTGTGCACGTTCCACTTGAACGTGGTCAGGATGAAGCGGTCCGCCGGCAGGTTGCGGTGCGAAGGGATCTGCGCGAAGGTCGGCAGCCCGTCATCGGCGATGCCCAGCGTCTTGGCCACCTGCGTGATCTCCGGCGCGTGCACCTCGAACTTGCGCGACGGCGTGGTGAAGCCACGCACCGCCGCGTCGCCCACCCGCACGCCCACGGCGACCTCCTTGCCTTTATCGTTGGCCCGGTAGATCACGCCGGTGCCGGCATCGGTGCGGCTGCCCTCCAGCTGCTTGTCGTTCAGCGGCTTTTGATAGACCTGGTAAGGCTTGGGCTGCGAACGGTCGACAAACACGCCGTAATGCTTCATATATTCGAAGCCATCCTTGAATTGCCGGCCGTCCGGCCCCGTCGTCGGCAGCTTGGCGCACTGCGCGCGCACGAAGTCCTCGTGGCTGCCGAACTGGAAATACTTGGCCTGTTCGGGCGCGAGCCGGCGGCCGATGTCGAACAGCACGTCGGCGAAGCTGCGCGCCTCGCCCGGCGGTGGTGTCAGCGGCTGGCGCAGCGCGACGTAGTGGGTCAGCTCGAGGTTGTTGCGTATGTCCATGCCCCAGCGTTCCAGGTAGGTGGCGTCGGGCAGGATCAGGTCCGCGTAGTGCGCCATCTCGGAATAGACCACGTCCGAGCAGGCGTGTAACGGAATCAGTTTTTCGTCCAGCAGCACTTCGACCGTGGTGCTGCGGCCCTCGGGCCAGGTCATCGGCGATCCCAGCGTGTAGCTGATGTAGACGTCCAGCTTTGCGCGGCCCTGGCGCAGGTAGTCGTAGACGATCTGGCCGACCTTCATCTTCTGCCAGCGGTTCGCCAGCGGCCATTCGGGCGGATCTTCCAGGTCGGTGCGGATTTTCGGGCTCGGCGGAACGGGTTGCGGTTGCGGGTAGCGGCTGGCGGACAGCTTTTCATCGAGCCCGTAGCAATAGCCGCCCGGCTTGGCGATCGATCCGACCAGCGCGTTGAGCATCACCACCGCGCGTTCGGCATTGAAGCCGTTGTAGTGGGCGCCGGTGCCACGGTTGGTGAAGGCGGCGACGGCCGGCCGCAGGCGCGCGAACTCCAGCGCCAGGCGTTCGATGTCGCGCGCGGCGATGCCGGACAGCTTGGCCGCCCATGCCGGCGTGCAGGTGGCCAGCCAGGCCCGCATCGTCTCCAACCCCGGCTGGACGAATTTGGCGACGAAGTCGTGGTCGATTTCGTTTTCGCGGATGATCACGTGCGCCATCGCCAGCGCGACGGCGCCCTCGGTGCCGGGGAAGGGCTGGTGCCATTCGTCGCTGCGGCCGGCGGTATTGGACAGGCGCACGTCGAAGGTGACCAGTTTTGCGCCGTGGTCGAAGCGCGCCTTGACCACGCGGCTGACCAGGTGCAGGCCGCCCTGGTGCGCCTCGTAGAAGTTGGCGCCGAAGTTGAGGAAGTATTTGCAGCGCTCGGCGTCGATCGATTCCCAGTCGGTCTCGCCGAGCGAGACGTAATTGGCGGCGCGCTTGTTGGAGGAGCACAGCGCGCGGTGGTTCAACTGCACCGGCGTGCCGATCGCGCTCAGGAAGCGGTTGATCTCGGCGTCGATGCGCGAGCGGCCCTGGTGCAGCGCGACCCGCTCAGGGTGGCCGCTGGCGATGCTGGCCTTGATCCGTTCGGCCACTTCCGTGTAGGCCTGCTCCCAGCTGATGCGCTGCCATTTGCCCTCGCCGCGCGCGCCCACCCGTTTTAGCGGGTAGAGCAGGCGCTCCGGATAGTCGTTGATCGTCGGTCCGGACTGGCCCTTGGCGCAGGTCATGTAGCTGCCCATGTTCGGGTCGAGCGGATTGCCGCGAATTTTGATCACCTTGTCGTCCTGGACGAAGGCCTCGATGCCGCATACCGTCGAACAGTTCAGGCACACGCTGGTGACGCGCTTGGCGCTGCGGTAATCGTTTTTGACCTTGCGCTGGCGGCCGTCGGCGGCCGGCCGGTAGTTCATGGCGCCGGCGGCGTTCGGCGTGAGCAGGATGGTCTCGCCCAAACCCAGGGTGGCCATCGAGCCGATGCCGTTTTTGATGAATCCACGACGGTCCATGTCAGCCTCCCCGCGGTTTGTTGGCGCGCGGCGCGGCCGGCGGGAACTCGGACTTGAGCTGGTCCCAGGTCTCGACCTCGTACGAGAACGGGTCGTGGCTGCGGCCCTTGGGGATCTTGCGCTCCATCGCGCGCGGCACCACGCCGCCCAGACCCCGGTACTGCACCAGCGGACGGGTTTTTTCCTCCGGCTTGAGGGGCGCCGTCTGCGCGCGGTGTTTGGCATGGAACAGACTGACCTTGCTGGCCGGGTCGTTCAAGTCGCCGAAGGCGAAGACCTCGGCGGGGCAGACCTCCACGCAGGCCGGCTCCATGTCGGCGTCCAGCCGGTGCGAGCAGAAATCGCATTTGTCGGCCACTTCTGCCACCGGGTCGATGTGGATAGCGCCGTAGGGACAGGCCTTGATGCAATCGCGGCTGCGGTCGCAGACCGCGTCGTCGATGCGCACGATGCCGTCGGCGCCACGCGTGATCGCATCGGTGGGACAGGCGTCCAGGCAGGGCGCGTCCTCGCACTGCATGCACAGCGTCGGCAGGAAGGCGCGCTTGGTCGTCGGCTGCTGGTTGTACGGATTGAGCGCGGCGAAATCGTAGTAGTACACCTTGGTGCGGAAGTGGCCGAGCGAGACGGAGTTCTCGACTTTGCAGGCGACCGAACAGGCGTGGCAGCCGATGCAGCGTTCGAGATCGATGGCCATGCCCCATTTGGGGCCGGCGCTGGCGGTTGTGGTCATGAATGTCCCCGGTGAGATGCGCGAACTGCGATTGTAGAGCAGCGGAGCGGCGCTTCCGGACCATGCACCAAAATAATGCATAAGCTTGCGCGGATTCGTTCGTTCATTTCTGGTCCTGTGGTTGATAGGATGGCATCCCCATCTTTCATCGGACCACTTCAGTGCAAACACAATTTAAATTGAATCCGCTGGCGGCAGGCGCTATCGCGCTGCTGTGCGGCGCTGCCGGCTCGTCGAGCGCGCAGGTGGCGGGCTCGGAAACCCTGAACCCGCCCGCAGTTGTCGTCACCGGCTCGCGCATTCCGCGCGCCACGCTCGAGGGGCCTTCCGCCGTCACCGTCATCACCGGCGAGGACATCACCAAGCAGGGCTACCGCAACGTCTTCGACGCCTTGAACAACCAGGCGCAGAACAGCGGCTTCACGCAGGGCGCCGACTACGGCAACACCTTCACGCCGTCGGCCAACACCATCAGCCTGCGCGGCCTGGGGCCGAACCACACGCTGGTGCTGCTCAACGGCCGTCGCATGGCCGACTTCCCGATCGCTTATGAAGGCACGGTCAACTTCACCAACCTGGCCAACATCCCCTCGAGCGTGGTCGAGCGCATCGAGATCCTCAGCGGCGGCGCGTCGGCCGTCTACGGCTCGGACGCGATCGCGGGGGTGGTCAATATCATCCTGAAAAAACAAGCGGAAGGTTACGATATCAACCTGAAAGCCGGCGGTACTTCGCGCGGCGGGGGCGGCGACAAGCGCCTGCAGGTCACCGGCGGCCACGCTTTCAACAAACTCAATACCCTGTTCAGCATCGAATTGCTGGAGCGCGATCCGCTGTGGAGCCGCGACCGCGATTTCATGAGCACCCGCACCGGCGTGGCGCCGACCTCGATCCTGGGCCGGCGCAATGTCACCAGCGGGCGCTATGTCGATCTGGGCGACGCCTGCGCGGGCCTGGGCGACGTCTTCAACGGCAGCGCCGTCAAATACACCGCCAGGACCGGCAGCTACTGCGCCAGCCCGAACGTCGGTCCCACCTACTGGACCACGCAGACCAAAAACAGCAGCCAGAATGTGTTCGGCAGCGCCAACTACGAGCTGTCGCCGTCCACCACCCTGTTCATCGAGGGGTTATACGGCCAGAATCGCAGCGCGAACAACACGCGCGGCCCGTCGTGGACCTCGCGCTCGCTCACCGACGCTTATTTCGTCAACCAGAACACCGGCAACTACGAAGCGTGGAACAAATACATCTCGCCCGAGGAGATGGGCGGCGTCGATCGCTACAACCGCACCTGGGACGACCAGGCCAGTTCGCTGTCGTTCGGCGCCAAGGGGCAGCTCGCCGGCAGCTGGCAGTACGAAGCAGCCTACACGGCGTCGCTCTACAAGAGCCAGGCCAAGGCGCCGCGCGCGCTGGCCAATATCGACAGCTTCTTCCTTGGCCCGCAACTGGGCGTGGACGCCGACGGCGTGGCGATCTTCGCGCCCGACCAGTCGCGCCTGACGCGCCGTTTGACGCCGACGGAGTTCGACAGCATCACCGGCTTCACCCACAGCGACGACAAGTCGTGGACCAATACCCTCAGCTTGTCCGCCAACGGCGAGGCGTTCGCGCTGCCGGCCGGTCCGGTCAGGCTGGCGACGGTGGCGGAGGTGGGCAAGCAGGGGTTCTCGAACCGTCCCGATGAACGCATCAACCAGGGCTACTTCAACCTGGCGCCGCCGGCCGACGTCACCGCCGGCACCCGCAAGCGTTACGCGCTGGGCGTGGAGGCCAACGTGCCGCTGCTGCAGCAGTTGTCGGCCACGCTGGCCGGCCGCTACGACCATTACAGCTACGCCGGCCGCGATCAGGGCAAGGCCACCTACAACGGCGGCCTGGAATGGCGTCCCGTCAAGCAGCTGCTGGTGCGCGGTAACTACGCGACCAGCTTCCGGGCGCCGGACATGAACTACATCTTCAAGGCGCGCGGCACCGGCTATTATTCTTCCACCACCGACTACTACCGCTGCGCGAAGGCCGGCCAGCCGGTGGCCGATTGCGAGTTCGCCAACGTCTCGCCGGGATCGGACTATGTGCAGAACGGCAGCAAGGACCTGCGCGCGGAGCGTGGCCGTTCGACGGGCCTCGGCCTGGTGTGGTCGCCGAGCGCCGACTTCGACGTCTCGCTCGACTACTGGAACATCAAGATCGACGATCTGGTGACCAACCTGAGCGCCGACAAGCTGCTGCGCGACGAATCGGATTGCCGCATGGCCGGCGACCTGACCTCGCCGACGTGCGCCGACGCCATCGCCCGCATCGAACGCAACCCGCTCACCGCGCTTAACAAGCCGGGCGAGATCCGCCAGATCACGGTCAATCCGATCAACGCCGCGTCCACCAGCGTGAACGGCATCGATGTCAGCGTCAAGCATGTGCTGCGCACGGCCGGCTGGGGCCTGTTCGTCTCGAAGCTGAATTATTCGAAGACGCTGGACAAGAAGTCGCGCCAGTTCTCGGGCGATCCGTTGAACGACGACCTCAAGGACCTGACCAATCCCGATTGGCGCGACAAGCTCAATGCGAGTGTGACGTGGAATCTGGAGAAGTGGTCGAACACGCTGTTCGTGCAGCGCTACAGCAAAGTGCCCAACGGCGCCGGCGAGGCGTATCTGACGCCGACGACGTTGGTCAATGCGAGCGTGGTGTATCGTTTGAATCCGAGCACCACGATCTCCGTGGCGGTCAACAACCTGTTCAACAAGGTCAAGAGCGACACCAGCGGCGGTTGGCCGTATTACCCGGTCGGGAGCTACAGCCCGGTCGGACGTCAAGGCTGGGTGGAACTGAACTACCATTTCGGTTCCTGACGCATTGGCGGATTACGCGCTGCGCGCCAATCCGCCATGCCCCGCATATTCCGTCACCCAATACGCCAGCGCCAGGGCCGGGAAGGCCATGCCGGTCAGCAGCGCCGCATGCCAGCCGTGCGTGGCGAACATCCAGCCGCCCAGCGCCGAACCGAGCGCGCCGCCGGCGAAGAACAGCGCGAAATACACCCCGTTCAAGCGGCTGCGCACCTCCGCGCCCAGGGTGAAGATGGCGCGCTGGCCGAGCACCAGGTTGGCCGCCACGCCCATATCGAGCACGATCGAGGCGATCACCAGTATCGCCAGGCCGACGTTGCGCGATTCCGGCGCGATCATCGGCAGGGCGAAGCCGACCACGCCCAGCGCCAGCGCGGCGGCCGTCGCCATCAGGGTGTGGCCCGCATCGGCCAGGCGCCCGGCGATCGGCGAGGCCACCGCGCCGGCCATGCCGACCAGCGCGAAGATGGCGATGCCGGTCTGCGACAGGTGGAACTGCGGACCGGCCAGCATCAGCGGCGTGACGGTCCAGAATAAACTGAACGATCCAAACAGGCCGGCGTGGTAGGCGGCGCGGCGGCGCAGCAGCGGCGTGCGCAGGAACAGGTGCCACAGGGACGCCATCAGCGCCGGGTAGGTGATGTTCGACGCCGGCACCCGCAGCGGCAGTTTGGCGCGCAGCACCAGCGCCACGGCCAGCACGATGATCGCGGCGCCGCCGAAGACGACGTGCCAGTTGCTGGCGTCGGCCACCAGGCTGGCGACCGGGCGCGCCAGCATGATCCCCAACAGCAGGCCGCTGACCACCTTGCCCACGGTATGGCCGCGCGTCGATTCCTTCGACAGGTGCGCGGCGAACGGCACGATGATCTGCGCCGCCACCGAGCCGAGGCCGATGCCCAGCGCCGCCGTCAAGAACATCCAGGCGCTGGTGCTGAACGCGGCCAGCACCAGCATCGCCGATGTGAACAGCAGGCCGCTGACGATCAGGCGGCGGTTTTCCAGCAGGTCGCCCAGCGGGACGACGAACAGCAGGCCGATGGTGTAGCCGATCTGCGTCAACGTGACGATCAGGCCCGCCGCCTGCGCCGACAGTCCGGTGGCGGCGCTGATCGGGCCGACCAGCGTTTGCGCGTAATACAGGTTGGCGACGATCAGGCCCGTCGCGGCGGCCAGCAACAGCACCATGCCGGGGCTGATGTCGGTTTCCGAAGGTTTGTTCATGATGGCTCCAGGAATGGAATTTCGATGAGCCCAGTGTAGGCGAAACCGCGATGAAGATAATTAGGGCATAATGCTCCCATACTTTTCACTTTATATGAACAATCATGGATCGTTTGAAGGCCATGCAGGTGTTTGTGCGCATCGTCGAGGCCAATAGCTACACCAAGGCGGCCGAAACGCTGGACCTGCCGCGCGCCGCGTTGACGGCGACGATCAAGAAGCTGGAGGCGTTTCTGGGCACCCAGCTGCTGCAGCGGACCACGCGCCGCCTGTCGCTGACGCCCGACGGCGCCGACTACTTCAGGAAATGCCTCGATATCCTGCAGGCGGTGGACGACGCCGAGGGCACTTTCCGCGGCCAGCGCGCCGCCACGCCCAAAGGCCGGTTGCGGGTCGAGCTGCCCGGCGCGGTCGGCCGCAACCTGGTCATGCCGCACATCGGCGCCTTTTGCCGCGACTATCCGGAGATCGATCTGGTCGTGTCCCTGAGCGAACAGGTGAAGGATTTGACGCGCGAAGGGCTGGACTGCTCGCTGCGCGTGGGCGACCTGCAGGATTCATCGATGATCGGCCGGCGCCTGGGCAGCATGGGCTTCCTGACCTGCGCCTCGCCGGGCTACCTGGCCGCCCACGGCGTGCCGCGCACGCTGGAGGACCTGCACGCGCATCGCGGCGTGACGCATTTTTCCGGCCGCACCGGCCGTCCGTTCGACTGGGATTTCGTCGCCGACGGCCGCGTGGTGACGGTGGCCGTGCGCGGCGCCATCGCGGTCAACGATCCGGACGCCTACATCATCTGCGCGCTGCAGGACATGGGCCTGATCCAGGCGGCGCGCTACCAGGTGCGCCATCACCTGGCCAGCGGCGCGCTGGTCGAGGTGCTGCACGCCATGCCGCCGACGCCGATGCCGATTTCGCTGCTGTATCCACAGGGCCGCATGGCGTCGCCGCGCCTGAACGTGTTCGCCGCCTGGCTGGCCGGCCTGTTCCGCGACGATGCCGACCTGCAAGCCTGAATTGTAAAAAGCGTTGTTTTACTGGCATCCCGGACACCGTGCCGGTCTATAATATTCCCATGAAAAAACATTCGATACGTTTGGCGGCAGCAGCCGCGACGTCGCTGGCGCTGCTGTCGGCGTGCGGCGGCGGCGGCGGTGGCAACGCGCCCGCGGCCACCCCCGCGCCGCCGGTCGGCGTCACGCCGACACCGACGCCACCGGTGGTGCCGACGCCGTCGCCCGCTCCCGATCCGACTCCGTCCACGCCGGTGGGCCCGCCCGTGATCGATCCCAACAATCCACCCGACTGGCTGGCGCTGGCCAACCGCTGCGAGCATCCGCTTCCGGGCAGCTCGGACCGGCAAGGTTCGCTGATGGACGAATTGAAGTGGCTGCGCTCCTTCTATAGCGAGACCTATCTGTGGTACCGCGAGCTGCCCGCCAACCCGCGGCTGGAGAACTACACGCGCGCGGTGGACTTCTTCGCCGACTACAAGACGTTTGCCACCACCGCCTCCGGCCGGGCCAAGGACCGCTTCCACTTCACCTATCCGACCGAAGTGTGGGAAGGGCTGTCGAGTTCCGGCACGGAGGTCGGTTACGGCGTGACCTGGGCGCGCAACGCCGACCCGGCGGCGCCGCGCGTATGGGCGGTGGCGATGGTGGCGCCGGCGTCGCCCGGCGCGCTGGCCGGCTTGCGGCGCGGCGACGGCCTGCTCTCCGTCGACGGCGTCGCGTTGACCGACACGACCAGCGCCGGCGTCGCGCGGCTCAACGCCGGCCTGTTCCCCGCCACCGCCGGCGAGACGCACAGCCTGGTGCTGACGCGCGCCGGCGTGCCGCTGACGGTCAACCTGGCCTCGAGGCAGGTGAGCAATCCGCCGGTGCAGAACGTCAAAACCATCGACACGCCGACCGGCAAGGTCGGCTACCTGCAGTTCGACGACCACAATCAGCTGTCCGAGAGCGAGCTGGCGAAGGCGATCGGCACGTTCAAGGCGGCCAACATCGTCGATCTGGTGCTCGACATGCGCTATAACGGCGGCGGCTACCTGGCCGTGGCCAACGAGCTGGCCTACATGATCGCCGGACCCGCGGCCACCAGCGGCAAGATCTTCGAGCAGCTGCAATACAACGACAAGACCACGCCGCAGCCGCCGGACATGTTCCGCACCAAGGCTTACGGCTTCAAGTCGTCGCAGCTGGCCGCCGGCGCCGCGCTGCCCTATCTGGGGCTCAAGCGCGTCACCATCCTGACCACGCCGGGCACCTGCTCGGCCAGCGAATCGGTAATCAACGGCTTGCGCGGCATCGACGTCGAAGTCAATTTGATCGGCGGCGAAACCTGCGGCAAGCCATACGGCTTTGTGCCGGCGAATAACTGCGGCACCACCTACTTCGCGATCCAGCTGCAGGGCGCCAACCACAAGGGCTTCGGCGACTACGCCGATGGTTTCCAGCCGACCTGCCGCGCCGACGACGACTTCGATCACGTGTTGGGCGACAGCGCCGAGCGGCTGCTATCGACGGCGCTCAGCTACCGCGCGAGCGGCGCCTGCCCGGCGCAGCCGGCCATGAACCGCGCGCGCTCCGCCACCGCCACCATCGGTTCCGGCGCCATGACGCTGGTGCGCCCACAGGCCAGGGAAATCGCGATCCGCAATCGCTAGCGCGCAAAGCCGACTATAATTTCCAGCGTACCCGGTGCCGGCGCAGGCACCGGTCGATCAACCCCACGCTGGAAGTTCGTCCATGATCCGTTCCGCCATACTGCTTGCCTTTGCCTCCGCCACCACTGCCATCACCGCCACCACCGCCGGCGCCGCGCCGGCCACCGCCGCCGCTTCCCTGAGCACCATCGCCGAGCGATCCGGCTTCCAGAACACCGGCCGTTACGACGAGGTGGTCGCGCTGTGCGCGCGCTTCCAGAAGGCCTATCCGAAGCAGGTGCGATGCTTCGAATTCGGCCGCACGCCGGAAGGCCGTCCGATGCTGGCGCTGGCCGTCTCGCGCACCGGCGCGCTGACCGCCGAGCAGGCGAAAAAGCGAGGCCTGCCGGTGCTGCTGGTCCAGGGCGGCATCCACGCCGGCGAGATCGACGGCAAGGACGCCGGCTTCCTGGCGCTGCGCGAGGCGCTGGAGAACAAGGCCGCCCCCGGCGCGCTGGACAAGCAGGTGCTGTTGTTCGTCCCCGTGTTCAACGTCGACGGCCATGAGCGCTTCGGCAAATGGAACCGGCCGAACCAGCGCGGCCCGGTCGAAATGGGCTGGCGCACGACGGCGCAGAACTACAACCTCAATCGCGACTACGTCAAGGCCGACGCCCCGGAGATGCAGTCCATGCTGGCGCTGGTGAACGCCTGGGACCCGCTGGCCTACATCGACCTGCACGTGACCGACGGCGCCAAGTTCCAGCCGGACGTCTCGATCCAGGTCGAGCCGGTGCACGGCGGCGACGAGGACCTGAAGCAGGCCGGCCTGGCGCTGCGCACCGCCGTGATGGCGGACCTCGCGGCGCAGGGCTCGGATCCCAAGCCGTACTACATCTCGTTCGCGCTCAACGACGATCCGGCCTCCGGCTTTGTCGACAGCATGCCGGCGCCGCGTTTTTCGACCGGCTACTTCCCGATGCGTAACCGCTTCGCGATGCTGGTCGAGACCCACTCGTGGAAGGATTATCCGACCCGCGTGCGCATCACGCGCAACACCATCGTCTCGCTGCTGTCGCAGGTCGGCGCGCACGGCCAGCAGTGGCTGAAGGCGGCGCGCGAGGCGGACGCGCGCGCGGCGGCGCTGGCGGGCGCCGAGGTGCCGCTGAGCTATCGCACCACCTACAACACCAAGACCATCCAGTTCCCCGGCTACGAGTACACGCGCGCGCATTCGGAAGTGTCGGGCGGTTTGATGACGCACTACGACGAAAGCAAGCCGCAGATGTGGACCGTGCCGCTGCGCGACGAGATCGTGCCCGATTTGCGGGTGGCCGCGCCAAGGGGCGGCTATCTGGTGCCGCTGGCCGACGCGCCCCGGGTGGCGGCCAAGCTGAAACAGCACGGCATCACGTTCAAGGTGCTGGGCGCGGACCAGATGGCGGCGGAGGTGGAGACTTTCCGCGCCAGCAAAACCACATTCGGCGCGCAGTCGTTCGAAGGACGGCAGTCGCTGGCGGTCGAAGGCGATTGGGGCCGCGAGCGCCGCAGCGTGGCCAAGGGTTCGCTGTTTGTGCCGATCGCGCAGCCCAAGGCGCGCCTGGTGATGACGATGCTCGAGCCGCGCGGCGCCGATTCGCTGCTGGCGTGGGGCGAGTTCAATAACGCCTTCGAGCGCAAGGAGTACATGGAGGAGTATGTGGCCGAGGATGTCGCGCGCGAGCAGCTCGAAGCCGATCCGGCGCTGCGCGCCGAGTTCCAGAAAAAGCTCGACACCGACGCCGAGTTCAACAAGAGCCAGCAGGCGCGCCTGGAGTTCTTCGCCCGCCGCCATGCGTCGTGGGACGAGCGCTTCAACTTGTACCCGGTGATGCGCACGGCGCAGAAGTTTTAAGCGGGGAGGGGCGGTAGCGCAAATGGCCCGTGCGGGAAACGGTCTCTTTTGGCTGTCTCTTTTTGTCGCTTTTGGTCTCTTTCGGTCTCCTGCTTCTTTTAAAGCAGGCTGGAGTAGAAAAGAGACAAAAAGAGACCGAAAGAGACCAGCGAAAGAGACGCGTTCCCGCACGGTGTGGTTTGGGCTTGCATCTCGCTGGTCCCGAGCAAGGTGGCGGAGCTATCGCTTTCGCGCAGTGTGCCAAATCTGAAGTATCTCAATCCGGCCGGCTTTGATGCGGTAAGTAATCAAGTAATGGCGATGCACGATGATCTCGCGGACACCAGGCGTGGTTTCCCGCCCCAACTTAGGATTCGTTCCCAATGTCTCGGTTTTGGCGCGAATCGCTTGGGCCAGTTTGCGCGCGGCTTGCGGTTTATCGATCGAGATGAAATCGATGATGTCGGACAAATCGGATAGGGCGCGGCGCGACCAGTGGGTTTGCAGGTCAGGCGCCATGACGAGCGAACCACTCGTCGACCTCGTCCTTCGAGGCGAAATCGCCGTCGTCTGCCGCAGCGACGGCTTCCTGCAGATCGAGCAACTGCGGCACCCGCCAAGTGACGTAGTGTCTCAGCGCATCTTGCGCAATTGATTCAGCCGGTTGGCCGGACAAGGTTTCGATTTTGTCCATGGCCCGCTTCAATTCAGGCGACATCGCGACTTCGATGTTGAGGTTGTCACTCATGACGCACTCCCGTTAAGAACCGGCTTTGATTATATGCCTGTTACGGCGCGCGCTTGAGCACTTCGCTCTGGATCGCGAACGCGCCGTTGACGCCATCGAGCGTGATGCTCTCGTCCTTGTCGAACAGGATGTCGCCGGTGAAGGCGCCTTCGGCTTCGCGCATCTCGTTTTTGCTGAAATCGAACAGGCCGCGGTCCATCATGTGCGACGGCTTGATGTTGCCCATCGCGGTGAACATGCTCTTGATCCACAGCGGATTCTTTTGCTGCCAGGTCGCCAGCATCTCCTTCATCGCCTGCCGCTGCAAATTCGGCTGCGAGCCGCACAGGTTGCACGGGATGATGGGGAAGCCCATCTTGCCGGCGTATTTTTCGATGTCCTGCTCGCGGCAGTAGGCCAGCGGGCGGATCACCACGTTCTCGCCGTCGTCGGCGGTCAGCTTGGCCGGCATGGTTTTGATGGTCCCGCCGTAGAACATATTGAGCAGGAAGGTCTCGAGGATGTCGCCCTGGTGGTGGCCCAGCGCGATCTTGGTCGCGCCCAGCTCCTTGGCGGTGCGGTACAGGATGCCCCGGCGCAGGCGCGAGCACAGCGAGCAGGTGGTCTTGCCCGGCTCGATCTTCTCGGTGACGATGCTGTAGGTGTCCTGCTCGACGATCTTGTACGGCACGCCGATCTTTTCAAAATACTCCGGCAGCACGTGCTCCGGGAAGCCCGGCTGCTTTTGATCGAGGTTGACCGCGATCAGGTCGAACTTGACCGGCGCGATTTTCCGCAGGTGCATCAGGATGTCGAGCATCGCGTAGCTGTCCTTGCCGCCGGACATGCAGACCATCACCAGGTCGCCCTCGGTGATCATGTCGAAATCGACGATCGCCTTGCCGGTTTGCGTGCGCAGCTTCTTTTGCAGCAGCTCGAAGCGGCGCGAATCGGTCGGGTCGCGCTCCGGCGCGGCGGCTGCGGCGTGGTGTTCTTGCGGGAGGTGCAGTGGGGCGTTCATATCAGACGTTGTCCTTGATCTTGAAGACTTCGACGCCGACGCCTTCGCAGTCCGGATACACGTCCGGCTTCATCGTCGACACGCGGGCGGCGCGCACGCGCGGGTGGTCCAGCATCGCGCGCACGATGTCGTCGCACAGGCTTTCCTGCAGCTGCACGTGGCCGCGCGCCATCAGCTTGGCGATGGTGTCGCGGATGAAGTCATAGTCGACCACCTCGTCCAGCTGGTCGTGGGTCGGCGTCGACACCGCCAGCGGGATGTACAGGTCGACGTTGATCAGCAGCCGCTGCTCGCCCTTTTTCTCGAATTCGTACACGCCGATGTTGATCAGCACTTCGTAATTGCGCAGGAACAGGCGGCGGCAGTCGGTCAGGCTCGGGTGGGACAGGGCGGACAACATGGGATTACCTTCTTTCGATTTAAATTCTACTTATTCAGCGAGCTTATTTAGCCAAAAACATCACGTCGCGCGGCAGCGGCATCAGGTGCTGGCCGCCGTCGACCAGCAGGGTGGTGCCGGTCATGGCGCGCGCCGAGGCGGCGTAGACGACGCTGTCGGCGATGTCCTCTGGGGTGCTGGAACGGCCCAGCGGGGTTTGCTGGTGCGCGTTGGCGAAACCGGCTTCGGTCTGGTCGCCGGACACCATCGTGATGCCGGGCGCGATGCCGACCACCCGCACCGCCGGCGCCAGCTGCTGCGCCAGCATCGTGGTGGCGGTGTGCAGCGCGGCCTTGGACAGGGTGTACGACAAAAAATCAGGATTGAGATTGTACAGTTTCTGGTCGAGCAGATTGATGACGGCGGCCGGCTCGCCGCCGCTGCCGACGGTCGCCGCGTGCAGCGCCTGCGACAGCAAAATCGGCGCGGCGACGTTGGCGCGCATGTGGGCGTCGAGGCGGGCGGCGGTGAAGTCGGCGGCGCTGTCGTAGTCGAACAGCGAGGCGTTGTTGACCACGCAGCGCACCGGCCCGAGGGCGGCGATGGCGCGCGGCAGCAGTTCGCGCACCGCCGCTTCGTCCGACAGGTCGCATTGCAGCGCGACGGCGCGCCGGCCCAGCGCGACGATGTCGGCCGCCACCTGGCGCGCCTCGTCCGCCGAGGCGCGGTAGTGCACCGCCACGTCCCAGCCGGCGCGCGCCAGCCCGAGCGCGATGGCGCGGCCGATGCGGCGCCCGGCGCCGGTCACCAGGGCGACGCGGACGGGCGCCGGCGCTGCCGGGGTGGGGGAGGTGGAGTGCTGCGTTGTGGTCATAGTCGCTGTTCAAAAAATGTTGTGGGTGTCACGTAATATCACGCACCTGCGCCGATTCGCTACAATGCCGGTATGTCCCTACCCGTACCTTCTAGCGACGCGCTGGCCGCGTCCCACGCCCTGCAGAACCTGATCGCCGCCGACATCGAACGCCATGACGGCGCGATTTCCTTCGCCCGCTTCATGGAGCTGGCCCTGTACGCGCCCGATCTGGGCTACTACAGCGGCGGCTCCGCCAAGCTTGGCAAAGATGGCGATTTTACAACCGCGCCGGAACTGACGCCGCTGTTCGGCGCCGCGCTGGCGCGTGTCGCAGCCGCTATTATCGCCCAAAGCGCGCCGCGCATCCTCGAATTCGGCGCCGGCACCGGCAAGCTGGCGTTCGACATCCTGAGCGCGCTGGCGGCCGACGGCGTCGCCGTCGAGCGCTATTTCATCGTCGAACTGTCCGGCGAACTGCGCGCGCGCCAGCGCGAGCGGTTGCGCGACTTCCCGCAGGTGGAATGGCTCGACGCGCTGCCGGACGCCTTCGACGGCGTCGTTGTCGGCAACGAGGTGCTCGACGCCATGCCGGTCCACCTGGTCACCAGGCACCCGCAAGGCTGGCAGGAGCTGCGCGTGACGGTGCGCGACGGCCGCTTCGACTGGCTCGAGGCGCCGGCCGACGCGGCGCTGCTGGCGCAGATCGAGCGCCAGGTCGCCGGCCACGCCGAACTGCCGGTCGGTTACGTCACCGAGGTGCACGGCGTCGCCTGCGGCTTCATGGCCACCCTGGGGCGCATGCTGCGCGACGGCGGCGCCAACGCCGCCTTCCTGTTCGACTACGGCTTCCCGGCGCACGAATACTATCTGGACCTGCGCGCCACCGGCACCCTGATGTGCCACTACCGCCACCACGCGCATCCGGACCCGTTCTATTATCCCGGCCTGCAGGACATCACCGCCCACGTCGATTTCACGGCGATGGCGCTGGCGGCGCAAGACGCCGGCGCCGGCGTGCTGGCGTACCTGAACCAGGCCGCCTTCCTGATCGGCGCCGGCATCGGCGAGCTGCTGATGCGCACCGACCCTTCCGACACCAAGCATTACCTGCCGCGGGCGGGCGCCGTGCAAAAACTGCTGTCGCCGGCCGAGATGGGCGAATTGTTTAAAGTCTTGGTTATAGGAAAGAACGTCACCTTGCCCGACGCCATCACAATGCATGACCGCAGTCATCGTTTGTAGACAAAATGACACAATGGCGAGAAAGGCAAAGGCCGCCGCCGCCTGAACGGCGGGATGGGCGGGCCAAGATCGGCTATGATGCAGGATCGAGCGCCGATTTAACGCCATGGGACCAATGGGAAAGATACACACTCACTATGACAACCTGAAAGTGTCGCGCATGGCGCCTCAGGAAGTCATACGTGCCGCCTACAAGGCCCTCAGCCAGAAATACCATCCGGACAAAAATCCGGGGGATGAAAAGGCTGCGCGCATCATGGCCATTCTCAACAGCGCCTACGACACCTTGTCCGACACCCAGCGCCGCCGCGAGCACGACGAATGGATCGCCGCCGAGGAGTGGGAGATCGAGTGGCTGGAAAGCACCCGCAACGAGGATGGCCGGGGCGCCGACAAGTACCGCCACGACGCCGACCGCTGGAATCCCGAGCCGGTCGACGAGCCGCAACCGTTGCCGGCGCCGCTGCGCAAATGGAAGTGGTGGGCCGGGCTGGCCGGCTGCCTGGTGGCCGGCTGGCTCGGCGGCACGATGGCGTCCCAGTCGGCGTTGCTGGACGCGGCGCTCGGCGGCAAGGTGCGCGGCGGCGCCAAGGCCGAGCCGGTGCGCGCGGCCAAGGCCGAACCGCGCGAGCGCGAACGCGACGACTGGGCCGGGCCGCAATCGTTCTATCCGGAGGCCGACACCTCGCCGGCGCCCAAGGGGGCTCCGGTCAAGGTGGTGGCGATGTCGCAGATCGTGCTGCCGGGCCTCACGCCCGATTGCGACAACGACAGCCAGACCCTGGTCTCGCCCAACGGCGAGCCGTGGCCGGCCAACTCCGGCTATATCGAGGGCTTCAGCGTCGGCAACCGCGGCGACGACATCCAGCTGATGGTCGACAACGCCAACAACGCCTCGGCCGTGTTCATCAAGGTCTACGACGTCGAGCGGCGCGCCAATGTGCGCTACGCCTATGTGCGCGCGCACGACAAGCTGATGGTTGACAAACTATCGAATGGCAAGTACGAGATCCGCTACCAGAACCTTGACCCCGCCGCCAACCGCGGCGGCTGCTCCGGCGCCGGTCCCGGCGGCGGCGCGGCCCCCAGCCGCACTGCCGCCGCCGAGGCCGACACGCTGCCGGTCAGCAATTAGCTCGCCACCGTCTCCATCAGGCCCATTTCCTCGCTCGACATCAGCTTGTCGATATTGACCAGGATGAGCATGCGCTCGTCGATGGTGCCCAGGCCGATCAGGTAGTCGGAGCTGAAGGCGGTGCCCATCTCCGGCGCCGGCTTGACCTGCTCGGGCGTCAACGTGGTCACGTCGGACACCGAATCGACCACCATGCCCACCACGCGGCCGTTGATGTTGAGGATGATGACGACCGTGAACTGGTCGTACACCGGCGCGCCCAGGTTGAACTTGATGCGCATGTCGACCACCGGGATGATGATGCCGCGCAGGTTGATCACGCCCTTGATGAACTCCGGCGCGTTGGCGATGCGGGTGACGGCCTCGTAGCCGCGGATCTCCTGCACCTTGAGGATGTCGATGCCGTATTCCTCGGCGCCGAGCGTGAAGGCCAGGAACTCCCGGCCGGCGATATCGGAGGCGTTTTCTTGCATGGCGATGGTCCTTGTCGTGTCTTTATTTGTGTCCCTTGCCGGCCCGTCCCGGCACCTTGTTGTGGTCCTTGAAATGTTGATCCGGGGTGGCAGCCGCCCTCTAAGAGTAGCAGAGTCGGGGCGCCGTGACGAGCGTTGGGAAAGCGCCGTTTGGTAAAAAGCGGCGCGCTGTTGCTATCGCTTCCATGGAGCTTGTCACAGGGGGGGAATCTGATTATGCTAGCCTCAGCTCAGGCACACGGCGCGGCCGGACGCCGGACCTTCCAGGAGATTTGTGTATGACAGATGCAACCGCCTCAGACGACGACTGGCTGATCGAGGAAGACGAGGAAGACCAGCCGGCCGATGGGGCGGGCGCTCCCGACCAGCGCCAATGGCGCGTGCTGATCGTCGACGACGACGCCGACGTCCACGCCGTCACGCGCCTGGCGCTGCGCAACGTCAGCTTCAAGGGCCGCGAACTCGAACTGTTCTCCGCCTACAGCGGGCGCGAAGCGTTCGACATCCTGCGCGACACGCCCGACATCGCGCTGGTGCTGCTCGACGTGGTGATGGAGACCGACGACGCCGGCCTGATACTGGCGCGCCGCATCCGCGAGGAGCTGCACAACGCAATCGTGCGCGTGGTGCTGCGCACCGGCCAGCCGGGCCAGGCGCCCGAGCAGCGCGTCATCATCGAATACGACATCAACGACTACAAGGCCAAGACCGAGCTGACCACGCAGAAGCTGTTCACCACCGTGATCTCGGCGCTGCGCGCGTACGAGAGCCTCAACATGCTCGAACGCAGCCGCATCGGCCTGGGCAAGATCCTGGCCGGCGCCACCAATCTGTACCAGATCCATTCGCTGCGCGAATTCGCCTCCGGCGTGCTCAATCAGGTCAGC
Organism: Duganella sp. AC237; assembly: GCF_979254035.1. Lineage (NCBI taxonomy): Bacteria > Pseudomonadati > Pseudomonadota > Betaproteobacteria > Burkholderiales > Oxalobacteraceae > Duganella > Duganella sp. AC237. Next base: position 6,668,885 of record NZ_CEEDEW010000003.1, on the reverse strand, counting down.
GCGATCCTCGACGTCGGCTCCGACGGCGTGCTATGCCTGATGCAGGGCGACACCGGCGTCACCAGCGTGGTGGCGGCCACCGGCGGCTACGCGCAACTGAGCGAGTCCGAGCTGATGCCGACCGGCCATCCGTTGTGGCCCACCATCGCCAAAGCCTTCGCCGAAAAGAAAAGCCAGTTCGACCACCCGGCCAACGTGCTGTTCATCCACACCCAGGAAAACCGCGAGGTGGCCATCTCGGTCACGCCGCCGTGGCCCCTGGCGCAGATCCAGCGCGACCTGCTGGAGGTGTTCTGCCAGCGCATCGCGGCCGCCTTCGACAACCTGTACATGTTCGGGCAATTGCGCAAGGCGCAGGAGGCCACCGTGGTGGCGCTGGCCGACCTGGCCGAGTTCCGCGACAGCGGCACCGGCGGCCATGTGCGGCGCGTGCAGCAGCTGTCGTCGTCGCTGGCCGCGCGGCTGGCCGAACGCGGCTCCTATCCCGACGAGATCACGCCGCAGCTGCTCGAGATGATCGGGCTGGCGAGCATCCTGCACGATGTCGGCAAGGTGGCCACGCCGGACCACATCCTGCTCAAGCCGGGCGCGCACACGCCCGAGGAGCGGGCGCAGATGCAGACCCACGCGGCGGTGGGGCGCGCGATCCTCGAGCGCGCCGCCGGCATGGTCGACGGCGTGAGTTATCTGACGTATGGCGCGGCGATCGCCGGCGGCCACCACGAGCATTTCGACGGCAACGGCTATCCGAACCAGCTCAAAGGGACCGACATCCCGGTTGCCGCGCGCATCGTCGCCGTGGTCGACGTGTTCGACTCGCTGCTGCACGAGCGGCCGTACAAGGAACCGTGGCCGCACACCGAGGTGATGACCTACATCACCGAGCGCGCCGGCAAGCAGTTCGACCCGGAGGTGGTGGCGTCGCTGCTGGAGTTGATCGAGCGCGATCCCACAATAGGCCGCACGCCGGATTAGGCGGAACGCCGTAATCCGCCATTGCGTGCGCCGCCGGCGGCTCATAAATGGCGGATTACGCTGCGCTAATCCGCCCTACGTGTTTGCGTGGTTCCTCATCTTCAGCATCCTCGTTTTGCGCCATCGCTTCGAAGCTGGCGGCCGGCATCGGCCGCGCAAACAAATACCCCTGCGCCTCGTCGCACTGCTTGGCGCGCAGGAAGTCGCGCTGCGCCTCGGTTTCCACCCCTTCCGCCACCACGCCCAGCCCCAGCGAATGGGCCAGCGCGATGGTGGCCGCGACGATCACCGCGTCGTCCGGATCGGTCTCGATATCCTTGACGAAGCCGCGGTCGATCTTGATGCGGTCGATCTCGAACAACTTCAAATAACTGAGCGACGAATAGCCGGTGCCGAAATCGTCGATCGCCACCTTGATGCCGCGCGAGCGCAGTTCGACCAGCAGCGCGCGGCTGCGTTCCGGATCCTGCATCGCCGCCGACTCGGTGATCTCCAGTTCCAGCAGCGCCGGATCGATGCCCTGGCTCGATAGCAGGTGGTCCAGGTGCGGCAGCAGGCCGGCGCCGTGGCACTGGCGCGCCGACAGGTTGACCGCCAGCCGCAGGTGCGCCAGCGGCGTGCCGCGCCACGCCGCCAGCAGGCCGGTGGCGCGCTTGAGCACCCAGTCGCCCAGCGGCAGGATCAGCCCCGACTCCTCGGCGATCGGGATGAAGCGGTCCGGCCCCACCATGCCCAGCTCCGGATGGTGCCAGCGCAGCAGCGCCTCGGCGCCGATGATGCGCTGCGTGGCCAGCTCCACCTGCGGCTGCAAATACAGCTCGAACTCGTCCTGCTCGAGCGCCTGCCACAATCGGTTCTCCAGCATCAGCCGCTCGTGGGTGGCGACGTTCATCGCCGCCGAGAAGAACTGGAAGTTGCCGCGTCCCTGGCTCTTGGCGGCGTACATCGCGGTGTCGGCGTGGCGCATCAGGGTGCTGCCGTCGTCGCCGTCGGACGGGAACATCGCCACGCCCACGCTGGCGCCGCTGTGGATGGTCTTGCCCTCGAGCGGATAAGGCTCGGTGAGCGACTCGACGATGCGCACGGCGATGTGGGTGACGTCGTCCGGCGTGACGCCGCCGGAGGTGACGACGATGAATTCGTCGCCGCCAAGGCGGGCGATGATGTCGACCTCGCGCAGCAGCTCGCGCAGGCGCTGGGCCACGGCGACCAGCAGCAGGTCGCCGGTCTGGTGGCCGTGGGTGTCGTTGATCTTCTTGAAGTGATCGAGGTCGATGAACAGCACCGCCGCCGCGCCGTGGGTGCGGCGCGTCTGCGCCAGCAACTGCTCCAGCCGCAGGTTCAGCGACAGGCGGTTGTCGAGCCCCGTCAGGGTGTCGTGGTGGGCCAGGCGGTGGATGCGCTCCTGCGCCATGCGCTGCTCGGTGAGGTCGTGCAGGATGGCGACGAACAGGTGCTCGTCGGGCAGCTCGACTTCGCTCACCGAGATCGCCAGCGGGAATTCGCTGCCGTCGCTGCGCCAGCCGGTCAGGGTGTAGTCGTGCGTGACGCCGCAGGCGATCATGCGCAGCAGGCCGGCCGCGTCGAGGCCGTCGGCCTCGCCGACGCCGACCGGGATCAGGCGCTCGAGCCGCAGGCGCGTCATCTGCTCGGGCGTGTAGCCGAACAGGCGCCCGGCGGCGGCGTTGGCCGACATCAGCAGGCCGTCGCCGTCGATGGTGAGGATGGCGTCGGCGGCCTTGTTCAGGATCGCTTGCAGCCTGGCTTCGCGTTCGCGCAGGCGCGCGGTGCTGTCCTTGACCTGCGCCTGGATGCGCGCGCGCTCGCCGCTGATGAGCAGCATCAGGGCGCCCAGCAGGCCAGTCAGCAGCAGGCCGCAGGTCAGCACCGTCCAGCTTTGCCAGCCGCGCTGCTGCTGCAGGTAGGCCGGCGTCGGCGCCAAGGTCAGCTCGTAGATGCGGCCGCCGAAATGCAGCTGGTGCTGGAAGTCGCCGGTGGCCGGCGCGCGCAGCAGCGTGTCGCGCAGGCTGCGGCCCGGGGTGTCGTCGTCCATGTCCTCGAAGCGCACCAGGAAGTGCTCGAACTCGGAGCGCTTGAGCGCCTGGTCGAGGTAGGCGTCGAACTGCAGCGCGATCAGCAGCGCGCCGGCCGGCTGGTGCTGGGCGTTGTTCGGATAGACCGTTTGCAGCAGCACCACGCCATGGCCGGGCAGGGTGCGCGCGAATTGCAGCGGCGACGTCGCCGTCGGCTGGCCCGACTGGATCGCCCGCTCCAGCGCGGCGCGGCGCTGGTCCTCGGACAGGAAATCGAGACCGATATAGTCGCGCGCCTCGCCCGGTTCGACGAAGGTGACCGGGAAGTAGCGCGCACGCCTGGGTGCCACGCGCCAGGTGCCCGCCAGCGAGCGTTCGCGGATCTCGAACGCCGGCGCGACGTGCTGGCGCGCCCACGACTCGAACGTGGCGCGGTCGGCGCCGGCCACCGGCACCAGCCAGCCCATCGACAGCAGCTCGGGGCGCTGGTCGAGGTAGCCGTGCGCCAGGTTGCTGAAGTCGTCCGCGCCGAGGATGCGGCTGGGATCGTTGAGCGCCTTGGCCATGGCGTAGATGAAGCGTTCGTGCTCGCTAAATTGCGCCTGCAGCAGGTCGCCCGTCTGCTGCGCCTTGAGGCGGAAGGTTTGCAACTGCTGGTTGCTTTCCCATTTGTCGGCCTGCACATAGATGGCGATGAAGGCGGCCGCCGACAGCACCAGCGGCAGGCCCACCAGCAGGCGGCGCCGTTCCCACAGCGCGCGCGGGCGGCCGATGGCGATCCACGTCAGCGGCGCGGCCAGCAGCACGCCGATGGTGTCGCCCATCCACCAGGCCAGCCAGTCGCCCACCAGGCCGTCCCAGCGCAGCGCGCCGGCCAGCAGCATGCCCGACAGCGAGACGGTGCAGCTGATGACGGTGACGCTGACCGCCAGCAGGATGAAGCGCGCCACGTCGCGTCCCGAGCCGAGGGCCGGATCGATGTGGCGGCGGAACAGGCTGGCGCCCACCCAGGCTTGCAAGGTGGCGCCGGCGGCGGCCGACAGCGCGCCGAGCAGGGCGGGCGCGGCGATGCCGCCCAACCCCTGCCACGACGGCATCAGGTTGACGCACAGCGCGCCGAGGGCGACGGCCGGCAACAGCCGCATGCCGCCCATGGCGCAGGCGGCCAGGGCGAGGCCGGCGGGCAGGAAGATCGGGGAAGCGTAGCCGGGCGGCAGCGCCAGCAGCAGGCCGAGGCGGCCGGCGATCAGATAGGCTGCCAGCAGGGCCAGGTTGGCCAGCGCCAGGTGACGTCGGCCTGAGCCGGGGGAATACAGCTGCGTGGTGTTCAACTGCGGTGCTCCCGGGTCGCGTGGGTGGGTCGAAAAGCGGGTCCAGCTGCGACCGATTGTATAGGAAATCATTCAACGTAAAAACAACACTTGCACTTTTGCACGCGGTCCAGTTAAAATCTCGCCCCGAAGCAGACGGTTCATCCTCAGGGACGCAAAATATCGCAGTCCAAGTGAAATTGGAGGGTTGACAGGTCAAAGTAATTGCTTCATACTCTGCGGTTCCTCGCGGAGGGGTGGCCGAGTGGTTAAAGGCGACAGACTGTAAATCTGTTCTCTATGAGTACGCTGGTTCGAATCCAGCCCCCTCCACCAAGTTGTTGCGGTGAGACTGAGTAGCAAAAGTGAAATGAACGATACCTCGCGGGTGTAGCTCAATGGTAGAGCAGAAGCCTTCCAAGCTTACGACGAGGGTTCGATTCCCTTCACCCGCTCCAGTGTTGTTGCAATGCAGATGCGCAGGCAGGGCATCAAATAGTAGTACCCCATCAGCCCTTTTAGCTCAGTGGTAGAGCACTCCCTTGGTAAGGGAGAGGCCACGTGTTCAATCCACGTAAAGGGCACCAGAATTCGCAGTGCATCAGTAATACGCAGCACGTCGGCACAGAGCAGCAAAAAATTCGGTAGCAACAAATTCAGCAGTATTCACAGACAGTCGGGCGCGAGCCCGGGCAATCACACCAAATCGTTAGGAGTCTAAAATGGCAAAAGGTAAATTCGAACGGACCAAGCCGCACGTCAACGTCGGCACCATCGGCCACGTCGACCACGGCAAGACCACCCTGACCGCTGCGATCGCAACCGTTCTGTCGAAGAAATTCGGCGGCGAAGCTAAAGCATACGACCAGATCGATGCGGCTCCGGAAGAAAAAGCACGCGGCATCACCATCAACACCGCGCACGTCGAGTACGAAACCGCTGCCCGTCACTACGCACACGTTGACTGCCCAGGCCACGCCGACTACATCAAAAACATGATCACCGGCGCGGCACAGATGGACGGCGCGATCCTGGTGTGCTCCGCAGCTGACGGCCCAATGCCACAGACCCGCGAGCACATCCTGCTGGCCCGCCAGGTTGGCGTTCCATACATCATCGTGTTCCTGAACAAGTGCGACCTGGTCGACGACGCTGAGCTGCTGGAACTGGTCGAAATGGAAGTTCGCGAGTTGTTGTCGAAGTACGAATTCCCAGGCGACGACGTACCGATCATCAAAGGTTCTGCCCGTATGGCGCTGGAAGGCAAAGAAGGCGAAATGGGCGTTGACGCGATCATGCGTCTGGCCGATGCACTGGATAGCTACATCCCTACGCCAGAGCGCGCAGTCGATGGCGCCTTCCTGATGCCAGTGGAAGACGTGTTCTCGATCTCGGGTCGCGGTACCGTTGTGACCGGTCGTATCGAGCGCGGCATCATCAAGGTCGGCGAAGAGATCGAAATCGTTGGTATCACCGACACCGTCAAGACCACTTGCACCGGCGTGGAAATGTTCCGCAAGCTGCTGGACCAGGGTCAAGCCGGCGACAACGTCGGTCTGCTGCTGCGCGGCACCAAGCGTGAAGACGTCCAGCGTGGTCAGGTTCTGGCCAAGCCGGGTTCGATCAAGCCGCACAACCACTTCACCGGCGAGATCTATGTCCTGTCGAAAGATGAAGGCGGCCGTCACACCCCGTTCTTCAACAACTATCGTCCACAGTTCTACTTCCGTACGACTGACGTGACCGGTTCGATCGAACTGCCAGCGGACAAAGAAATGGTTATGCCAGGCGACAACGTGTCGATCACCGTCAAGCTGATCAACCCGATCGCGATGGAAGAAGGTCTGCGCTTCGCTATCCGCGAAGGTGGCCGTACCGTTGGTGCAGGTGTTGTTGCGAAGATCATCGCTTAAGGAATATCCTGATCTACCACCAGGGGCGTCTCTGGTGGTATAATCGATATCCTTTGTAGTTTTACGTAGGGACGTAGCTCAATTGGCAGAGCGTCGGTCTCCAAAACCGAAGGTTGGGGGTTCGATGCCCTCCGTCCCTGCCACCGTTTTCAGGTGCAGGGCACCGAAAGTAAATTAAATGTCAAATCAATCCGTGCAGACCGTCAGCACGTCGAATGACAAGATTAAGGTTGCGCTGGCAATAGCCGTTGCAATCGCAGGCGTGGTGGGGTTCTATTACCTGTCAGACAAACCAGCTCTCGTACGCGCAGGCGCACTTGTAGCTGGTTTGGCTTTTGCCGTTCTGCTCTTGTGGACTTCGTCGACTGGCCGTGATTTCCTGAATTTCGCCAAAGAAGCCGTACGCGAGACGAAAAAGGTCGTTTGGCCTACCCGTCGCGAAGCAACCCAGATCACCGGCATTGTATTCGCCTTCGTTCTGGTGATGGCGCTGTTCCTGTGGGGCACGGATAAGACGTTGGAATTCCTGTTGTACGATCTCATTCTGGGCATACGAAAATAATGAACGAAAACGTGCAAGATGACGCGGCAGGCGAAGAAGTCACCGGCGCAGCACCGGCGGCTGAAGCTGCTGAAGCTGTATCCGCGCCGGTAAGCGTTCCAGTGAGCAATAAGCGCTGGTACGTTGTTCATGCGTATTCCGGTATGGAAAAAAGCGTGCAACGCGCGCTGACCGAGCGCGTCGAACGCGCCGGCATGCAAGACCAGTTCGGCCAGATCCTGGTGCCGACCGAAGAAGTGGTTGAGGTCAAGAACGGTCAAAAGTCCGTCACCGAGCGTCGTTTCTTCCCGGGCTACGTCCTGGTTGAGATGGAAATGACCGACGAGACGTGGCACCTGGTGAAAAACACCAACAAGGTGACCGGCTTCATCGGCGGCAAATCGAACAAGCCGACCCCGATTCCGGCGCGCGAGATCGACAAGATCATGCAGCAGATGCAAGAGGGTGTCGAGAAGCCGCGGCCAAAAGTGCTGTACGAAGTGGGCGAGCAAGTCCGCATCAAGGATGGCCCGTTCACCGACTTCAACGGCAACGTCGAGGAAGTCAACTACGAGAAATCGAAAGTGCGCGTCTCGGTCACCATCTTCGGCCGCGCCACACCAGTCGAGCTCGAATTCGGCCAGGTCGAAAAAGTATAAATACCGTTCGCCAGAACGGGCGACGGTGTAAAAACCCCGACAATCTGGCACCAGAGGAGCCCCGCCATGCAATCGATCGCATGGCGGGGCGCTACTACTCATACCCAAGATAGGAGCCATCATGGCAAAGAAAATCATTGGTTTTATCAAGCTGCAAGTGCCAGCTGGTAAAGCAAACCCATCCCCACCGATCGGTCCAGCGCTGGGTCAGCGCGGTCTGAACATCATGGAATTCTGCAAAGCGTTCAACGCGCAGACCCAGGGTATGGAACCAGGCATGCCGATTCCGGTCGTCATCACCGCCTTCGCCGACAAGTCGTTCACCTTCGTGATGAAGACGCCGCCAGCGACCTACCTGATCAAGAAGCACTCGGGTATCACCAAAGGTTCGCCGAAGCCACATACCGACAAAGTCGGTAAGCTGACCCGCGCGCAAGCTGAAGAAATCGCTAAATTGAAAACCCCAGATCTGACCGCTGCGGACATGGATGCTGCTGTACGCACCATCGCTGGTTCCGCACGTTCGATGGGCATCACGGTGGAAGGTCTGTAATCATGGCAAAACTGTCCAAACGCGCAAAAGTTATCAAATCCAAAGTTGATAGCACCAAGACCTATGCCTTCGACAACGCTGTTGCGCTGATCAAAGAGCTGGCCACCGCCAAGTTCAACGAATCGATCGACGTGTCGGTTCAGCTGGGCGTGGATCCTAAGAAGTCGGATCAAGTCGTTCGCGGTTCCGTCGTGCTGCCAGCCGGCACAGGCAAGACCGTTCGCGTCGCCGTGTTCGCTTCGGGCGAAAAAGCCGAGCAGGCCAAAGCCGCCGGCGCCGACGTTGTTGGTATGGAAGACCTGGCCGAGCGCGTCAAAGCCGGCGACATGCCTTTCGACATCGTCATCGCTTCGCCAGACACCATGCGTATCGTTGGTACCTTGGGTCAGATCCTGGGCCCACGCGGCCTGATGCCTAACCCGAAGGTCGGCACTGTTACCCCTGACGTCGCTACCGCCGTGAAAAACGCGAAAGCCGGTCAAGTTCAGTACCGTACCGACAAAGCCGGTATCATCCACGCTACGATCGGCCGCAAGTCGTTCGCCGACGCCGATCTGAAGAGCAACCTGGTTGCCCTGATCGACGCGCTGAACAAAGCCAAGCCAGCATCGAGCAAAGGTGTTTACCTGCGCAAGGTTTCCCTGTCGTCGACCATGGGCGCTGGCGTCCGTGTTGACCAGGCTACCCTGGCTGCTTAATAGGCAACAACTGGGTGTCAGGTTCGGATGCGCGCAGCGTGTTCGACCCTGATACCCACTGAATAAATTTAGTCCTTATGCTGAAAAGCATGGGGCAGTTCTTTGGGCTGGTCGACACTGCTTGCAGTGGCGGCCAGACAATCAAAGACCGTTGGGCTCAGCGCAGCAGGCAGGCGCCGGGTTAATTGGATTTTCCGCCCAACGCAGATGGTGTACCCGATCAAGTTTCGTAGTCCATTGGACTCCTAAACCTCGGACGCCGTTGTTCGAACCGATGGCAGGCAGTCGCCCGTCATCATTTAAGGAGGTTGACCGTGGGTCTCAATCTGAATGACAAAAAGGCCGTCGTCGCCGAAGTTTCCGCAAAAGTAGCAACTGCGCAAACTATCGTCGTGGCCGAATATCGTGGCATCCAGGTTGCTCACTTGACGCAACTTCGTGCCAAAGCGCGCGCTCAAGGCGTGTACCTGCGTGTGTTGAAAAATACGCTCGCTCGTCGCTCCGTCGAAGGCACGCAGTTCGCCAACCTGGCAGACAGCATGACCGGTCCGTTGATCTACTCGATCTCGGACGATGCCGTTGCAGCAGCTAAAGTCATCGCTGACTTCGCTAAAACCAACGACAAACTGGTCATCACCGCAGGTAACTACGCAGGCAAGCAGCTGGATAAAGCAGCTGTTACCGCGTTGGCGAGCATTCCTAGCCGTGAAGTCCTCATTTCGCAGTTGTTGGGCGTTATGCTGGCTCCGGTGTCGGGCTTTGCACGTGGTCTGGCTGCTCTGGCAGCGAAAAAATCCGAAGGCGCTCCTGCCGCAGCTGAAGAAGTTGCAGCAGAAGAAGCCCCAGCCGCTTAATAGCGACTGTGCCCTGGCTTAGCTAGGGCGGGTTTTTCTCAAGTACCAATCTGATGTACTAACGAATCAATAAATTATTGGAGTTTCAAATGGCAATTAGCAAAGACGACATCCTGGCAGCAGTTAGCGAAATGTCCGTAATGGACCTGAACGAACTGGTCAAAGCTTTCGAAGAAAAATTCGGCGTTTCGGCCGCTGCAATGGCTGCTCCAGCAGCTGGCGGCGCAGCCGGCGGCGCAGCTGCCGCTGAAGAGCAAACCGAGTTCAACGTTGTTCTGACCGAAATCGGCGCGAACAAAGTTGGCGTGATTAAAGCTGTTCGCGAAATCACCGGTCTGGGCCTGAAAGAAGCCAAAGACGTGGTTGATGGCGCTCCTAAGACCGTTAAAGAAGCCCTGTCGAAAGCTGACGCTGAAGCCGCTAAGAAGAAGCTGGAAGAAGCTGGCGCCAAGGCTGAACTGAAGTAATCAAGTTGTACGGCGGCTAGTTAGCGCCTCGAGCCAAAGCTGCGGATTTCCTTTCGAAAGGGAGGAAATCCGGCTTTGGCTCCTTTGTCGTCCTCGTCGTATTTGTAGCGTATTGTCCGACGCTGCAGTGGTTAGTAGTTTATTCAAATCAGCTGGAAATGGTAGAGATTTCAGGTTTCGTCTGTGTGACATGCAGCCGAGATTGTTGCTGAAGTGGCTGTGGAACGGTTGAAGTCGACCGGTTCGCGCACTGGCAAAACCTGAATTTTTTATCCTTTCTGTCACTCACGGAGTGTCCATGCACTACTCATTTACTGAGAAGAAACGCATTCGCAAATCATTCGCGAAGCGCGCCAACGTTCACCACGTTCCGTTCCTGCTGGCTACCCAGCTCGAGTCCTACCATAGTTTCCTGCAGGAAGACGTCGCACCGTCGACCCGCAAGAACGACGGCCTGCAGTCGGCCTTTACCTCGATATTCCCTATCGTTTCGCACAATGGCTTTGCGCGTCTCGAATTCCTGTCGTACGTCCTGGGCGATCCCGCCTTCGACGTCAAGGAATGCCAACTGCGTGGCCTGACGTTCGCGTCGCCGCTGCGCGCCAAGGTGCGTCTGGTGATCCTGGACAAGGAATCGCCGACCAAGCCGGTCGTCAAAGAGATGAAGGAACAGGAAGTCTACATGGGCGAACTGCCTTTGATGACGACCACCGGTTCGTTCGTCATCAACGGTACCGAGCGCGTTATCGTTTCGCAGCTGCATCGCTCCCCTGGTGTGTTCTTCGAACACGACCGCGGCAAGACCCACTCGTCGGGCAAACTGCTGTTCTCCGCGCGTATCATTCCTTACCGCGGTTCGTGGCTGGACTTCGAGTTCGACCCGAAAGACATCCTGTTCTTCCGCGTCGACCGCCGCCGCAAAATGCCGGTGACGATCCTGCTGAAGGCGATCGGCATGTCGCACGAGCAAATCCTGGCGAACTTCTTCGTCTTCGACAATTTCAACCTGCGCTCGGAAGGCGCGGAGATGGAATTCGTTGCCGAGCGTCTGCGTGGCGAAGTCGCCCGCTTCGACATCGTCAACAAGGAAGGCAAGACTTTGGTGCTGAAGGACAAGCGCATCAACGCCAAGCACGTGCGCGACATCGAATCGAACGGCATCAAGCATATTTCCGTGCCGGAAGACTACCTGCTGGGCCGCGTGCTGGCCAAGAACATCGTTGATCCGGAGACCGGCGAAGTCGTCGCGTCCGCCAACGATGAGCTGACCGAAGACGTCCTCGGCCGCCTGCGCGAAGCCAACATCAGCGAAATCCAGACCTTGTACACCAACGATCTGGACCAGGGCGCGTACATTTCGCAAACCCTGCGCATCGACGACACCGCCGACCAGATGGCCGCCCGTGTCGCGATCTACCGCATGATGCGTCCTGGCGAACCGCCAACGGAAGACTCCGTCGAAGCGCTGTTCAACGGCCTGTTCTACAGCGCCGACCGCTACGACCTGTCCGCCGTCGGCCGCATGAAGTTCAACCGCCGCATCGGCCGTGACGAACTGACCGGCGCCATGACCTTGTCGAACGAAGACGTGCTGGCCGTGATCAAGATCCTGGTGGAACTGCGCAATGGCCGCGGCGAAGTCGACGATATCGATCACCTGGGTAACCGCCGCGTACGTTGCGTCGGCGAACTGGCCGAAAACCAGTTCCGCGCCGGCCTGGTGCGCGTCGAGCGCGCCGTCAAGGAACGCCTCGGCCAAGCCGAAGCGGACAACCTGATGCCGCACGACCTGATCAACAGCAAGCCGATCTCGGCCGCGATCCGTGAATTCTTCGGTTCGTCGCAGCTGTCGCAGTTTATGGACCAGACCAACCCGCTGTCGGAAATCACGCACAAACGCCGCGTTTCCGCCCTGGGACCTGGCGGTCTGACCCGCGAACGTGCTGGTTTCGAGGTGCGCGACGTGCACCCGACCCACTACGGCCGCGTGTGCCCGATCGAAACGCCTGAAGGCCCGAACATCGGTCTGATCAACTCGCTGGCGCTGTACGCCCGCCTGAACGAATACGGCTTCCTGGAAACCCCGTACCGCAAGGTCGAAGGTTCCAAGATCACCGACCAGATCGATTACCTGTCGGCAATCGAAGAAGGCCGCTACATCATCGCTCAGGCGAACGCGACCATCAGCAGCGAAGGCACGCTCAGCGATGAGCTGGTCTCGGCCCGTGAAGCCGGCGAAACCATTCTGGTCTCGCCAGAGCGCATCCAGTACATGGACGTTGCTCCAGGCCAGATCGTGTCCGTCGCCGCGTCGCTGATTCCGTTCCTGGAACACGATGATGCGAACCGCGCATTGATGGGTGCCAACATGCAGCGCCAGGCCGTTCCTTGCCTGCGCCCTGAAAAAGCACTGGTCGGTACCGGTATCGAACGCACCGTGGCAGTCGACTCGGGCACCACCGTGCAAGCATTGCGCGGCGGTATCGTCGACTACATCGATGCGGGCCGTGTCGTGATTCGCGTGAACGATGACGAAGCAACCGCCGGCGAAGTCGGTGTCGACATCTACAACCTGATCAAGTACACCCGTTCGAACCAGAACACCAACATCAACCAGCGTCCTATCGTCAAGGTGGGCGACCGTGTGGCCAAGCGCGACGTGATCGCCGACGGCGCATCGACCGACCTGGGCGAGCTGGCTCTGGGCCAGAACATGACCGTGGCCTTCATGCCATGGAATGGTCTGAACTTCGAGGATTCGATCCTGATCTCGGAAAACGTCGTCAAAGACGACCGTTACACGTCGATCCACATCGAAGAACTGAGCGTCGTTGCTCGCGATACCAAACTGGGCGCGGAAGAAATCACCCGCGACATCTCGAACCTGGCTGAGAACCAGCTGGCTCGTTTGGATGAGTCCGGTATCGTCTACATCGGCGCCGAAGTGCAAGCCGGCGACACGCTGGTCGGTAAAGTGACGCCTAAAGGCGAAACCCAGCTGACCCCGGAAGAAAAGCTGCTGCGCGCGATCTTCGGCGAGAAGGCTTCGGACGTCAAAGACACCTCGCTGCGCGTGCCTTCGGGCATGATCGGCACCGTCATCGACGTGCAAGTGTTCACCCGCGAAGGCATCGTCCGCGACAAGCGCGCGCAACAGATCATCGACGATGAACTGAAGCGTTTCCGCCTGGACTTGAACGACCAGATGCGCATCGTGGAGGGCGACGCCTTCCAGCGTCTGGAAAAAATGCTGATCAACCAGGTCGTCAACGGCGGTCCGAAGAAGCTGGCCAAGGGCGCCAAGATCACCAAGGAATACCTGGACGATCTGGACAAGTACCACTGGTTCGACATCCGTCCAGCGGACGACGCCGCCGCCACCGCCCTCGAAGCGATCAAGGAATCGATCAACGAGAAGCGTCACCAGTTCGATCTGGCCTTCGAAGAGAAGCGCAAGAAGCTGACGCAAGGCGACGAGCTGCAACCTGGCGTGCAGAAGATGGTCAAAGTGTATCTGGCCGTTAAGCGCCGTCTGCAGTCGGGCGACAAGATGGCGGGTCGCCACGGTAACAAGGGTGTGGTTTCCCGTATCGTGCCGGTCGAAGACATGCCATACATGGCCGACGGTACGCCGGCGGACGTGGTGCTGAACCCGCTGGGTGTTCCTTCGCGTATGAACGTGGGTCAGATTCTCGAGACCCACCTTGGTTGGGCGGCAAAAGGCCTGGGTATCCGTATCGGCGAGATGCTGCAACAGCAGATCAAAGTCGAAGAGATGCGCAAGTTCCTGACCACCGTCTACAACGAGAACGGCCGTCCGGAAGATCTGGACCAGTTCGACGACGAAGAGATCATGAAGCTGGCGAACAACCTGAAGAAGGGTGTTCCGTTCGCTACGCCGGTGTTCGACGGCGCGCACGAGTCGGAAATCCGCCGCATGCTGGATTTGGCGTACCCTGACGACATCGCCCAGAAATTGGGTATGACGCCGTCGAAGAACCAGGTCACGATGTACGACGGCCGCACCGGCGAAGCATTCGAGCGCAAGGTCACCGTTGGCGTGATGCACATGCTGAAACTGCACCACTTGGTCGACGACAAGATGCACGCGCGTTCGACCGGTCCATACTCGCTGGTGACGCAGCAGCCACTGGGCGGTAAAGCCCAGTTCGGCGGCCAGCGCTTCGGTGAGATGGAGGTGTGGGCACTGGAAGCGTACGGCGCATCGTACGTGCTGCAAGAAATGTTGACCGTGAAGTCCGATGACGTCAACGGCCGTACCAAAGTGTACGAAAACCTGGTCAAAGGCGACCACGTGATCGACGCCGGTATGCCTGAATCGTTCAACGTGCTGGTCAAGGAAATCCGTTCGCTGGGTATCGATATCGACCTCGAACGAAACTAAAAGACAGCTCGGTTACATAAGACTGTCGTTTGGTTTGAGAAGCACAAAGCCCGGCGGGGCAACCCGGCCGGGCGATGTAGTCTCAGGAATTAGAAGTTTAATCACCTCTGGAGTGATACATGAAAGCACTGCTCGATCTATTCAAGCAAGTACAGACGAACGAGACCTTTGACGCGATCAAGATCGGTCTCGCTTCGCCTGAAAAAATCCGTTCGTGGTCCTACGGCGAAGTTAAAAAGCCGGAAACCATCAACTATCGTACCTTCAAGCCTGAGCGCGACGGCCTGTTCTGCGCCAAGATCTTTGGTCCTATCAAGGACTACGAATGCCTGTGCGGCAAATACAAGCGCCTCAAGCACCGCGGTGTGATCTGCGAAAAGTGCGGCGTTGAAGTCACCCTGGCCAAAGTGCGCCGCGAGCGCATGGGCCACATCGAGCTGGCCTCGCCGACCGCGCACATCTGGTTCCTGAAATCGCTGCCGTCGCGTCTGGGCATGGTCCTGGACATGACCCTGCGGGACATCGAACGCGTGCTGTACTTCGAAGCATATGTGGTGACCGATCCAGGCATGACCCCGCTGAAGAAGTGCCAGATCATGTCGGAAGACGACTACGCCGCCAAGTACGAAGAGTACGGCGACGACTTCACCGCCTTCATGGGCGCCGAAGGTATCCGTGAATTGCTGCGCTCGATCGACATCCACCGCGATGCCGAGACCCTGCGCGTGGAACTGAAGGAATCGAAGTCCGAAGCAAAGATCAAGAAATACGCCAAGCGTCTGAAAGTGCTGGAAGCGTTCCAGCGTTCGGGCATCAAGCCTGAGTGGATGATCATGGAAGTGCTGCCGGTGCTGCCGCCGGAACTGCGTCCACTGGTCCCGCTGGACGGCGGCCGTTTCGCGACCTCGGATCTGAACGATCTGTATCGCCGCGTCATCAACCGTAACAACCGTCTGAAGCGTTTGATGGAGCTGCGTGCTCCAGAGATCATCACGCGCAACGAAAAGCGCATGCTGCAAGAAGCGGTCGACTCGCTGCTGGACAACGGCCGTCGCGGCAAAGCGATGACCGGCGCCAACAAGCGTCCGCTGAAATCGCTGGCCGAGATGATCAAAGGTAAGGGCGGTCGTTTCCGTCAGAACTTGCTGGGTAAGCGCGTCGACTACTCGGGCCGTTCGGTCATCGTGGTGGGTCCACAGCTGAAACTGCACCAGTGCGGTCTGCCGAAACTGATGGCGCTCGAGCTGTTCAAGCCGTTCATCTTCAACAAGCTGGAACTGATGGGCTTGGCTACGACGATCAAGGCCGCCAAGAAGCTGGTCGAGATTCAAGAGCCGGTCGTCTGGGACATCCTGGAAGACGTGATCCGCGAACACCCGATCATGCTGAACCGTGCGCCTACCTTGCACCGTCTGGGCATCCAGGCTTTCGAGCCGGTCCTGATTGAAGGCAAGGCCATCCAACTGCACCCACTCGTCTGCGCGGCATTCAACGCCGACTTCGACGGTGACCAGATGGCTGTGCACGTTCCGCTGTCGATCGAAGCGCAGATGGAAGCGCGTACCCTGATGCTGGCGTCGAACAACATCCTGTTCCCGTCGAACGGCGAACCGTCGATCGTTCCGTCGCAGGATATCGTGCTGGGTCTGTACTACGCGACCCGCGAAGCGATCAACGCGAAAAACGAAGGCATGCTGTTCCAGGACGTGTCGGAAGTTATTCGTGCTTACGACAACAAGGAAGTGGAACTGACGACTCGCATCACCGTGCGTATCGTCGAGAATCCAAAAGACCCAGTGACCGGCGAATTCGTCCGCACCGTGACTCGCTACGAGACCACGATCGGCCGCGCCATCCTGTCGGAAATCCTGCCGAAAGGCCTGCCTTTCTCGGTGCTGAACCGCGCGCTGAAGAAGAAAGAAATTTCCAAACTGATCAACACCTCGTTCCGTAAGTGCGGCCTGCGCGCGACGGTCGTGTTTGCTGACCAACTGATGCAGTCGGGCTTCCGCCTGGCAACCCGCGCCGGTATTTCGATCTGCGTGGACGACATGCTGGTACCGCCACAAAAAGTCACCCTGATCTCGGCTGCGGAATCCGAAGTCAAACAGATCGAGCAGCAGTACGCCTCGGGTCTGGTGACCTCCGGCGAGCGTTACAACAAGGTCGTCGACATCTGGGGCAAGACCTCGGACGAAGTCGGCAAGGCCATGATGGACCAGCTGAAAGTGGAAGACGTCATCAAGCGTGACGGCACCAAGTCGACCCAGGAATCGTTCAACGCGATTTACATGATGGCCGACTCGGGCGCCCGCGGTTCGGCGGCGCAGATTCGCCAGCTGGCCGGTATGCGTGGTCTGATGGCGAAACCGGATGGTTCGATTATCGAAACGCCGATTACCGCGAACTTCCGCGAAGGTCTGAACGTTTTGCAGTACTTCATTTCGACCCACGGCGCTCGTAAAGGTCTGGCCGATACGGCGCTGAAAACCGCGAACTCGGGTTACCTGACCCGTCGTCTGGTCGACGTGACCCAGGATCTGGTCGTCATCGAAGATGATTGCGGCACCTCGAACGGCACGCTGATGAAGGCGATGGTTGAAGGTGGTGAAGTCATCGAAGCGCTGCGCGACCGTATCCTCGGCCGCGTGGTGGTCAACGACGTCGTCAATCCGGAAACCCAGGCGACCTTGTACGAAGCCGGCACCCTGATGGACGAGGACATGGTTGAAGAGATCGAGCGTTTGTCGATCGATGAAGTCAAGGTCCGTACCCCGCTGACTTGCGACACGCGCTTCGGCCTGTGCGCCAAGTGCTATGGCCGCGATCTGGGCCGTGGCATGCTGGTCAACGCCGGCGAAGCCGTCGGTGTGGTTGCCGCGCAGTCGATCGGTGAACCAGGTACCCAGCTGACCATGCGTACGTTCCACATCGGTGGTGCGGCGTCGCGTGCGGCGGTTGCCTCGTCGGTGGAAGCGAAGTCGAACGGTACCATCCGTTTCACCTCGACCATGCGTTACGTCACCAACGGCAAGGGCGCGCAAATCGTCATTTCCCGTTCGGGCGAAGTGCTGATCACCGACGACCACGGCCGTGAGCGCGAGCGTCACAAGGTGCCGTACGGCGCGACCCTGATCGTCAAGGACGGCATGGTCATCAAGGCCGGTACGGCCCTGGCGACCTGGGATCCGCTGACCCGTCCGATCATCACCGAATACGCCGGTGTGGTGCGTTTCGAGAACGTCGAAGAAGGCGTGACCGTTGCCCGTCAGGTGGACGAAGTGACCGGTCTGTCGACTTTGGTCGTGATCGATGCGAAGCGTCGCGGTTCGTTGACCAAAACGTTGCGTCCACAGGTCAAACTGTTGAACGACTCGAACGAAGAAGTCAAGATCGCCGGCACCGAACACTCGGTGGCGATCGGCTTCCAGGTCGGCGCGCTGATCATGGTGAAAGACGGCCAGGCGGTATCGGTCGGCGAAGTGCTGGCACGTATCCCGACCGAATCGCAGAAGACCCGCGATATTACCGGTGGTCTGCCGCGCGTTGCCGAGCTGTTCGAAGCACGTTCGCCGAAAGACGCGGGTATGCTGGCTGAAGTGACCGGTACGGTTGCATTCGGTAAGGAAACCAAAGGTAAGCAGCGTCTGGAAATCACGGACATGGACGGCAACAAGCACGAGTTCTTGATCACCAAGGACAAGCAAGTGCTGGTACACGACGGCCAGGTGGTGAACAAGGGCGAAATGATTGTCGACGGCCCGGCCGATCCACAAGACATTCTGCGTCTGCTGGGTATCGAAGCGCTGGCGCGTTATATCGTTGACGAAGTGCAGGACGTTTATCGTCTGCAGGGCGTTAAGATTAACGACAAGCACATTGAAGTCATTGTGCGTCAGATGCTGCGTCGCGTTCAGATCGTGAATGCCGGCGACACCAACTACATCGTTGGCGAGCAGGTTGAGCGTTCGGAACTGCTGGATGAAAACGACCGTATGAATGTAGAGAATAAGATTCCTGCAACCTACGAAAACGTTCTGCTGGGTATTACCAAGGCATCGCTGTCGACCGATTCGTTTATCTCGGCCGCATCGTTCCAGGAAACCACCCGCGTTCTGACGGAAGCCGCAATTATGGGCAAGCGCGATGGTCTGCGCGGTCTGAAAGAAAACGTCATCGTTGGTCGTCTGATTCCAGGCGGCACCGGCTTGGCATTCCACCGCGCTCGCAAAGAGAAAGAGCAGTGGGAAGTGGAAGAGCGTCAAGCTCTGCTGCTGGCCGAAAAAGCCTCGATGTCCGGCGGCGATGTGGAAGCGGTGGAAACCGTTACTCCGCACGACGGCGAAGCGTAAGAGAAATATAGCGCAATGTAAAACGGCACCTTCGGGTGCCGTTTTTTTATGCCCACGATTTAATAAAAGTCGCGAATTCACATCGTTCGCCCGAAGGAAATTAATTCTGTGATTCGGTTAATTCCGTGCTGGGACCGCCGCGACACCACAGATCCACGTAGGGCGGATTAGGCGGCACGCCGTAATCCGCCAAGCGCCGCCTGACAGCCAACCGCGCGCACGCGCCCAGCCCCCTACGCTATAGTCCGTGTAGAAATGGCGGACCTGACCCCGGAGTTTGCGCCAGCATTTAGTTCGTTCATGCTAATATCTGGCTCATGATCGCTCAAGCCCTCTTCACTCCCGCCCAGCAAAAACTGCTGGGCTTGCTGTTTGTACGTGTCAATCAAGGTTTCCACCTGAACGAGATCATGCGCCTGACCGGTCTGGGAAGCGCCTCGGCCCAACGCGAGCTCAAACGCCTGCACGAGTCTGGTGTTATCACGTCCGAACGCATCGGCAATGTGCGCCGCTTCAAGCCCAACAAGGAATGCATCGTGTTCGGGGAATTAAGCAGCTTGGTCAAGAAAACCTTCGGACTGGTCAGCGTATTGAATTCGGCCTTGGCGCCGCTGCAGCATGTATTGAACGTGGCCTTCGTTTATGGCGCGACGGCCAAGGAACACGAGGGTATGGATACGCCGGTGGAGTTGCTGCTGATCGGAGATAACACCAGCTACGGCGAGTTGTTATCCAGGTTGCCGGTCGCGGAGCGCTTATTGCGCCGAAAGATCAATCCCAACCTGTATTCGATTCCCGATTTTAAGCGGCGCCTGCGCGAACAACAGCCATTCATTCTGCAGGTATTACGCGAACAGAAAATCTATGTGCTGGGCGAGGAATCCGATCTGGAGAAAGTCATCAACGAGGACGCGGCGGCTTAATCTTCGCTTTGAATATTGCATCTAATATTCCATCGTCCGCTCATTCGCCCAAGCGGCAGATACCTGTCTTTGGGGGAACGATAAAGAAAACCGTGTATAACGCCCGGCCTGGGATTCGCAATGAATCTTCCCTCCAAATGCGGTAATCACCTGCTCGCAAAACGCCAACCCCATCCCCGTGCCGCCGCCATTATGCCGGGTGCTGTAAAACGGTTCGAAAACGTGGGGCAGCACGTCGGCCGGTATGCCGCTGCCGGTATCGGTTACCAACAGCTTTTTATCGGCGCCGTCGATAAAGAAAGCGATCTCCAATTCTCCCCGTCCCGCCGATTTGATCGCGTATAGCGCGTTCTTGAACAGGTTGTATAAAACGTAGACCAGCAGCACGTCCGAGCCGAAGAACGTGAAATCGTGCCCGCCCTTGACCACCACCTTGTCCCGCATCGAGCTTTCGAACGGGTAGCAGGCCAGCGCCTCCTCCACGCATTTCTGGATCGAATGGTTGGCAAAATCACTACGGCTGAGCATCCCCGCGCGGGCCGAGGCCAGCATCATGTCGACCACGAAGTTGGAGCGGCTGATCTCCGCGTCGATGTGCTGGGTCAGCTTGCCGAGGTAGTTCAGTTGCGCAGGTTGCAAGGTTGGCTCGATCAACTTGTGTTCGACCGCCAGATGGTAGCCGGCCAGTAACTCCGGCAGCGACTTGGCCAACACCCGCGACTGGCTGCGGATGGTGGCCAGCGGCGTACGCATTTCGTGCGCGATCGAGGCGGCGACTTCCATCGGGTCGGCCAGCAAGTTGTGCCGGACCATGGCCTGGGCGATCAGGCCGAGGCTGGCGGCGACAAACAGCATGCCGGGCGGATAGAACTGCACGCCGTAGTTGCACAGATAATCGACCGATGCGAAGAAGTAAATCAGCATGCTGACCAGGCAATAGCGCAAGCGCGTTTTTTCGGTCGACACGGCCAACTGCTGGCGGCGGTACAGCAGCCACAGACTGCGGCCGACGACCACCATCGTGTGCAGCAAGTGCAGCACATGCAGCGGGCCCGCTTTGGGATAAAAGCCAAAGAAGTAAGTGTAGAGGCCGGCGATGAGCCAGTTGCTGCTCAGCAGGATCACGCCCAGGAAGCCGGCGAACAGATAGGACAGCTCGACCCAGCGGCGCTCGCTGCGCTGCGCGGTGAGTTCGGCGACGAAATGGTACAAGGTGGTCGGCAGGAACAGGATCAGCAGATAGCCGAGCTTGGCCGCCGCCAGGGCCTCGTCCGGGTCGCGGATCTGGAACAGGATCGCCCAGGAGAATTGCCAGCAAAAGGTGGTGGTGCAGAGCAGGAATAACGTGAGGCTGACCCGGCTGACCCCGCGCGAATGCAGCACATATGCCCCGTAGCTCAGGAAGAGTAGCGAGACAATGGCGGGCAGGAGAGAGTGCATGAGCGCATTCAGCAGGCTTAATGATAGTCGCAGTATTGCGCGAGCCGGAAGAGGGCGCTTGTATTTCAGGAGGGTTCTTGCGATAGATCAAGGTGGCGCAGGATTGTGTCAACGCCGGAAGCAGACGTAACAAATGGGGCGGGGCACGGCAAGCTGGGCCGCCGCGATGTCGCCATCGTCGCGGCCCATTGCGGTTATCGCTGCGACGCGATCCAGCGGTCCACTTTTTCTTCCAGCAGCGCCAGCGGCACGGTGCCGTCGCTGAGCACCACTTCGTGGAATTTAGGCAGGCTGAAGCGATCGCCCAGCGCCTCTTCCGCGCGGTGGCGCAGTTCGACGATCTTGAGCGAGCCGATCTTGTAGCCCAGCGCCTGGCCCGGCCACGCCATGTAGCGTTCGGTTTCGGTCTTGGCGTAGTCGTCGTAGCCCAGGGTGTCGCGCATGTACTGGATGCTTTGCTCGCGCGTCCAGCCCTGCGCGTGCATGCCGGTGTCGACCACCAGGCGGGTGGCGCGCAGCAGCTCGTCGTTCAGGTGGCCGAAGTATTGCGCCGGATCATCGAACAAGCCCATTTCCTTGCCCAAGGTTTCGGAATACAGCGCCCAGCCTTCGGTGAAGGCGTTGTTGCCGCCGTATTTGCGGAAGTCGGGCAGGTTCAATTCCTGCATCAGCGCGATGTGGAAGTGGTGGCCCGGCTTGCCCTCGTGCAGGAACAGCGTGGTCATGCCGGTGCTGCCGTACTTGGCCGGATCGTTGACCACCGACCAGAACACGCCCGGACGCGAGCCGTCGCCGGCCGGCGCCGTGTAGTGGTCGGACGCGGTGGCCCGGCTCAGTTCAGGTTCCAGGCGCAGGTCCAGTTTGGCCTTGGGCATCAAGGTGAACATCTGCGGCAATTTGGTGTCGAGCACGTCGTTCAGCTTGTGGAACACGGCCTGCACTTCTTCCTCCGTCTTGAACGGGCGGAACTTGTCCTGCGCGGCGACCCATACCGGCAAGCCCTTGGCCGGGCCGTTGTAGCCGAGCTTGGGACCGAGCTCGGCGAACTGCTGCTGGATGCGCGCCACTTCGCGCAGGCCGATGGCATGGATCGCGTCCGGCTTGAGCGTGGTGGTGGTGGCGTTGGCCACGCGCGCCTGATACCAGGCGGCGCCGTCCGGCAGCGCGCCCAGGCCGGTCGAGGTGCGGCAGGCCGGCAGGTAATCTTTTTCCAGGAAGGTGGCCAGGCGGGCCAGCGCCGGCATGATGTCGTCGCCGACGGTCTTGCGGTAGGCGGCCGTCAGGCGCTGCTTGTCGGCGTCGCTGAAGCCGGCCGGCAATTTCTTGATCGGGGTGTAGAAAATATTCGCTTCCGCCGTGTCGCTGACCAGCTTCTTGAACTGCGGCAGCGCCGAGATCATGATGGCCTTCGGCTGCGTGATGCCTTTTTTCATTCCTTCGCGCATGTTGGCGATGGCTTGGTCGATCCAGGCCGGCATCTGCGAAATGCGGCTCAGATAGGCGTCGTATTCCTTGACGGTGGCGATCGGCTGCGACGCCTCGCCGCCGGCGTAGTTGGCCAGCACGACCGGCACGCTGTCCATCTGCGTGACCGGCAACAGGTGCTCGGGGAAGCGCTCCATGGCCAGCAGGCCGCGCAGTTCATAGGCGAGGATGTCCAGGTTGAGGCGGTCTTCGGCGTTCAGGTGGGCGCGCTTGATGGTCTTGAGGCGCTTGCTGAAATCGCGGTACATCTTGAACTGCAGCGCGCGCTTGCCCGGCGAGATGCTCAGGCCCAGCTGGTCGTCGTAGCGGTTGTCGCCGTTCTCGGTCGCGCCGATCGGCTCGTAGCGGGCGACGGCGTCGTAGTATTGGTCGGCGATGGCCAGCAGCGCCTGGTGCGCCGGGGTGGCGCTGACCCGTGGCACGGCGGCTGCCGGGGCCGCCATGCTGTTGCTGATTGGAACGAACACCAGCGCGAGCGCGGCCGCGACGCTGGCAAGACGGGATGCATGCTTCATGTTTTGTTTCCTGGTCAATGAGAACTCTGGCGGCGACTAGCATAAGGCATAGCGTCGGCCGGCCAAGAAACAAATTGTATCAAGCCACGTCAGGCGGCCGCTTCGGCGAAGCGGCTCTCATACAACGCCGCCACCAGGTCCGATTGCGTGATGATGCCGGCGAAGCGCTGCTCGTCGTCGACCACGGGAATGTGGTGGAAGCCGGAGTCGGCCATCAGCGGCACCAGGTCGACGATGGGCGTGTCGAGCCGCGCCGTGGTCGGGTGGTGGGTCATGATCTGGCCGACCACCTCGGCTTTTTCGGTGTGGGTGACGCCGCTCTTGCGCAGGAAGCGCCGCAGTTGCCGGCGGATGTCGCCGTAATTATCCAGGCCGCCATGGTCGAGGAAGTCGGTTTGCGTGACGATGCCGATCACCCTGCGCGCGCGGTTGAGCACGGGCAAGGCCGCCACGTGGTGGCGCCGCATCAACTGCCACGCCTGCTCCAGGTCGGTGCCGAATTCGGCGCTGACGATGTCGCGCGACATGATGTCCGCGCAATTGATGATGCCGAAGCGGCGCTGGTAGGCGCGCTGCTCGGTCTGCATGAACAGCGATTCCAGATCGTCGCGGCTGATGTCGAGCACCTGGTCGTGTTGCTTGAGCACGGCGTCCAGGTCCTCGGGCTTGAAGCCCAGCCGCACGGTCGGCACCGCGTCCCTGGTGCCGTGCGGATTCGGATGGGCGGCCTGCTGCGTGTGCGGATAGCGGCGCCCGGTCAGGTTGTTGTAGATGATGGCCATGCCGGTCAGCAGCGCGGTGTTGACCAGCACCGTCAGCAGCGCGAATTCGAAACCGGCCGCGTGCACGGCGGGGCCGCCGATGACGGTCGTCAACGCCACCGCGCCGCCGGGCGGATGCAGGCAGCGCAGCGCGAACATGGCGGCGATCGCCGCGCCGACGGCGACGCCGCACAGCATCGGCATCGGCAACGATATGGCCGAACCCGCGCCCAGCCAGCGCACGCAGGCCGCGCCCACCAGTCCGCTGACGACGTTGCCGCCGATGGCCGACCAGGGTTGGGCCAGCGGACTGGCGGGCAGCGCGAACAGCAGCACGGCCGAGGCGCCCACCGGCGCGACCATGAAGATGGTGGCGCTGCTGGGTTCGAGCAGGAAGTGGCTGAGGACGGCGGTGATGAGCAGGCCGCACAGGGCGCCGATGGCGGCGCGCAGTTGTTCGGCGCCGCTGGCGGTGGTGGGGCTGGGGAGCCAGCGGTCCAGGATAGCGCGCATGGGCTTAATGAGTATTCGAAATAAGCATTATCCCATGTCGGGCCGGCTCACGCACGCACGTTGCACCTTATTGGTGCGAATCCTGATGGGATACCAGTTCCAGCGGCAAGGCGGTCGTGTATTTGATCTGTTCCATCGAGAACGCCGACGACACGCCGGTCAGTTGGCCGACCTTGATCAGGCGCTTGTAAAACGCGTCATAGCCGTCGATGTCGGTGGTGACCACCTTGAGCAGGTAGTCGACGTCGCCGCTCATGCGGTGGAATTCCTGCACCTCCGGCAAGGCCATGACGGCGGCGGCGAAGCGGTCGAGCCACTTGGCGTCGTGCTGGCCGGTGCGCACGCTGACATACACCGTCACCGGCAGCCCGACCTTGCGCCGGTTGACGATGGCGACGCGGCTTTCGATATAGCCTTCCTCCTCCAGGCGCTTGACCCGCTTCCAGCACGGCGTGCTGGACAGGCCGACCTTCTCGCTGAGCGCGGCGATCGAGAGCGTGCCGTCCACCTGCAGCGCGGCCAGGATGGCACAGTCGAATTTATCGAGTGAATTCATATGAAATAGGCTAAGAAAACGATTTGAACCGGATTGCGGAGTAATGAAGCATGCTCATGCTAACTTACCCGCTAAGGAGAGACTATTTTGGCATATTTTCTCCTTGGTGCCTGGTTAAACTGTTCAGCTGACTTGTATATCCTTGCGGCGAACACCATGACCACTGAAATCTACCTCGACGGCAACGCCACCACCGCCGTTCTGCCCGCCGCCATCAGCGCCGCCATCGATGCCATGGGCCAACGCTTCGGCAATCCCAGCAGCACCCACGCCACCGGGCTCAAGGCCAAGGCCATGCTCGACCAGGCGCGTGCCTGCGCGGTGCGCTTGCTGGGTGTCGGCGACGGCCGGCTGATGTTCAACAGCGGCGCCACCGAAGGCATCCAGACCTCGGTGCTGTCGGCGCTGGTGGCCTTGCGCGAGCGCCAGGCGCGCGGCGAGGCCATCGGCAGTCTGCTGGTCTACGGCGCCACCGAACACAAGGCCGTGCCGGAAAGCCTGGCGCACTGGAACCGTCTGCTGGGTTTGAATCTGACCCTGCACAAATTGCCGGTCAACACGGACGGCGCCCATGACCTGGCGCTGCTGCGGCAAGTGGCCGGCTCGGCCGCGTTGATCTGCACCATGGCCGCCAATAATGAGACCGGCGTCGTCAGCGATCTGGACGGCATCGAAGCGGTCATCAAGGAAACCGGCACGGCCGCCTACTGGATGGTCGATTGCGTTCAGGCGCTGGGCAAGCTGACGTTGGACCTGGCCGCCACCCGCATCGATTACGCCCCATTTTCCGGCCATAAACTTTACGCGCCCAAAGGCGTGGGCATGTTGTACGTGCGCGCCGGCGCGCCGTTCACGCCGCTGATCATGGGCGGCGGCCAGGAGTCGGGCCAGCGTTCCGGCACCGAGAACATGGCCGGCATCGCCGCGCTGGGCGTGGTGCTGGCCGCGCTCGAACGCGGCGACACCTTCCGCAGCCACGACGCGCTGTGGAATTTCCGGGCGCGCCTGGCCGACAGCCTGCGCGCCGCCTTGCCCGGCGTGGTGTTCAACAATCCGTTCGGCAAGGCCTTGCCGACCACGCTCAACTTCTCCGTGCCCGGCCTGTCGAGCCGCGAGTTGATGGACGTGTTCGACGCGGCCGAAGTGCGCGTCAGCGCCGGCAGCGCGTGTTCGTCGGCCAAGGCCGCGCCCAGCTACGTGCTCGACGCGATGGGCGTGCCGCTGTGGCGCAGCGCCGGCGCCATCCGCATGTCCTTCGGTCCGCTGGCCGACGAAGAAATGATCGCCGCCGCCTGTGCCCGCATCGAGCGCTGCGGCGCCGCGCTGCGCGCCAGTTGCCTGATCGCATCCGAGAGTGCCGCCGTGCCGCATGACGGCTTGCTGCAACTGGGTGTCGAAGGCGCGTGCAGCTGGCTGGTGCTGGACGCGGCAAGCGGCAGTTGCGTGGTCATCGATCCGTTGCCGGAAATGACGTCGCGCATCGCCTCGTATGTGCGCTGCCAAAACTATCGCGTGCTGGCGGTGGTCGGCACCTCGGCGGACACGGGGCGCCAGTCGCTGGTGGACGCGTTGGGCGGTCACTACGTTGCCGATTCGGTGGACGAGTTTGGCTGGCCGGCCGCCGCGCAGGTGGAGGTGGCGTTGGAGGGCGGCGCGACCGCGCGCGCGATCGCGCTCGGCGCGCAAGTGCTGGCCAGCGTGGCCGCCGGTGGTGCCGCCGCTGTTTCCTACAATGGATCGCGCGCGTATCTGCTGGGAACTACCGACGCCGGCCGCTTGCCGGCCTCGTCCGTTCGCTTCGTATTCAGCGCCGATTCGCTGGACGAGGCGTTGCGGGCCGTCAGCGGACCGCACACCTTGCTGTGCCCCACCCGCGACGAGCAGAATCAGTTCTGTACTAGCATGACGAAGCACTCGCAGGCAACCTTGACTGCCTCCGCGCAACTGCCAACACAGCGCGACATGCAACTCGACAGCGCCGAGCTTGAAGCGTTTTTGACCGCGCATCCGGACGCCGTCTTGATCGACGTGCGGGAGGCGTATGAATTCGCCGCCACCGTCATGCCAGGTCCGGGAGGGCGCGTGGCGCATAGCGTGCCGCTGAGCCGGCTGGCGGGCCAGGCCAGCGTATGGTTGCGCGGCGAGCAGCGGCCGCTGGTATTTTTCTGTCGCAGCGGCAATCGCAGCATGAAAGCCACGCAGTGCCTGCGCCGCCTTGGTCATCAGCAATCGTATAGCCTCAGCGGCGGCTTGGCGCTCGCCGCATAAACTTGCCGCCACAACCGGCACGGCAAAATGCTAGTCACCAAAAGGGCCTGAATGGCCCTTTTTATTTGCCCGGACTCCGTCACTCACGGCTGTATGTTCGTCACCGTACAGTGCCATCTCGCGCGCCCCAGTACGATGCCTTAGCACATAATTTCCCATTCGCAGATTCGTCGCGCCCGTAGCTGGAGCGCGGCCGCGTCTCGCATGCAACATAGCGAGGTATAAGTTGAAAAAGTCCAATCCCCTAATGCCCGAGATGACGCTCGGATTCCGCGAATCGACAACGGCCTCCCTGGTCTCGGACGAAGACGACGAAGACCTGCCCTTACGCGCCGAGCTCTTCAGCGCCGCACAAATGGGCGCGCACGGCAGGACCTTGGCGGCCCACCACGAACTGAGCACCCGCGGCGGTCCCGACCAGCTGCTGTCGCGCCTGTCGGAAAACGCCGACTTCATCAACACCACCTGCGACGAACTTACCGAGGCCGTCAAGGCCGGCCGGCAGATCACGCCCGCCTCCGAATGGCTGCTCGATAACTTCTATCTGATCGAAGAGCAGATCCGCATCGCCCGGCGTCACCTGCCCAAGGGGTACAGCAAGGAGCTGCCGCGCCTGAGCCGTGGCGCGCCGGAAGGCTGCCCGCGCGTCTACAAGCTGGCGCTGGAAATCATCTCGCACGGCGATGGCCGCGTCGATTTCGAATCGCTGTGCCGCTTCGTCGCCGCCTATCAGGAAATCGCGCCGCTCAAGCTGGGCGAATTGTGGGCGATCCCGATCATGCTGCGTCTCGCGCTGATCGAGAACCTGCGCCGCGTGGCCGTGCGCGTGGCCGACAACCGCGCCGACCGCGATCTGGCCAACAGCTGGGCCGACCAGATGACCGAGGTGGTGGAAAAAAATCCGAGCGGTTTGATTTTGATGGTGGCCGACATGGCCCGCTCCAATCCACCGATCACCACCGCCTTCGTCGCTGAACTGGCGCGCCGCCTGCAGGGACAAAGTTCTGCGCTGACCCTGGCGCTGTCGTGGATCACGCACCGCCTGGCCGAATCGGGCCACACCATCGAACAACAGATCCAGGCCGAGATCCAGCAGCAGGCGGCCGAACAGGTGTCGATCGCCAACAGCATCGGCAGCCTGCGCTTCCTCGGCACCATGGACTGGCAGGAGTTCGTCGAGACCATGAGCGTGGTCGAACAGACCTTGCGCCAGGACCCGGCCGGCGTCTACGGCCGCATGGAATTCGCCACGCGCGACCATTACCGCCATTCGGTGGAGAAGATCTCCAAGCATTCGCGCCTGTCGGAAGTGGAAGTCGCGCAGCAGGCCTTGCAACTGGCCGTGGCGCACTCTAACAGCGGCGATGAGCGCCACAGCCACGTCGGTTTCTATCTGATTGGCGGCGGACTGCCGGCGCTGGAAAAAGTGACCGGCATGCGCCGTCCGTGGCGCGAGGTGTTCCGCCATACGTCGGGCGCCTCGCCGCTGACATCCTATCTGGGCGCGATCGCCGCCATCACCTTCGTCGCCACCGCGCTGCTGCTCGAACGCGCCGCCTTCCACGGCGTGAACGGCATCGTGCTGGTGGCGCTGGGCGTGCTGGCGCTGCTGGGCAGCAGCCAGCTGGCGCTGAGCCTCGTCAACTGGGTGACCACCCAGATCACCCGTCCCAATCCGCTGCCGCGCATGGACCTCGACGACGGCATTCCCGCCGAGGGCAGGGCGCTGGTGGTGGTGCCGACGCTGGCCTACAGCAAGGACAACATCGAGGAATTGTGCGAACAGCTGGAAGTGCGCTTCCTCGCCAATCGCGATCCCAACCTGGTGTTTTGCCTGCTGACCGATTTCGCCGACGCACCCGCCGAGACCCTCCCGGGCGACGCCTCGCTGCTCGAGCAAATGCAGCACCGGATCGAACAGCTCAATCGCAAGTACGCCGTCCATCCGAGCGGCGACCCGGCCACGCCGTTCCTGCTGCTGCACCGCCCGCGCCTGTGGAATCCACAGGAAGGCGCCTGGATGGGCTACGAGCGCAAGCGCGGCAAGCTGCAGGACCTGAACCGCTTCCTGCGTGGCGGCGCGCGCGACAAATTCTCGGTCGTCGTCGGCGATATCAGCCAGCTCGAAAGCATCAAGTACGTCATCACGCTCGATACCGATACCCAGCTGCCGCGCGACGCGGCGGCGCAGTTCATCGCCACCATGATGCATCCGCTGAACCGCCCGCGTGTCGACGCTGCGCGCGGCTGCGTGGTCGAAGGCTACGGCATCCTGCAACCGCGCGTGGCCGTCAGCCTGCCGAGCGAAAACGCATCGCACTACGAAAAGCTGTGCGGCGGCGAGCCGGGTATCGACCCGTACACCCGCACCGTCTCCGACGTCTACCAGGACGTGTTCCTGGAAGGCTCCTTCATCGGCAAGGGCATCTACGATGTCGACGTCTTCGAGCAGGTGCTGGGACACCGCCTGCCCGACAACCAGGTGCTCAGCCACGATCTGCTGGAAGGCTGCTATCTGCGCGCCGGCTTGCTCAGCGACGCCCAACTTTACGAAGAATATCCGAGCCGCTACAGCGACGACGTGAGCCGCCGCCAGCGCTGGATACGCGGCGACTGGCAGCTGATCTCGTGGCTGTTCGGCCGCGTGCCGGGCCCCGGCCGCAAGCGCGAGAAAAATCCGCTGTCGCTGCTGTCGCGCTGGAAGCTGTTCGACAATCTGCGCCGCAGCCTGACCGCGCCGGCGCTGGTGCTGTCGCTGATCGTCGCGTGGCGCTGGCTGCCCGACCCGTGGCTGTGGACCGGCGCCGTGCTGACCGTGATCTTCCTGCCGCCGTTTGTCAGCGCGCTGCACGACCTGCTGCACCGGCCCAAGGATACTTTATGGAGCCAGCATCTGCGCGCGACCATGCGCCGCACCGGCCTGCACTTCTCGCACGCGATATTGATGCTGGTTTTCCTGCCATACGAGGCCTATTTCAGCCTTGACGCGATCGTCCGTAGCGTCTACCGCATGACGGTATCGCATAAGCACATGCTCGAGTGGCGTGCCTCGGCGCTGTCGCGCACCGGCGCCAACGCCAGCACCTGGGTCAGGATGTGGCCTGCGCCCGTGCTGGCGCTGTTCATCGGCGGCATGCTGCTCGGTTGGCGTCCCGCCAGCCTGGCGCCGGCCGCGCTGTTCCTGCTGGCGTGGCTGGTGGCGCCGGCGCTCGCGGACTGGATCAGCCGTCCGATCAAGCGCAAGGATGCGCAGCTGTCGCCGGAGCAGAATGTGTTCCTGCATAAGCTGGCGCGCCGCACCTGGGCCTATTTCGACCGTTTCGTCGGCCCGGACGACAACTGGCTGCCACCCGATAACATGCAGGAGCATCCGGCGCAGGTCATCGCGCACCGCACTTCGCCGACCAATATCGGCATGGCGCTGCTGGCCAACCTGAGCGCATGCGACTTCGGCTACATCACGGTGTCGCAGCTGATCGCGCGCACCGGCGCCACGCTGGATGCGATGGATCAGCTGGAGCGCCACCAGGGCCACTTCTATAACTGGTACGACACGCAGACCCTCAAGCCGCTCCACCCGATCTATATTTCGACGGTCGATAGCGGCAACCTGGCGGGCCACCTGCTGACGTTGCAGCCCGGCCTGACCGGCATGTTCGACCAGCCGGTGCTCGGTCCTCAAATCATCGACGGCATGCTGTCCACCCTGCGCGTGCTGGAAGAGACGCTCAACGACGCCGCCACCGCCAGTGCACCGGCTGCAAGCGTCAGCGTGGCGACCGTTGCCAACGCCGACGGCGACGCCGACAAGGCCGCGCCATCCAGCGCAACCCAGAGCGCCGAATCCATCGCCACGCCGCCGGACCTGGCGCCGCTGCTGGCGCTTATGGCCGCGAAGCCCGACCCCACACACCTGCAGCAGTTGAATGGCTGGCTGGTGCTGGCCGCGCAAGCCGCCGAAGCGCTGCACGCGCAGGTCGATCCACAAAGCGACGCCGCGATGTGGAGTGCCTCGCTGGTTCAGCAAAGCCACGCCGCGCTTGACGAACTGGCGGTGTTGACGCCATGGGTCAACCTGTCTTCCGATACCGTATTCGACACCAGCATGACGCGCGTGCCGACCTTGCGCGAGCTGGCCAGCCTGTCCCACGCCACCGCCGCCATTCCGGTGACCGACCTGGCCCCGGCCGAGCGCGAACGCCAGCAACAACTGGCGCAGCTGCTCGAGCAGGGCAGCGCCGCCGCGCATGAACGCATGCGCGCGCTGGCCGAACTGGCGCAGCGCAGCTGCGGGTTCGCCCAGATGGAATACGGCTTTCTGTACAACGAGACGACTAACCTGCTGGCTATCGGCTACAACGTCAGCGAGCGCCGCCTCGACGCCAGCTATTACGATTTGCTGGCGTCCGAAGTGCGCCTGGCCAGCTTCATCGCCATCGCCCAGGGCCAGCTGCCGCAGGACCACTGGTTCGCGCTGGGCCGCCAGTTGTGCATCGTCGCCGGCAAGCCGGTGCTGCTGTCCTGGAGCGGCTCGATGTTCGAGTACCTGATGCCGCTGCTGGTGATGCCGAACTACCCGAGCACCTTGCTCGACCAGACCTACAATGCCGTCATCGATGCGCAAATCGACTACGCCAAGCGCCGTGGCGTGCCGTGGGGGATTTCCGAGTCCGGCTACAACACCGTCGACACCAGCCTCAATTACCAGTACCGCGCCTTCGGCGTTCCCGGCCTCGGCCTCAAGCGCGGCCTGGCCGACGATCTGGTGATCGCGCCGTACGCCACCATGATGGGACTGATGGTGCAGCCGGAAGCGTCCTGCCTGAACCTGCAGAAGATGGCGGGCCTGGGCTTCATGGGACGCTACGGCTTCTACGAGGCGATCGACTACACCGCCTCTCGCCTGCCGCGCGGCCAGAGCTGCGCCGTGGTGCGCTCGTTCATGGTCCACCACCAGGGTATGGGCCTGCTGTCGCTCAGCTACCTGCTGCACGACCGGCCGATGCAGCGCCGCTTCGAATCCGATCCGCTGCTGCAATCGACCTTGCTGGTGCTGCAGGAACGCAGCCCGCAAGCCGGCGCCTTCTATTCCAACACCACCGAGCTGGCGGCGCTGCGTTCGACCGTGCCCGATCAGCAGGCGGCGCCGATGCGCGTGCTCACCCAGCACAGCACACCGGTACCGGAAACCCAGCTGCTGTCGAATGGACGCTATCACGTCATGGTCACCAACGCCGGCGGCAGCTACAGCCGCTGGCGCGACCTGGCCGTGACGCGCTGGCGCGAAGACAGCACCCGCGACAACTGGGGTAACTTCTGCTACGTGCGCGACCTGGATGATGGCCAGTTCTGGTCCACGACGTATCAACCAACCCTGGTCGATCCGCGCAAGTACGAAGTGATCTTCTCGGAAGGACGCGCCGAATTCCGCCGCTCCGACCGCGGCATGGAGCTGTACACGGAAATCGTGGTCTCGCCGGAAGACGACATCGAACTGCGCCGCACCCGCATCACCAACAAGAGCGACAGCATGCGCACCATCGAGGTGACCAGCTACGCCGAGGTGGTGATGGCGCCGGCGGCCGCCGATGCCGCCCACCCGGCCTTTAGCAAGCTGTTCGTGCAAACCGAGATCCTGCGCGACCAGCAGGCGATCCTGTGCACGCGCCGTCCGCGCGGCGGCAACGAGGCCATGCCGTACATGCTGCACTCGATGACGGTGCACGACGCCAAGGTGGTCGAGGTGTCGTTCGAAACCGACCGTTCGCGCTTCCTCGGCCGCGGCAACACCGCCGCCGCGCCGCGTGCGCTGCTGGAAAGCGGCCCGCTGGACGGCGCCGAAGGCTCGGTGCTCGATCCGGTCGTGGCGATCCGCTACACCATCACGCTCAAGCCGGACCAGACGGCCACCGTCGATATCGTCACCGGCATGACCGAGCAGCGCGACGCCGCGCTGCACCTGATCGACAAATACCAGGACCGCCACTTGGCCGACCGCACCTTCGAACTTGCGTGGACCCACAGCCAGGTCGTGCTGCGCCAGCTCAACGCCAGCGAGGCGGACGCGCAGCTGTACGGCCGCCTGGCCAACTCGGTCATCTATCCGAACGCCGCGCTGCGCGCCGATGTCGGCACGCTGGTCAAGAACCATCGCGGCCAGTCCGGCCTGTGGGCGTACGCGATCTCCGGCGACCTGCCGATCGTGCTGCTGCAGATCCGCGACCCGGCCAACATCGATCTGGTGCGCCAGATGGTGCAGGCGCACGCCTACTGGCGCCTCAAAGGCCTGGTGGTCGACCTGGTCATCTGGTACGAGGACCAGTCGGGATACCGCCAGCTGCTGCACGAACAAATCATGGGATTGATCGCCTCGGGCATCGACGCCCAGGCGGTCGACCGTCCGGGCGGCATCTTCGTGCGCCTGGCCGACCAGATCTCCAACGAGGACCGCATCCTGCTGCAATCGGTGGCGCGCGCCATCCTCAGCGACACCCGTGGTCCGCTGGCCGAGCAGATCAAGCGCCCGGGCCCGCAGTCGATGCGCATGCCGCCGTTGCTGGCGGACGGTCGCGGCGAGTACGGCGACGCGGTGCCGCCGGCCCGTCCCGCGCGTCCGCTGATGCTGGAAAACGGCATCGGCGGCTTCACGCCGGACGGCCGCGAATACGTGATCACCACCCGCGAAGGCCAGCGCACGCCCGCGCCGTGGTCCAACGTGCTGGCCAATCCGCAGTTCGGCACCGTCATCTCGGAAAGCGGCCAGGCCTACACCTGGCACGAGAACGCGCATGAATACCGCCTGACGCCATGGCACAACGATCCGGTCAGCGACGCCAGCGGCGAAGCCTTCTATCTGCGCGACGAGCAGACCGGCGAGTTCTGGTCGCCGGCCGCGCTGCCCGCGCGCGGCGCCGGCGACTACGTCACGCGCCACGGCTTCGGCTACAGCGTGTTCGAACACAGCGAGAATGGCATCGCCACCGAGATGACGACTTTCGTCTCGACCGACGCGCCGATCAAGTACACGGTGCTCAAGGTGCGCAACGATACGCTGGTGGCGCGCAAGCTGTCCGTCACCGGCTACGTCGAATGGGTGCTGGGCGATATGCGTTCCAAGTCCGGCATGCATATCCTCACCGAGGTCGATCCGGTCAGCGGCGCGATGTTCGCCCGCAATCCGTACAACACCGAGTTCACCGGCCGCGTCGCCTTCTTCAATTGCGACGCCAGCCTGCGCTCGATCACCGGCGACCGTGGCGAGTTCCTGGGCCGTAATGGCTCGCTCGCCGCGCCGGCCGCGCTGCGCCGTTCTCGCCTGTCCGGCAAGGTCGGCGCGGGGCTCGACGCCTGCGCCGCCATCCAGGCGCCGTTCGACCTGCTGCCGGGCCAGGAGCGCGAGATCGTCTTCGTGCTCGGTGTGGCCGGCCGCCGCAACGCCGACGCCAGCAGCCTGGTACAAAAGCACCGCAGCGCCGGCGCAGCGCAGGAGGCGCTGGCCGCCGTCCACGCGCACTGGGAACAGACCCTGGGCGCGGTGCGCATCGAAACGCCGGAACCGGAGCTCGACGTCATCGCCAACGGTTGGCTGATGTACCAGACCATCGCCTGCCGCATCTGGGCGCGCAGCGGCTACTACCAGTCCGGTGGCGCGTTCGGTTTCCGCGACCAGCTGCAGGACGCGATGGCGACCATCCACACGCAGCCGCACCTGCTGCGCGACCAGCTGCTGCTGTGCGCCGCCCACCAGTTCCTCGAGGGCGACGTCCAGCACTGGTGGCATCCGCCGTCGGACCGCGGCGTGCGCACGCACTGCTCGGACGATTATCTGTGGTTGCCGCTTGGCGCCTGGCGCTACGTCGCCAGCACCGGCGACATGAGCGTGCTGGAGGAAAACCTGCCATACCTGGAAGGGCGCGCCGTCAAGCCGGAAGAGGATTCCTACTACGACCTGCCTAGCCGTTCGGGCCAGAGCGGCACCCTGTACGAGCATTGCGTGCAGGCGATCCGCCACGGCCTGCGCTTCGGCGAACACGGTCTGCCGCTGATCGGCTCCTGCGACTGGAACGACGGCATGGACAAGGTGGGCGAGCATGGCAAGGGCGAGAGCGTGTGGCTGGCCTTCTTCCTGTGCGAAGTGCTGCAACGCTTCGCCGATGTCGCCGACATGAAGGACGACGCGGTGTTCGCCGCCGAATGCCGAGAGGAGGCCAGGAAGCTGGCCGCCAACGTCGAGCAGAATGCCTGGGACGGCGAGTGGTATCGCCGCGCCTATTTCGACGACGGCACGCCGCTCGGCTCCCACACCAACGAGGAATGCCAGATCGATTCGATCTCGCAGAGCTGGGGCGTGCTGTCCGGCGCCGCCGATCCGGCGCGCGTGCGCGGCGCCATGGAGCAGGTCAACCAGCGCCTGGTGCGGCGCGACTCGGGCATTATCCAGTTGCTCGATCCACCGTTCGACAAGGCCGGGCCGAACCCCGGCTACATCCGGGGCTATGTGCCGGGTGTGCGCGAAAACGGCGGCCAGTACACCCACGCCGCGATCTGGACCGCGATGGCGTTCGCCCGCCTGGGCGACACCGAGCGCGCCTGGGAACTGGCGCGCATGATCAATCCGGTCATGCACGGCAGGACGGCGGAAGGCACGGCCAATTACAAGGTCGAGCCTTATGTGGTGACGGCCGACGTCTACGCGGTGGCGCCGCACGTCGGGCGCGGCGGCTGGAGCTGGTACACCGGGTCCTCGGGCTGGATGTACCGCCTGATCATCGAATCCCTGCTTGGCCTCACGCGCAGCGCGCAGCAATTGACGCTGACGCCGCGCATGCCGGCCGGCTGGAACACGTTCACGCTGACCTACCGTTACGAGACATCCTCGTACGTGATCCGCGTGCTGCATGACAATGGCGCCGGGGCCAGCGCGGTGCCGGTGCTGACGGTCGACGGCGTGCCGCAACAGGAGCAGGCGATCGCGCTGGTCGACACGGGCATGACCCACCAGGTCGAACTGCGTCTGCCGGCGCGGTCGGCCATCCCTGCAAAGGAGCTACCATAACCACTTGGGGTCAAGTCTGACATTCGGACACAAGCTCAGCGCTGCGATCCCATTACGGATGGGGCCGTGTCCGAATGACAGACTTGACCCCCGGGGTTTAGACGCCGAGGCTGGCGCCGGCGCCCAGCAGCGTCGCCACACCGAGCACCGCGAAGACGGCGGCGGCGATGCCGTGCACCAGCTTGAGCGAGACGCGGTTGGCGATCCTGTCGCCCAGGTAGACC
The DNA here is from genome assembly GCF_979254035.1 of Duganella sp. AC237. NCBI lineage: Bacteria > Pseudomonadati > Pseudomonadota > Betaproteobacteria > Burkholderiales > Oxalobacteraceae > Duganella > Duganella sp. AC237. Next base: position 6,632,385 of record NZ_CEEDEW010000003.1, on the reverse strand, counting down.
GCCGGGACGTTGGCGATCATCATGCCGAGGGTGGTGCCGCAGACGACGGCGATCAGCGCATCGTAGCGCGCCGCCAGCGCCACCGTGGCCACCTGCGTCTTGTCGCCCATCTCGGCGACGAAGAAGGCGATCAGGGTGGTCATGAACACGCCGTAGCCGGCCAGGCGCGTGTCCTCGTCATCGAGCTTGTCGGGCACCAGGGTCCATGCGGCCATCGCCAGGAACGAGGCGCCCAGCACCCAGCGCAGGGTGTCGGGCCCCAGCAGGCCTGTGATCCAGGTGCCGATGGCGGCCGCGAACGCGTGATTGGCGATGGTGGCGATGAAGATCGCGGCGATGATGGGCAGGGGACGACGGAACTTGGCGGCCAGGACGAAAGCGAGCAGCTGGGTTTTGTCGCCGATTTCTGCGAGAGCGACAATGCCTGTGGAGACGAGGAATGCTTCCATTGGATGATGTGAGTAGTACGCGGGCCGGAAACGATTAACCAATGATCCAGGCGCGACTCCGGCCCATCATGGCCGCACCTCGATCATGGTCTCGTCAAGTTTTTCAACCACCTGCACCACGGTCTGCGGACCGATTATGTTGATGCAGGTTCCTGCGCCGGGAGGCGCAAGCCGACTACTCCCCAATTACGGCGCGTATTTTAACACAGCCGTTCTCCGGGACAGTTCGCCGCTCCGGTTGGCCGCTGTACACATCCCCGATACATGCCTGTGATATTCTGCATCGCGCTTCAGACCAACATTGAAAAGATCACCATGCCTATCAAGAAGACACTGTCCGCGTTCGTGCTTACCGCACTGATGTCGCTTGCCGCCCACGCCGATCCGCTGAGCTATGCGCGCTACGACCAGGTCCGCACCAGCGACCTGTATCTGGACCTGAAGGCCGATTTCGGCCGCAAGACGCTGGGCGGCTACGCCGAATTGACATTGAACTGGATCGACAAGTCGGCCCGTACCCTGGTGCTGGACACGAACGAACTTAGTATCGCCAAGGTGCAGGTGCTCAATCCGGGCGGCCGCTGGACCTCGGCCTCCTTCATGCTCGACAAGCTCGATGTGCAGAAGGGCCGGGCGCTGCGCATCGCGCTGCCATTCCAGCCGCAGAAGGTGCGCGTCTACTACCGCACCGCGCCGTCGGCCGCCGCGCTGCAATGGATGTCGCCGGCGCAGACCATGTCCGGCAAGCGTCCGTTCATGTTCAGCCAGTCGCAGGACATCAACGCGCGCTCGTGGGCGCCGGTGCAGGATACGCCGGCGGTGCGCTTCACCTACAGCGCCCGCATCGACGCGCCGGCCGGCCTGCGCGTGTTGATGAGCGCCGACAACGACCCCGCCGCCACCGGCGACGGCGGCTGGAAGTTCAAGATGGCGCAGCCGATTCCTTCCTACCTGCTGGCCATCGCCATCGGCGAGATCGAGGTGCGCAAGCTCGGTCCGCGCTCGGCGGTCTACGCCGAACCGGCCCGCATCGAGGCCGCCGCCAGCGAGCTGGCCGACACCGAGAAGATGATCAGCGCCGCCGAGAGCCTTTACGGCCCTTACCGGTGGGAGCGTTACGACATGATCGTGCTGCCGCCGTCGTTCCCGTACGGCGGCATGGAAAATCCGCGCCTGACCTTCCTCACGCCGACCATGATCGCCGGCGACCGCAGCCTGGTCGACCTGATAGCGCACGAACTGGCGCACTCGTGGTCGGGCAACCTGGTGACCAACGCCTCGTGGAAGCACATGTGGCTCAACGAGGGCTTCACCACCTACGTCACCACCCGCATCGTCGAAAAGATCTACGGCCCCGAGATCGCCGAGATGAACCTGCAGGTCGAGCAGGAGGAGGCGCTGGTCTCGCTGTTGACCGTGCCGGCCTCCAAGCAGGCGCTGTCGACGCGCGGCCCGGACACCGACCCGTCGACCTACGCCGACGGCGGCCTGATTTATCCGAAGGGCGCGTGGTTCCTGCGCACTATCGAGCAGCGTGCCGGACGCGAGGTGTTCGATCCCTTCCTGCGCGGCTGGTTCGACCAGCACGCGTTCAAGTCCGCCACCACCGACGAATTCGTCGAGTACCTGAAAAAGAACCTGCTCGACGCGCACCCCGAGTACATGCCGCAGGCGGAGCTGGATGAATGGCTGTACGCCCCCGGCATTCCCGCCACCGCCGTGCGCGCGGCCTCGCCGCGCCTGGCGGCGCTCGACGCCCAGCGCGCCGCGTGGCTCAAGGGCGAACTGCCGACCGCCGATTTGGGCGGCAAGGGCTGGATCGCGCTCGAGTGGATGCACTTCCTGAACGCCATCGAGGGCAAGGCCACCGCCGCGCAGATGCAGGAGCTGGACCAGGCGTTCGGCCTGGCCAAGACCGGCAACAACGAGATCGCGTATCGCTTCTACCTGGGTTCCGTCAAGGCGGGCTACAACGTGCGCGATCCGCTCAACAAATTCCTCATGAGCGTGGGCCGGCAGAAGTTCGTCGTGCCGCTGTATAGCGCGCTGCTGAAGAACCCGGGCGACAAGGACTGGGCGCGCGCCGTCTACGCCAAGGCGCGCGACCACTATCATCCCGTGACGCAGGCCTCGGTCGACAAACAATTCAAACTGTATAAATAATGAAGTTCTCCCGTACTTTTGTAGCGGCCGCGTTGATGGCGGCATTCGGCGCGGCAACCTGCACGGCGCTCGCCGCGCCGGACGCCGCCGCCACCGCGACCGCAAGCGCGGCGTCCAGCACGGCGTCCAGCACGGCGTCCAGCACCGCGGCGGTCCCCGCGTTCGACCTCGACGCCGACGTCAATCGCGCCCTCAAGACCTTCGGCGTGCCGGGCATGGCGATCGCCATCGTCAAGGACGGCAAAGTCGTCGCCGCAAAGGGCTACGGCGTGCGCAAGCTGGGCGAGCCCAAACCCGTGGACGCCAAAACGCTGTTCGAGGTGGCGTCCAACTCCAAGGCCTTCACCGCCGCGGCGCTGGCGATGCTGGTCGACGAGGGCAAGATCGCCTGGGACGATCCGGTCACCAAGCACCTGCCGGGCTTCCAGATGTACGACGCCTACGTCACCGGCGCGATGACGGTGCGCGACCTGCTCACGCACCGCAGCGGCCTGGGTCTGGGCGCCGGCGACCTGCTGTGGTGGCCCACCACCAGTTTCAGCACCGACGAAATCATTTCGCGGCTGCGCTACATCAAGCCGGCCACCAGCTTCCGCAACAGCTACGCCTACGACAACCTGCTCTACATCGTTGCCGGAAAAATCATCGCAGAGAAGGATGGCAAGCCGTGGGGCGACGCCATCCGCGACCGCATCCTCACGCCGCTGGGCATGGACGACACCACCACCAGCGTGGCCGCGATGCTGGCCAGCGCCGACTACGCGGCGCCGCACAGCAAGGTCAATGACAAGCCGGTGGTGGTCAAGCCGATACCGGTGCCGAACGCGGTCGGCGCGGTGGGGCTGAACACCAGCGCCGGGGACGTGGCGCGCTGGATGAATTTACTGCTCAACGACGGCAAGACACCGGACGGCAAGCAACTGATCGGCGCCAAACAACTGGCCGAGATGTGGACCCAGCAAACGCCGATGCGCATCCGCGAGCCGAAACCGGCGCTGGCGGCCACCAAGGCCAACTTCGCCGCCTACGGCCTGGGCTTCAGCCTGCGCGACTACAAGGGCCGCAAGATCGCCATGCACGGCGGCGCGCTGGTGGGATTCTATTCGACGGTGCTGATGGTGCCCGAGGAAAAACTGGGCATCGCGATCCTGACCAACGCCGAAAACGGCCCGGCGATGGCGGCCCTGTACTGGCGCATCCTCGACCAGTACCTCAAGGTGCCGGCCACCGACTGGATCAAGCTGTACGCCGAGCAGGAGGCGGCGGCCCACAAGGAGGAGCTGGAGCGCCTGGGCAAGGAGCACACGGCGCGCGCGGCCAGGTCGTCGCCGTCGCTGCCGCTGGCGTCCTACGACGGCGCGTATGAAGACCCGTGGTACGGCAAGGTCACCATCGCCGCCGAAGGTGGCAAGCGCGTGATGCGCTTCGCCCGCACGCCGGACCTGACGGGGGAGCTGGAGCACTTCCAGCACGATACCTTCATCGTCCGCTGGAAGGAGCGCAGCTTCAACGCCGACGCCTACGTCACGTTTGCACTGAACCCGAACGGCAGCATCGAGCGCATGAAGATGGAGCCCATTTCGACCGAGACGGACTTCAGCTACGACTTCCGCGATTTGAACTTCACGCCGTCGCCTAAATAAATGGCAGGAGTAGCCGCATGAGTCCGGCTAGTGATATGATATCGCCCTCGCATTGCATCGGGTCCCGCAAAGGCACTTTGGCAAGCTTGAATGATTACTAATCGAGGGATGAAGAAGATGTCTATGCAACGAGTTATGCTGCGTGCCAAGCTGCACCGGGTTACGGTCACGCAGGCGGATCTGAACTACGAGGGTTCCTGCGGGATCGACATGGATCTGCTGGAGGCGGCCGATATTTTGCCGAACGAGCATATCGATCTGTATAACGTGAACAACGGCGAGCGTTTCGCGACCTACGCGATTCCGGGCCTGCGCGGCACCGGCGAGATCTCGCTGAACGGCGCCGCAGCCCGCAAGGCGCACCTGGGCGACCTGCTGATCATCTGCACCTACGCGCCGATGACCGAAGAGCAGATCGCCGACTACAAACCGAAGATCGTGTTCGTCGACGCGCAGAACAAGATCACCGGCATGAAGAAATAAGACCGCTGCATTGGTCAGGAAAAAGCGTCCCACGGGACGCTTTTTTTCGCCTCGCGGTTTGGTCGTTCAGCCGGTTAGTTTCGCTTGTTCTCGGCCGCGTCCTGGCGCAGCAGCTGCGACATGTACTGCGGCGTGACGCCAAGGAAGGACGCCACCACCTTTTGCGAGATGCGGTGCTCCAGGCCCGGATAGTCGCGCCGGAACGCCGCCAGCCGTCCCAGCGCCGGGCATACGCTCAGGTAAAGCCGCTTGCCCTGGTCGATGATGCCGTGCTCGGAGGCCTTCAGATAATAGTCGCGCAACACGCCGTGGCGCTCGGCCAGACCGGTCAGCGCGACCCAGTCGATGTGGTAGCCGTGGATCGCCGTTTCGGCGATGACGAAATTGTGCGACAGCTCGTTGCGGTTGGCGCGCAGCAGATCGTCGTGGGAGGCGGCGGCCTGGCCGTCGGTGCGGAAGTACAAAGTCACCTCGTTGCCGGCGTCGGTGAGGAAGCCGGTGCGGGCGACGCCGCTGTGCAGCCAGTAGACGCTTTGCGCCAGCACGCCGATGCGCTGCAGGTACTCGCCCTTGCGCATGCTGATTGGCGCGGCGATCGGCGCCAGCAGGCGCGATACCTCGTCGTACATTTCCGGGGTCACGCGGTAGCGCTGTGTGACGACGTCGCGGTACTTTGCCCTGTGCTCTAAGAATGCCTGGTTCATGTTTCGATGGCGCGGCTGCAGCAACCGGCGATGATGTAATGGATGCCGGTATGTGAATAGCCGACCACGCGAGGACGAAGTGTAAACCTTTTCGCGCCGGAGGGTACGGCGGTGCGCGAAAGCGCCTGGGCGGGGCAGGTCCGGGCGCCGGGCACGGACCTGCGGGAGAGGATGGGAGGATGACTTCGGTGTTACGCCGCTTTACGTTGACTGGTCACCGCGATGACTTCCTCCGGCTTGCCGATGAAGCGGTAGATGGCGGCGCCCAGCAGCGCGCCGACGATCGGCGCGACCCAGAACGCCCACAGCTGCGCGGTGGCCCAGTCGCCGACGTACAGCGCCACGCCGGTGCTGCGCGCGGGGTTGACGGAGGTGTTGGTGACCGGGATGCTGATCAAGTGGATCAAGGTCAGCCCCAAGCCGATCGGCAGCGGCGCAAAACCCTTCGGCGCGCGCTCGTCGGTCGCGCCCAGTATGATCAGCAGGAACATCATCGTCATCACGACCTCGGTCACCAGCGCCGCCGTCAGCGAGTAGCCGCCCGGCGAGTGCGCGCCATAGCCGTTCGAGGCGAAGCCGCCCGCCACGTCGAAGCCGGCCTTGCCGGTGGCGATCACATACAGCACGCCGCCGGCGACGATCGCGCCGAGCACCTGCGCCACGATGTACGGCAGCAGTTTATTGGCCGGGAAGCGGCCGCCGGCCCACAGGCCGATCGACACCGCCGGGTTGAGGTGGCAGCCGGAGATGTGGCCGATGGCGTATGCCATCGTCAGCACCGTCAGGCCGAACGCCAGCGACACGCCGAGCAGGCCGATGCCGACGCCAGGGAAGGCCGCCGCCAGCACCGCGCTGCCGCAGCCGCCGAGCACCAGCCAAAATGTTCCAAAAAATTCCGCGCCATATTGTTTCATGTTTCTTCCTTTATCAAGTGGGGGGTGCGACGCTGTCATTAACAGCTATGCAACCTTGCCAATCTACATTGAAAGTAAGAAATTGTCGAGAGTCGGCGGCCCGCTGCGGGGTCCCCCAAAGTACCGTTTTGCTAGTCTCTATAAGGCTCCGTTCGTGGTTGCGCGGGTGCAACAGGATGTTGCAATGGGCCGGCCAGATTTAAAGTTTATGAGAACAAAGGCGGTTCAATTGCGATAGAGTTGGACCTTCAGACGTTCCCATCGGCGACGTTTTTGAGACTTCAGCGGGGTGGCGTTTAGTGAAGACAGTGAAGACAAAATTTGTATTGGACAGAAGCGTGGTGGTGCCGTTCGCGCTCGCCGGCGCCGGCGCGGCAGGAACGATGGCCGCAGGATGGAACGCATGGGGCTGGTACGCGGTGCTGTGGGCCGTGCTGCTGCTGGCCGCCGCCGCCTGGTGCGCGTTCGGCCAGGGCGCCGCCGGCGCCGCTGCGGGCGGAGCGTCGATGGTCGACGATTACCTCGACGGGCGCGAACGCTTCGGCGACGCCGTGCTGCCGATCTGGTGCCGCCATATTGAAAACTCCCGCACGCAAATGGAGGAAGCCGTCGCCGACCTGGCCGGCCGCTTCTCGAGCATCGTCGATAAGTTGGACCATGCGCTGCACGTCTCCAGCGTCGATGGCGGTGGCGGCAAGGGCGCGCCGTCGATGACCGAGGTATTCGCGCGCAGCGAGTCGCAGCTTGGCTCCGTGGTGACGTCGATGAAGTCGGCGATGTCATCCAAGCATGCCATGCTGGCGCAGATCAAGGACCTGGAACGCTTCACGCGCGAGCTGCGCGACATGGCCGAAGGGGTGGCCAGCATCGCCGCGCAGACCAACCTGCTGGCGCTCAACGCCGCGATCGAGGCGGCGCGCGCGGGACCGGCGGGGCGCGGCTTCGCGGTGGTGGCGCAGGAGGTGCGCAACCTGTCGAGCCGCTCGGCCGAGACGGGCCGCAACATCTCCAACCGGGTCGGCTTGATCAGCAGCGCCATCCTCGCCGCCAGCCAGGCGGCCGAGCAATCGAGCGAGCAGGAAGACCGCTCGATGCAGTCGGCCGAGGGCATGATCGACACCGTGCTGGCCGACTTCCGCAGCATGACCGACGCGCTGGTGCAGTCGTCCGATCTGCTCAAGCAGGAGAGCATCGACATCCAGGGCGAGGTGGGACAGGCGCTGGTGCAGCTGCAGTTCCAGGACCGCGTCAGCCAGGTGATGGCGCACGTGCGCGAGAACATGGAGCTGCTGCCGTCGCTGCTGCGCGAGAACCGCGTCCGCTACGAGGCGCACCACGTGCTCGAGCCGCTCGATCCGGCGCCGCTGTTGCACGAGCTGCAGAAGACCTACGCGATGGCCGAGGAGCACGCGGTGCACAGCGGCTCCAAGCACGCCGCGCCGGTTGCCGCCGCCGCCGACGAGATCACTTTTTTCTGAAACCACAAGGTAGATAGGGTACATAAGCCATGGCAAAAACGATTATGGTGGTCGACGATTCCGCGTCTCTGCGCCAGGTGGTGGGCATCGCGCTCAAGGGCGCGGGCTACGATGTCATCGAAGGGCGCGACGGTGTCGACGCGCTGTCCAAATGCACCGGCCAGAAAATCCATCTGGTGGTGTGCGACGTGAACATGCCCAATATGGACGGCATCACCTTCGTCAAGGAGTTCAAGCAGTTGCCGAACTACCGCTTCACGCCGGTCATCATGCTCACCACCGAATCGCAGGAGGGCAAGAAGGAGGAGGGCAAGGCCGCCGGCGCCAAGGCGTGGGTGGTCAAGCCGTTCAAGCCTGAGGTGCTGCTCGGCGCCGTGGCCAAGCTGGTGCTGCCATGAGTTCCGACGATGCCACCGGGGTGACCCGTCTCGCCATCGACGGCGAGCTGACGATCTACCGCGCCGCCGATCTGAAGGTGACGGTGCTGGAGGCGCTGCGCAAGTCGCCCGTGCTGGAAGTGGACCTGTCTGGCGTCACCGAGCTCGATACGGCCGGCCTGCAGGTGCTGATGCTGGCCAAGAACACCGCCGCCGCCGACAAGCGCGAACTGCGCCTGCTGAACCACAGCCCCGCCGTGGTCGAGATTGTCGAGATGCTCAACCTGGGCGCCTTCTTCGGCGACGCCCTGCTGATCCACAGCTAAATTCATCGGAAGGCCAGTCATGAACCTGGACGAAGCGCTACAGACCTTCATCACCGAAAGCCGCGAACTCCTGGAGGACATGGAGAACGCGCTGCTCAACATCGACATCGCCGGGGACCAGGGCGAGGCGATCAACGCCATCTTCCGCGCCGCCCACACCATCAAGGGCTCGGCGGGCCTGTTCAGCCTCGATCACATCGTCGCCTTCACCCACGTGGTGGAAAGCCTGCTCGACGAGGTGCGCGACGGCCGCGTGGTGATCAACGATGAAATGATCGTGCTGCTGCTGTCGTGCTGCGATTATTTGTCCGGCATGACCGAGGCGCTGGCCGCCGGCCAGCTGGAGGCCGATCCCGATACCGCGCCCGAGGGCGAGATGCTGCTGCACCAGCTGCGCCGGCACATGTCGGGCGGCCACGGCGGGGCCGAACCCGCCCACGGCGCGTCCGCCCCGGCCTCGGCGCAGTCGCTGACCGTGCAGTCGGAACCGGGCGTCGAGCGCATCGACAAGGTGGCCGGCGACAGCGACTACTGGCACATCTCGCTGCGCTTCGGCCGTGGCGTTTTGCAGAACGGGATGGATCCGATCGCGTTCCTGCGCTATCTGGCCAAACTGGGCAAGATCGTCGGCATCGCCACCGTGCCCGACGCCATGCCGGCGGCCGAGGAGATGGACGCGGAACTGTGCTATCTGGGTTTCGAGATCGCCTTCGACAGCAACGCCGACCGCGAGGCCATCGTCGGCGTGTTCGAGTTCGTGCAAGACGACTGCGAGATCCGCATCATCCCGCCGCACAGCAAAGTGTCGCAGTACGTCGATCTGATCCGCGCCTTGCCGGAGCAGCCCACGCGCCTGGGCGAGATCCTGGTCCTGTGCGGCAGTGTGACCGCGTCCGAACTTGCCGGCGCGCTGCAACAGCAATCGAGCGGCGAGGTAAAGGGCAAGGATGGCGGAGATGAATCGCCGCCGCGCCTGGGCAGCATCCTGGTCGCCGCCGGCAACGTGCCGCCGGTGGTGGTGGAGGCGGCGCTGGCGAAGCAAAAGCAGGTGGTCGAGCAGAAGGCGCAGGAGAGCCGCTCGGTCCGGGTCGATTCCGACAAGCTCGATCGCCTGATCGACCTGGTGGGAGAGTTGATCATCGCCGGCGCACGCGCCAGCATGATCGGCCAGCAGATCCACAACACCGACCTGCAGGAATGCACGTCGACCTTATCGGGCCTGGTCGAGGAGGTGCGCGACGCCGCGCTCGAGCTGCGCATGGTGAAGATCGGCGCCACCTTCAACCGCTTCCAGCGCGTGGTGCACGATGTCGCGCGCGAGTTGGGCAAGGACATCGGCCTGATGGTCGACGGCGAGGATTCGGAGCTGGACAAGACCGTGGTGGAGAAGATCGGCGACCCGTTGATGCACCTGGTGCGCAACGCCATGGACCACGGCATCGAGCCGGCCGATGTGCGCATCGCCAGCGGCAAGCCGGCCAAGGGCATGATCAAGTTGAACGCCTTCCACGAATCGGGCAGCATCGTCATCGAGGTGAGCGACGATGGCGGCGGTCTGCGCAAGGAGAAGATCCTGGCCAAGGCGGTCGAGCGCGGGCTGGTCGATCCGGAGCGCAAACTGAGCGACAGCGAAATCTACAACCTGATCTTCGAGGCCGGGTTCTCGACGGCGGAGAAGGTCACCAACCTGTCCGGGCGCGGGGTCGGCATGGATGTCGTCAAGCGCAATATCACCGCGCTGCGCGGCAGCGTGGACGTCAGCAGCAGGGAGGGCGCCGGCACCACCGTCACCGTGCGCCTGCCGCTCACATTGGCCATCATCGACGGCTTCCTGGTGCAGGTGGGCGGCTCGGTGTTCGTCATCCCGCTCGACATGATCGAAGAGTGCATCGAGTTCGCCACCGAACCGGGGCAGGACTACTGCAACCTGCGCGGACAGGTGCTGCCGTTCATCCGTCTGCGCTCGCTGTTCCGCATCGACGGCGCGGCCACGCGGCGCGAGAGTATCGTGGTGCTCAAGCTGGGCACCACCCGCGCCGGCCTGGTGGTCGACACCTTGCTGGGCGAATTCCAGACCGTCATCAAGCCGCTCAGCCCCATGTTCAGCGAAGTCAAATGCATCAGCGGCTCGACCATCCTGGGCAGCGGCGAGGTGGCGCTGATCCTGGACGTGGCCTCGCTGATGCAGGCCGTCGGCGGCAAAGGCACGGTGGCCCTGGCCGCCTAGTGAAACGAGGAGACTACGCATATGGTTAACCAGTCGGCCAACGCCGCCGCCAGCAACATCGTCACCTACGGCAGCAGTGCGATCGTCGCGCTGCAAAGCGGGGCGGCGCTGCCGAGCCAGTTCCTGACCTTCATGCTGGGCGAGGAGCAGTTCGCCGTCGGCATCCTGCACATCAAGGAGATCATCGAGTACGGCAGCCTGGCCACGGTGCCGATGATGCCTGCCTGCGTGCGCGGCGTGATCAACCTGCGCGGCGCGGTGGTGCCCGTGATGGACCTGTCGGCGCGCTTCGGCCGCAGTCCCAGCGCCATCACCAAGCGCAGTTGCATCGTCATCGTCGAAGTCGCGGGCGCCGGCGGCGACGGCAAGCAGGTGCTGGGCATGCTGGTCGACGCCGTCAACGCGGTGGTGGAAATCGCCGCCGGCGACATCGAGCCGGCGCCGTCGTTCGGCACCCGCATCCGTCCCGACTTCATCGCCGGCATCGGCAAGTTCAATAGCAAGTTCGTCATCCTGCTGGCGATCGACCGCGTGCTGTCGACCGAGGAGGTGGTGGAGATGGCCCGTTCCGCCGCCGGCGGCGCGGCAGCCGCCGCTCCCCCGCTGCTTTCCTGATTGTTCTCCAGATTTTTTGAATGTGACGCGTCATGCCCTTGGTAGCCATCTCCGATCGTGAGTTCATGCAGTTCCAGCGCTTCATCTACGACGCCGCCGGAATCACTATGTCCAATGGCAAGCAGGCGCTGGTCAGCGGCCGCCTGGCCAAGCGCCTGGCGCATTACCAACTCGATAGCTACAGCGACTATCTGCGCCTGCTCGAAAGCCGCTCGGACCCCGCCGAGCTGCAGATGGCGGTCGATCTGCTGACCACCAACGAAACCTATTTTTTCCGCGAACCCAAACACTTCCAGCTGCTGCGCGAGCTGGCCCTCGATGCGCGCGAGAAGCGCCAGACGATGCGCGTGTGGAGCGCCGCCAGCTCGAGCGGCGAGGAAGTCTACAGTATCGCCATGGTGCTGGCCGACGTGCTGGGCGACGCCGCCTGGGAAGTGCTGGGCACCGACATCAGCACGCGGGTGCTGCAGCGCGCCCGAAGCGGCCACTATCCGATGGAGCGCGCCAGCCAGATGCCGCAGGATTACCTGAAGCGCTTTTGCCTCAAGGGCCAGGGCAGCGAGGTCGGCACCATGCTGATCGAGCGCGCGTTGCGCCAGCGGGTCCAGTTCCAGCAGGTGAACCTGAACGCGCCGCTGCCCAAGATCGGCTGCTTCGACGTGATCTTCCTGCGCAACGTCATGATCTACTTTAACCTGGAGACCAAGCGCCAGGTGGTGGCACGGTTGCTCGCCCAGCTGCGTCCCGGCGGCTATTTCCTGATCGGCCACTCCGAGACCCTGAACGACATCAACGACACCATGTCGGTCGTCGCGCCATCGATCTACAGGAAGGCATAGCGGCGCCATGCCCGATTCGAAACTGATCGATGTCTTTCTGATGTCCGGCGATTATTTCGTCGGCGACGAGCGCTATCGCGTGCGCACGCTGCTGGGGTCCTGCGTGTCCGTCACGCTGTGGCACCCGGCGCGCCGCATCGGCGCCATGTCGCACTTTCTGCTGCCGGGCACGGGACATCGAAAAGCCCACGACAAGCCGGGCATGTACGGCGACGACGCCATGCACCTGCTGCTCGACGGCCTGGCGCGCCACGACGTGGCGCCCGGCCAGTGCCAGGCCAAGATCTTCGGCGGCGGCGCCATGTTTCCCCGTAATCCCAATGTGCGCGACATCGGCCTGCAAAACGGCGACTTCGCGCGCGAAATGCTGCACAAGAACGGCATCCACGTCGTCTCCGAGAGCCTGTTCGGCGAAGGGCACCGGCAATTGATCTTCACCATCCGCAGCGGCGATGTACTCAGCCGCCAGGTTCCGCCGGAACCGAAAGCTGCCCGCACCAGGGAAAACGCATGAGTACAATCAACGTCATGATCGTCGACGATTCGGCCGTGGTGCGGCAGGTCCTCAGCGGCTTGCTCAACGCCTCGCCGGGCATCACCGTCACCTACGCGGTGGCCAATCCTCTGCTGGCGATGGAGCGCATGAAGGTGCAGTGGCCGGACGTGATCGTGCTCGATGTCGAGATGCCCAAGATGGACGGCATCACCTTCCTGCGCAAGATCATGGCCGAGCGTCCGACGCCGGTGGTGATCTGTTCGACGTTGACGGAGAAGGGCGCGCAGACCTCGGTCGAGGCGCTGGGCGCCGGCGCGGTCGCCATCATCACCAAACCGCGCCTGGACCTCAAGCAGTTCCTGCACGATAGCGCCGACGAACTGGTGTCGGCGGTGCGGGCGGCGTCCGGCGCGCGCGTGGGCAAGCTGGCGGGCCGGGCGCCGGCGCCGCCGGTCGCCGCCAAGCTCAATGCGGACGCCGTGCTGCCGCCGGCCGATGCCCGGCCGATGACCGCCACCACCGAGCGCGTGGTGGCGATCGGCACCTCCACCGGCGGCACGCAGGCGCTGGAAGAGGTGCTCACATCGCTGCCGCGCGTGTGCCCCGGCATCGTGGTGGTGCAGCACATGCCGGAAAAATTCACCGCCGCCTTCGCGGCACGCCTCGACAGCGTGTGCGCGGTGCGCGTCAAGGAGGCGGCCAACAACGACCGCGTGCTCCAGGGCCAGGTGCTGATCGCGCCCGGCGGCAAGCATATGCTGTTGCGCCGCACCGGCGCCCAGTACTTTGTGGAAGTGGTCGACGGCCCGCTGGTCAACCGCCATCGGCCATCGGTCGATGTGCTGTTCCGCTCCGCCGCGCGGGCGGCTGGCGCCAACGCGCTGGGCGTGATCATGACCGGCATGGGCGACGACGGCGCCGCCGGCATGCTGGAGATGCTCAAGGCCGGCGCGCGCACCGTCGCGCAGGACGAGGCGAGTTGCGTGGTCTACGGCATGCCCAAGGAGGCCGTCAAGCGCGGCGGCGTCGAAAAAACAGTAGCACTCAATGCGATCTATCGCGAAATCCTGCAGCAATTGGCCCTATAAATCGCTTTTTATCCGCATCACACGGAAGGAACCATCATGCTATCAACCCTGACCGTCAGGACCAAGATCCTGGCATTGCTCGCCGTAGCGATATTGGCGCTTGTGGTGGTGGTCTTCATTGCCTTCTCCGGCTTGAAGGGGCAAGGGGAGATGCTCAATGAACTGGGCAAGAACCGCATGCCCTCGGTACGGGCTTTGATGGTCATCAACGAAGCGCAGACCGCGCTGCGCTCGTCGAGCCGCTTCATCGACGCGATGGGCATGTTCCCAGAAGACGCCAACGATATCGCCGCCGAGGTAAAACGCAAGCAGGACACCTGGAGCGCGGTCGACGCGGCCTGGAAAACCTATGACGCCTTGCCGCAGGAGCCGGAGGAGGCCGACGTATGGAAGACCTTCGCCAAACAGTGGGATACCTGGAAGACGCGCGACATGGCCATCACCGACATCGCGGCGCAGATAGCGCGCGCGGAGCCAGGCAAGCGCAGGGAATTGTTCGCGCTCCTGCATAAGACGCTGCAGGAAAACCGTCCGTCCTTCGCCGCCGCCGAGGAGAGCCTCAACAAACTGGTGGCGCTGAACGTCCAATACGGTGAGAACGACGTCAAACACGCCGATGTCGCTTCCGCCAGCGCCATGAACAGCATGTACGTCAGCGGCGGTGTCGCGCTGGCGTTGCTGGCGGCGATAGGGTTGATCATCCTGAACGGCATCATGCGCCAGCTGGGCGGCGACCCGGGCTACGCGGCGGAGATCGTGCGCAAGGTGGCCGACGGTGATTTGAGCGCCGACGTGCAGGTCAAAGCGGGCGACACCACCAGCCTGCTGGCGGCGATGAAGGGCATGATCGACAAGCTCTCGCAGGTGGTGCAGGACGTGAACAACGGTGCCGAGTCGCTGGCCAGCGCCTCCGAGGAAGTCAGCGCGACGGCGCAGTCGCTGTCGCAGGCCGCCAGCGAGCAGGCCGCCGGCACCGAGGAGACCAGCGCCTCGGTCGAGCAGATGACGGCGTCGATTTCGCAGAACACCGAGAACGCCAAGGTCACCGACGGTATCGCCAGCAAGGCCGCTGTTGAAGCGGTCGAAGGCGGCGACGCGGTCAAGTCGACGGTGGCCGCGATGCAGCAGATCGCCAAGAAGATCAGCATCATCGACGATATCGCCTATCAAACCAACCTGCTGGCGCTGAACGCGGCAATCGAGGCCGCGCGCGCCGGCGAGCATGGCAAGGGCTTCGCGGTGGTGGCGGCCGAGGTGCGAAAGCTGGCCGAGCGCAGCCAGATCGCGGCGCAGGAAATCGAGCAGGTGGCCAGCAGCAGTGTGCAGCTGGCCGAGAAGGCCGGCCATCTGCTCGATGAAATGGTGCCCAACATCCGCCGCACCTCCAACCTGGTGCAGGAGATCACGGCGGCGTCGGAGGAGCAATCGGCCGGCGTTGGCCAGATCAATTCGGCCATCACGCAATTGAGCCAGACCACGCAGCAGAACGCGTCCGCCTCCGAGCAGCTGGCCGCCACCGCCGAGGAGATGAGCGGCCAGGCCGAGCAACTGCAGGAGACCATGTCCTTCTTCAAGCTGTCGGGCGCCTCGCGACCGCTGCGCACCACCCGGGCGCCGGCCAGGCCGGCCAAGCCAGGCAACGGGCGTGGTCGTCCGGGCCACGGCAGCAGCAAGCAGATGATGGACATGGCCGATCCGGACGAATCGCATTTCGTTAAATTCTAAAGCGGGACCGATGATGAGCAACGTACAAGGCGCTGAGCCGCAATATCTCAGCTTCATGCTGGGACAGGACATGTTCGCGATGGGTATCCTGGCCGTGCGCGAGATACTGGAGTATGCGGGCGTGACGCCTGTGCCGCAAATGCCGCCCTGTATCAGCGGCGTGATCAACCTGCGCGGCACGGCGGTGCCGGTGCTCGACCTGGCGTGCCGGCTGGAGCGCGAGCCGGTACCGGTCAGCAAACGCACCTGCATCATCGTCGTCGAAGTCGATGGCCACGCCGGCGCCGGCGCCTTCGTGATCGGCATCCTGGTCGACGCGGTCAACGCGGTGCTCGACATTCCAGCGTCCGAGGTGGAGCCGGCGCCCAGCCTTGGCGCGCAGGTGCGGGCCGAGATGCTGCAGGGGATAGGCAAGGTCAATGGCCGCTTCGTGCTGCTGCTCGACGTGCGGCGGGTGGCGTCGGTCGGCGACCTGGCCGCCATCGCTCCCGCCGCCCTCGATCACGTGTAGGCGCGCACCGCTTCTACACCAACAAATCACCCTGGAGAACCATCATGTTCAAACAAATGAAAATGGAGACCCGGCTGCATGCCGGGTTCGGCGCCATCGTATTACTGGTGGTGGCGCTGGGGATTATCGCCTTCGCCAAACTGACGGCGCTTCACGATCAATGGGGGCACTTCGAGAGCGTCACGCTGGCGCGCAAGAACGCCGTGCTCGAAGGCGTCATCTCGCAGGGCCAGGCGGTCCAGCAATTCAAGAACTATATCCTGCGCGGCGGCGAGCAAAACACCCAGTTCCGCGCCGCGCTGACCAATATCGACAAGGAAATGGCCAACTACAAGGCAGTCGGCCCGCTCAGCGAAGAAGAGCAGGTGCTGCTGGGCGAGGTGGCGGCCGGCGTCAAGGCCTATGGCGACAGCATGGTCGAGCTGGAAGCGATGCAGGCGAAAGGCATGACGGCGACGGAAATGGACAAGTCCATCAAAGGCGCCGACGCCGCCATCGCCGGCGCCTTCCGCAAGCTGCTCAAGCTCAACGACAACGTCACCGACCGTGAATCGGCGGCCATGACCGAGGTAACGGAATCGGCCAAGCGCTTGATCCTGTCGGTCGACATCGTGATCGCCATGCTGGGATGCGTGCTGGCGGTATGGCTGGCGCGCAGCCTGTCGGGCATCGTGCGCGAAGTGCAGATGGTGGTCGCCGGCCTGGCCGGGGCGTCGCAGGAAGTCAGTTCGACGGCGCAGTCGCTGTCGCAGGCGGCCAGCGAGCAAGCCGCCGGGGTCGAGGAAACCAGCGCCTCGATCGAGCAGATGACGGCGTCGATCGCGCAGAATACCGAAAACGCCAAGGTCACCGACGGCATCGCCACCCAGGCCGCCGTGGATGCAACGCGGGGCGGCGAAGTGGTGAAGGCGACGGCGGCGGCGATGCGCCAGATCGCCAGCAAGATTAGCATCATCGACGATATCGCCTATCAAACCAATCTGCTGGCGCTGAACGCGGCCATCGAGGCGGCGCGCGCGCATGAACACGGCAAGGGCTTCGCGGTGGTGGCGGCGGAGGTGCGCAAGCTGGCGGAGCGCAGCCAGGTGGCGGCGCAGGAGATCAGCAAAGTGGCGGCCGACAGCGTCGATCTGGCCGAGCAGGCCGGCGTGATGTTCGATGCGCTGGTGCCCAATATCCGCAAGACGTCGGACCTGGTGCAGGAAATATCGGCGGCGTCGGAAGAACAGAGCTCCGGCGTGCGTCAGATTAACAGCGCGGTCAATCAGCTTAGCCAGACCACGCAGGTGAACGCGGCCAGCTCGGAGGAACTGGCGGCGACGTCGGAGGAGATGAGCGCCCAGGCCGAGCAGCTGGGGCAGTTGATGGCGGTATTCAAACGCTATGCGGTCGAGGAGCGGGTGCCGGCGCGGCGCGCCGCTTCCATCAAGGGAGCGGCGGCGCCGATGGCACGTTCGGCACGGGTTGTCTCGGCGGCCGCCCAGGGATCGCCGGACGAGAACAAGTTCACCCGGTTCTGATCCCCGTCACATGATTACGGTTTGACGAACTTCAGCGTCATGCGGTCGCTTTCGCCGATCGCCTGGTACTTCGCGCGGTCCTCGTCTTTATTACCGTAGGTCGGCGGCAGCGCCCAGACGCCGCCTTTGTGGTCGGCGGTGTCTTTCGGGTTGGCGTTGATTTCCGACTTGGCCGCCAGCTTGAAGCCCGCCGCCTCGGCCAGGCCGATCACATACTTCTCGTGCATGTAGCCGCTGCTGGCCGTTTCGTCCTGGGTCTTGTTGGCCGGCAGGCGATGCTCGACCACGCCAAACACGCCGCCCGGCTTCAACGCCGTGTAGACGCTGGCAAACAGCGCTTTCATATTCTCCGGACCGGCCGGTATCCAGTTGTGGATGTTGCGGAAGGTGAGCACCATGTCGACGCTGCCGGCCGGCGCGTATTCATATTTGCGCGGCGGCGAGAACACGCCCAGCGCCACCTTGTTGTACACCGGATTGGCGTTCAGGCGCGCCATGACGCGCTGCGCCGAGTTGCGTTCACGTTCGTCCGGCGCGGCCAGGTCGGCGCCGCCGAGGATCAATTTGCCGCTATCACGCAGGTAGGGCGCCAGGATCTCGGTGTACCAGCCGGCGCCCGGCGCCAGTTCGACCACCGTCATGTCCGGGCGGATGCCGAAGAACGCCAGCGTCTCGTAAGGGTGGCGGTAGGCGTCGCGCTGCACGTTGGCCGGGGTGCGGGTGCTGGCGGCGACGGCGGCCTTCAGTTTGGCGTCGGCCGCTTCGGTGGCGGCGATCGCGCCGCTTGCAGCGAACAGCGTGGTGGTGGCCAGGGCGGCCACGAGATATCTCTTCATGCAAAGTCTCCTGAGGGTTCGGTTGGCGGCGCGCAGTCGCCCGCCCTGCGCGATCATCGGCCATGCATGCAAAAAGATCAAGCGAATTGCGACGGCCGCACCACCGAAGTGCGGCGTGCCGTCGCCGCGCGTTAGGCTGGACCTCGTCGCGCCGGACGCGGACACTCGCGGACACCTGCCGGACACTTCGCGGACACTTTCGCGGACACTTTTCCCACCTTCGACGCCCCGTCCGGGGACTCTTGTAACACAGTGTTTCGTTGTGGTGGATGGCATACATTTTGCCTATCCCGATTCCTGATCCGGCGCTAATATTGGCAATCGTGCGGAAACGGCGACGGATATTCAGGTGTCACGTAAAGAAGCAAGCGCTATCAGAGTAGGACGCGCTAGAAGAGCAAATAAAAGCAAAGCAGAACCTTGGGCGGCTGGCCCACAATCATTGCCTTACGTTTGGAGATACGATGGAACGACGTGCTTTCCTCAATATTAGTAGTCTGGCCCTGGGTACGATGCTGCTGCCCGCCTTCGGTCGCGCGATCGCCGCCGAGGAGCTGCTCGCGCCGGTCGCCGTGCAGTTCAAGAAGATGCTGGCCGATACCGCGATGACGGCGGCCACCCAGGCCGGCGCCTCGTACTGCGACGTGCGCGTCGGCCGCTATCTGAACCAGTTCATCACCACCCGCGACCTGAATGTCGAAAACGTCGTCAACACGGAATCGGCCGGTGTCGGCGTGCGCGTGATCGCCGGCGGCGCCTACGGCTTCGCCGCCACCAACGACATGACCCCGGACGGCGTGGCCGCCGCGGCGCGCCAGGCGGTCGCCATCGCCAAGGCCAACGCCAGGCTGCAAACCGAACCCGTTCAACTGGCCCCCGTCAAGGGCGTGGGCGAAGTGTCGTGGGCCACGCCGATCGTCAAGGACTGGCGCACGGTGCCGATCAAGGAGAAGGCCGACCTGCTGATCGCCGCCAACAAGGCCGGCATGGACGGCGGCGCCAGCTTCATGCAATCGTTGCTGTTCCAGGTGAACCAGCAGAAGTACTTCGCATCGACCGACGGCTCCTACATCGACCAGGACCTGCACCGTCTGTGGATGCCGGTGTTCGCCACCGCCGTCGACAAGAAGACCAACAAGTTCCGCTCGCGCCAGGGTTTGTCGGCGCCGGTCGGCATGGGCTACGAATACCTGGACGCGCGCCCCGAGCACAAGATCAAGGCCGCCGGCGGCGTGACCACGCTGTACACCGGTTCCTACGATTTGATCGAGGACGCGCGCGCGGCGGGCAAACAGGCCAAGCAAAAGCTGACCGCCAAGTCGGTCGAACCGGGCAAGTACGATCTGGTGCTGTCGCCCGAGCACCTGTGGCTGACCATCCACGAGTCGGTGGGCCATCCGACCGAACTCGATCGCGTGCTGGGCTACGAGGCCAACTTTGCCGGCACCAGCTTCGCCACGCTCGATAAGTGGCAGAGCAAGAAGTTCAAGTACGGCGCGGACATCGTCAACATCGTCGCCGACAAGACCACGCCAGGCTCGCTGGCCAACGTCGGCTACGACGACGAAGGCGTCAAGTGCAAGCGCTGGGACATCATCAAGGACGGCATCCTGGTCAACTACCAGGCCACGCGCGACCAGGCCCACATCATCGGCGAAAAAGAGTCGCACGGCTGCTCGTACGCCGACAACTGGAGCAGCGTGCAGTTCCAGCGCATGCCCAACGTCTCCCTCCAGGCGGGCAAGAAGAAGATGACGCCTGACGAAATGATCAAGGACGTCAAGAAAGGTATCTACATCGTCGGTGACGGCTCGTTCTCGATCGACCAGCAGCGCTACAACTTCCAGTTCGGCGGACAGCTGTTCTACGAAATCAAGAACGGCAAGATCGGCCAGATGCTCGAGGACGTCGCCTACCAGTCCAACACGCAGGAATTCTGGAACGCCTGCGCCGGCATCTGCGACGAGCGCGATTGGCGCATGGGTGGCTCCTTCTTCGACGGCAAGGGTCAGCCTTCGCAGTCGTCGGTGGTGTCGCACGGCGCCAGCACCACGCGCTTCAACGGCATCAACGTCATCAACACCGCACGCAAAATCGGCTAAGCCTGGAGAACAGAGAATATGAAGAATTTGAGTCAAGAAGAGACCAAGCGTATCTGCGACAAGGTGCTGTCGCTGACCAAGGCCGACCAGTGCGAAGTGAACCTGAGCGGCAGCCGCACCGGCAATATCCGCTACGCGCGCAACGCCGTGTCGACCGCCGGCTTGATCGAGGATACGCAGCTGGTGGTGTCGGTCGCTTTCGGCAAGAAGCAGGGTATCGCCACCATCAATGAGCTGGACGACAAGTCGCTGGAGAAGGCCGTGCGCCGCGCCGAGGACCTGGCGCGCCTGGCGCCGGAAAACCCGGAGTTCATGCCGACGCCGGGCAAGCAGCAGTACAAGGCCAGCGAGACCTTCTTCCAGAAGACCGCCGACATCGATCCTGAATTCCGCGCCCAGGTGGCGGCGTACAGCATCGAGAACAGCAAAAAGAACAAGCTGGTGGCGGCGGGCTTCTTCACCGATACTTCCAAGTTCACCGCCATCGCCAATTCGAACGGCGTGTTCGGCTTCCAGCGCGACACCGGCCTCGATTTCAGCGTGACCGTGCGCACCGAGGATGGCCGCGGTTCCGGCTGGGCCAAGCGCAGCGTGGGCGACGCCAGCAAATTCGACGCGCGTGAAGCGTCCAACGTGGCGATCGAAAAGGCGTTGCGGTCGGTCGAGGCCAAGGCGCTGGAACCGGGCCGCTATACGGTGATCCTGGAGCCAGCCGCCACGTCCGACCTGCTGGCCTATATGTTCAACGGTTTCGACGCGCGCCAGGCCGACGAGGGCCGCAGCTTCCTGTCGAAAAAGGGCGGCGGCAACCGCATGGGCGAGAAGCTGTTCGACGAGCAGGTCAATGTGTGGGCAGACCCGTGGGACAAGAATGTGGCGGTGCTCCCGTGGGACAACGGCAGCATGCTGGCGCGCGAGCACCAGGAGTTGATCAAGAACGGCAAGATCAACGCCTTGAACTACTCGACGTACTGGGCGAAGAAGCAGGGCAAGCGCGCCATCGGCGCACCCGGCAACATCATCATGGCCGGTACCGACAAGTCGACCGAGGAGCTGATCGCCAACACCAAGAAGGGCGTGCTGGTGACCCGTACCTGGTACATCCGCATGGTCGATCCGCAGTCGGTGCTGTTGACCGGTTTGACGCGCGACGGCACCTTCTACATCGAGAACGGCAAGATCAAGCACCCGATCAAGAACTTCCGCTTCAATGAAAGCCCGGTGTCGATGTTGAACAATATCGATGAATTGGGCAAGCCGGAGATCCTGTCGGGCGACGAGTCGGATTACCAGTTGCTGATTCCGGCGATGCGGGTGCGCGACTTCAACTTCACGTCGCTGTCGGACGCGGTGTAAAGACGCGGGCCGCGCGGGCATTGGCGGATTACGGCGTTCCGCCTAATCCGCCCTACGTATCTCTTCGACTGCGGCGCGTGCGTCGCGCGGAACCACGTAGGGCGGATTAGCGCAGCGTAATCCGCCATGCATGCGCCGCCACTTACTCGATCATATTTTTCAGGAGTTCATGTGGAACGTCGTTCATTTCTAAAAGTCGGCGCGGCCGCCGGCGGCAGTTTGCTGATCCCGGTTTTCGGCAACGCCATCGCGGCCGAGGAGCTGCTCAATCCCATGGCCGTGCAATTCAAAAAATCGCTGGCCGACGCCGCGATGAACGCCGCCACCAAGGCCGGCGCCAGTTATTGCGACGTGCGCATCGGCCGCTACCTGAACCAGTTCATCACCACGCGCGACCTGAACGTGGAAAACATCGTCAACACCGAATCCTCCGGCGTCGGTGTGCGCGTGATCGCCGGCGGCGCCTACGGCTTCTGCTCGACCAACGTCATGACGTTGGACTCGGTGGCGGAAGCTGCGCGCCAGGCGGTCGC